>CAZJDX010000004.1:0-176311 GCA_964544885.1 uncultured Flavobacteriales bacterium
TGGAATTCACTGCTGAAATTATCATTCAGACTGTACCAGGTTGGGGTATGGATTGCGCCGCCGATCCTTACCCAGTCGTTGACACGGTAGATCGCTCCGAACTTGAAATTAAATCCTACACCTCTTGTCGTAAGATTCTGATTGAATTCAAACTGATTCAGCGAATCAATCAGATTTTCCTTATCCAGCTCTTCGTAATTGCTTTCTTCAACGTATCTCAGTGTCGCGAAACCAAGGGTACCTCCTATATAAAGACGATTGCTGTAGTTTCCTCCGAAGGTGAAATCCATTTCTCCGATCGCGCCGCGGCTCTCAACATTTCTTCGCTGAAGTACATTTCCGTTTGGAACAGCGGAGGTATATTGGTTTGTTGAGTCATCATTGATAAGGTAGGTGTTCCAGGCAAGATTTTCGTAAAAGGGATCGAGCAGATCGGGAGCGAGTCCGTTTGCATTCTCCGCAAAATAATCCGTCATGGAATTTTCCGTATTGAAACCTTCATAGAGGCTACGGTTATGGAAGTTGTTTATGCGGTTATAGCCAAAGCCAAAGTTCCAGCTTTTCCATCCCGGACTTTCCTGGTCTTTACTCAGCGTATTTGTATAAACAAATCCGATATTTCCGAAATTGAAATTGAATTTACTTTCATCCTGTAGGTTATTGAGAAATCCGGATTCGGTTTTACCAACATAGATTGAAGGGCTGAAACTGAATTCAGAACCCCTGTAAATCCCAATTCCTGCCGGATTTGCAGCCAAGGTGCTGAAGTCCCCTCCCAGCGCTCCAAACGCTCCCGACATGGCCGCTGACCTGGAAGTTCCTCCAAGAGAATGCCTGGAGTATCTGAAAGCATCCAGGTCTGTTTGCGCACGGCTTGACGTAACTGTGATAAGAAGGAGACTGAATATACTTACCGTTAATTTTTTCATAATTCATGAGCTAATAAAAGCCCGCATGATAAATTCTATTCCTCTCATGCGGGCTGATGTTATTTTATTGGAAAGATTTGATGGTTTTAATTAACACAAGGCATTGGTCATCTTCTGGGATTTCCGCCACGATTGTTTTCCTGTCGTGATGGGGTGGAAGGATTGATGTTTCTTTGCTGACTTCCACCGGAGTTTTCCTGTTTGTATTGTCTTGGCTCATTACGCGGCTGGAGAATGGGGGTCCTGCTTTCCTGTCTTGGACTGACAGACCTGGATGGATTTTTTTCCTGTGAAGGGTTGGCATACTGATGTTCCCTGCTACGGTTAAGTTCGCGGCTGCCGGATCTTTCTTTTTCTTCCATTCTGATTTCAGAACCTGAACTCTGCCTGCGTGGTGTATTATTGTTTTTTATTTCAGTATCCCTTTGTCTTGGATTGGATTCGGGCTGCGTTATGTTCTTTTGTTCAGGACGCATTCCGGGTCTTGATTCCTGAGAAGGACTTCTCTGAGGCACAGTATTCCGCGAAGGTTGATTGTTGTTTCTCTCCACTCCGTTACCATTCATATTTGAAGGAGCGCCAGGACGCATATCGGAATTGCCTTCACGGCGTACCGGATTCGCAGGTCTTTGTTCACCATTCACCTTTTTATCAACAGGAGAATTATTTCGTATATCCTGATTGTTATTTCCTCCGGAAGGCGCCTGATCACGATTGTCTCTCACCGCAGGATTTTGTCTCACAGGTGAGGCGCCCTCAGCATTGTTTGAAGGACGAACTTCACCCTGTGAAGGCCTGGTTATTGATCCGTTACCACGACCCTGGTTGCTGTTATCTCTCATCTCACCGCTGTTCACAGGAGTCTGACGCGGATTCCGGTCTATGCTTTCTTTGCTTTCACCGGAACGTGCGGGACTATTCCGGTCAGGTCCGGGATTTACCTGTTGTTTTCTTTCCTGCAAACTTCCACCCGCATCCTGATTTCTTGAATCATTACCACGTAAACCTTCCGATGAGATATTACTGATTCTTCCTTCCTGCCTGGCGATCTGATATTTTTCACCCAGTGACATAGGACTCAGGCTGCTTTGACGACCTGACGATCTTGGACTATTGGAAGAACTTCCGCCACGCGGTCCGTAGTAAGTGCTGGTTGCATCGAAACTGTTGTAGTAATATGGAGTGTAACCCTGTCCGTAGTAGCCGTCATAATATCCGTGGTTGTATCCTTGATTATATCCATGAAAATAACCATGATTATAGGCGCTGTAGGGTCTGTAATATCCGTGATAATATGAACCGGGGTAGTACCAGTCGTGGTACCAGGGCGAATACCATGGAGAAAATATCGGACTGTAACCAATCGAAATACCGATGCCGCCATAACAGAAAGGAGAACTGTAATAGTAAGAAGGCGCCCACCAGTTATAGGTCGAGTAAATGCTCACACCCCATGAGCTTGGATAGTAATCGTAGAAGTATGAATTAGTATAGAAAGGATCATAATAACCATAACCATAAACAGGTCCATAGAACCGGCGAAGCCTGGAAGAGTAGGAATAGTCGTAATAGTCGTCGTTATAGTAATTGTTGGTTATATACGTATTGCCTTGTCCATCCTGGTAATAATCACTGGAAGTGTTTTGCTGTTCAGTATAATTTTGCTGATCAGCATTCTGGTTATAATTGTTGCCTTCCTGGGTATAATCCTGAGCCGGTGCCGGAGGAGTGGCAGGGTAGGTGGCTCTGGCCGGTGCAGCCGGTGCGGGATCGGAACTTGAATAGTAGATATCATCCGGAACCGGTGTTCCCGCCTGATAGGTGGAAGAACAGGAGGCGCTGAAGAGCGCGAGGGAAATCAGAAGCAGACCGTTTAATTTTTTCATAATATTTTCCTTTCTTTTATAGTCCGGATTGAATGTGGGTGAAATTTTTTTCGCTGGATTAATTCTTACTTTTGTTTCCCGGAAAGCAAACACCATACCAAACCCCAAACAGAAATTCAATCTATGGCCAAAGAATTCCCCAGCAGGGCACAGAACTACTCACAATGGTACCAGGACCTGGTGATAAAGGCTGATTTAGCTGAAAATTCGGCGGTCAGAGGGTGTATGGTCATTAAACCTTATGGTTATGCAATTTGGGAAAAAATGCAGTCCATACTTGATAAAAAGTTTAAGGAGACCGGGCACAGCAATGCCTATTTCCCGCTGTTCATACCCAAATCCTTTTTCAGCCGTGAAGCATCACATGTTGAGGGTTTCGCCAAGGAATGTGCTATTGTAACCCATTACAGGTTAAAAAATGCGGAAGACGGGAGCGGAGTGGAAGTTGACAGTGAAGCGAAACTGGAAGAGGAATTAATTATCCGCCCGACATCGGAGACGATAATCTGGAATACCTATAAAGGATGGGTACAGTCTTACCGGGATCTTCCATTGCTGATCAATCAGTGGGCAAATGTGGTCCGTTGGGAGATGCGTACACGTCTTTTTCTGCGAACCGCTGAGTTTCTCTGGCAGGAGGGACATACCGCCCATGCAAGCGCCGAGGAAGCCGTGGAAGAGACAAGAAAAATGCTGGACGTGTACACCGAATTCGCAGAAAAGTCAATGGCAGTTCCTGTAATCAAGGGAGTCAAGACGGAGAGCGAACGCTTTGCCGGAGCTATTGACACCTATTGTATAGAAGCGCTCATGCAGGATGGCAAAGCCTTACAGGCAGGAACCTCTCATTTTCTGGGTCAGAATTTTGCGAAGGCCTTCGATGTTAAGTTCACCAGCAAAGAAGGAAAGCAGGAATATGTATGGGCGACCTCCTGGGGTGTTTCTACCCGTCTGATGGGCGCGCTCATTATGGCGCACAGTGACGATGAAGGTTTGGTACTTCCTCCCAAACTCGCGCCTACACAAGTAGTGATCATTCCCATTCACAAGACCGATGAACAACTGAAGGCCATCGATGAAAAAGCGGATAAGATAGCTGAGGATCTGACAAAGCTGGGCATTTCGGTAAAGTACGATAAAAGAGACACACATAAGCCCGGATGGAAATTTTCGGAGTACGAATTCAAGGGCGTTCCTGTAAGAATCGCGATCGGCCCGAGAGATCTCGAGAATGGAACCGTAGAGGTCGCCAGGAGAGATACCAAGGAAAAGTCCATCATGCAAATCACAGATCTCAGTCTGAAAATTGTTCACCTACTTGATCAGATACAGGATAATCTGTACCGGAAGGCATTAACCTTCAGGGACGACAATACTTACAGAGCCGACACTTATGAAGAATTCAAGAAGCTGCTCGACAAAGGCGGATTCATACTTTCGCATTGGGATGGCTCTGCTGAAACGGAACAGAAGATAAAAGAAGAAACGAAAGCGACTATACGATGTATACCGCTTGATGCAAAAGCCGAGCAGGGAAAATGTATCTATACGGGGAAGCCATCTTCAAGACGGGTGATTTTTGCAAGAGCATACTAATGACAGCAAATCTTTCAATGAGCCGAACATGACAGTTAAGAAGCCGGGAGAACTAATACTGCAATTACTTCGTGAAAAAGTCGCCCTGAAGCAGGAAGTGTCAGAGCTAACCCACCTGGTTTTTGAAGAATTGAAAAGCACACTGAAGGAAGTTTTTAATGAAATCCAGAAAGAAGTAAGCAAGTTCAAAAAGAGTATTCCCATGCAGTATCAGGAGCGGGGGGATTTTGAAGTGGTGTTTACCATAGCGGATGATACACTGGTATTTCTTATGCATACCAATGTATTTACTTTTGAGAAGGAGCATGAGATCTGGAAGTCTTCCTATGTACAGCAAAATCCATTATGTGTTTTTTGCGGCAAGATCTATATTTATAATTTCCTTTCGGATTCTTTCAAGTACAACCGTGCCAATGACGTGGGTTACCTAATTGCCAGGATCTTCATAAACCGTGAGCGGCATTTCTTTGTGGAAGGGAAGAGGCAGCTGGGCTTTTTGTACAATGATTTTCAGAATGACCTGCTTGACCGTAAGCGCATACGTGATGTCGTGGAGTCGGCTATTTTGTACAGTCTGGATTTTGATCCCTATACACCTCCTTATGAGCAACTCAGTCCGATTTCGGTACAGGATGTCTTGGAGACCAGTTTACAGACAAAAATCTCTACCGGAAAGCGCTTAGGTTTTCGTTTTCAGGCAGATACAGGAGAAATAGGGATGCTTTGAAAAGCATTAAATTTAGGGGATAATTTGAGTTTTTCTGAAAAAAAATTACCTTTGCGCTCCTCAAAATTACAAGGCCCGTTCGTCTAGGGGTTAGGACGCGTCCCTTTCACGGATGAAACACGAGTTCGATTCTCGTACGGGCTACTTTTAGGGTTTGAGTGCGGAGTTTGGAATTCGCATTATAGTCAATTCACCTTATAAACGGAAATTCAGCTGTGGAGGTTGGTTTTCCGTTTTTTAATTGATGATAAACTGGAAAGTATATGTATTGGAAAGTCTGACAAGTGGAAAGCACTATGTAGGGATGAGTCGTGATGTTACAAGACGCTTGAAGGAGCACAATGCAGGGAAAGGCAAGTTTACATCAGGACACCGTCCATGGAAACTCATCTATTGTGAAGAAGCAGGCGAGATTGAATCAGCTCGAAATCGTGAAAAATATTTGAAGTCTTCAGCGGGGCGAAAGTTTTTAGAGAAGAAAATTACCGATGAAACACAGAGTTCCCCGCCCGACCGCTGACGCAGTCAGGCGGGCGGGGATTCTCGTACGGGCTACTTTTAGGGTTTGAGTGCGGAGTTTGGAATTCGCATTATAGTCAATTCACCTTATAAACGGAAATTCAGCTGTGGAGGTTGGTTTTCCGTTTTTTAATTGATGATAAACTGGAAAGTATATGTATTGGAAAGTCTGACAAGTGGAAAGCACTATGTAGGGATGAGTCGTGATGTTACAAGACGCTTGAAGGAGCACAATGCAGGGAAAGGCAAGTTTACATCAGGACACCGTCTGTAAACTCCCCCAAAACTCGGCCAATTAAAATTAGGGTAATTTAAAACAAATCTCTAAATTTAATGAACCATGAAAAAATCAAGATTTACCGAAACACAGATTGTGAGCATACCCCCGCTGAGCGGAATGTTGTGAGAAAGCACTGTGTGTGGGTTCATTCCGCTCAACGGGCCGGCTGTTAATCATGTGTTCTACTGTAGAAACGGCTTTTTCGGATACTTTGGTAAATTCCTGGGCAAAAGTTTTTTATCTTTGAATTGCACTTATCAATTGAACTCAGCTCATGATTAAAAAGCTACTTTCTGTTCCGGTCATTATTTTACTTTGTTTTCTTGACGCATTCTCCCAGCCAGGAGCCGTCAACCTGAAAGACGGAAGTAACAATCCCATCGGTAGTTTTAACTCCATTTCTGCCGCTTATGCAAGCATACCCGGCACTCTCAGCCAGTCTTATGTCATTGAACTGAGTGCAGCTTATGACGGTTCAGTAGAAACTTATCCGATTACCCTGACGGCCAAGGCGGGTGCGGGGCCTTCGAACACGATCACCATTCGTCCGGAAGCAGGTGTGGTTTCCGTGAGCATTACTTCCACACAGGCCAGCATTGCGCTCATAGAATTGAACGATGCCGATTATATTATTATCGATGGCCGTCCCGGCGGGACCGGTTCTGATAAGGCTTTACTCATCAGCAATATGGGAACACCAACAGCAAGTTATGGTGTGGAATTAGTTGACGGGGCCTGCAATAATGTGATCCGTTATTGCCGGTTCAGCGGATATACTTCCCCCGGCTCGGGATCCAAGGGTATTTACATCGGAGCGTCAGCGACTAATCCAACAGGAAACTCCGATAACAGGTTTGAGTTCCTGACTTTCGATAATGGCCCGAGATACCATATGAACAGTTCCGGTACTCCGGCCAATCCTAACCGGAATCTCTTTGTTTACGGATGCGAATTTAAAAATCTGAATTTTGCAGGATGGTGGCAGCAAAATGGTACGGGGAAAGTCACCGTGGATTCCTGTTTCTTTTATGGTACAGGAGGCGGTGGTTCATCCGGTACGGGAGCTTTTGGCATCCTGTCGGATTTTCAAACCGATACTATTCTCGTTACCCGGAACAATATTTACAACATTGATAATTTCAACAACTCAACGGATATAATGGGAATGTCTTTCAGATCTTTCAATCCCGGATCGGTCTTGAGGATTTTTAACAACTTCATCCATCTCAATGCTGTTAACGCGACCACGGATGAAACGTATGGGATTGCCTTCGGTTATAATAACGCGAACAACCCCTACGATGCCATGGTATACCATAATACCATCGTGATTGGAGGAACCGCTTCCGGCGGAACTGCAGGAAATGTAAATTCAGCCGCCATTGCCGTTTTGAAAACAGACACTCTGTCCAAAATAAATATCAGGAATAATATTCTGATTAACCAAAGGACCGGAGGACAGGAAGAACATCTGGCATTGTCACGGATTGCCACGATTGGCTCACAGGTTTTTAACTATAATAATTATATCAGTGCCGGTTCCAATCTGGTTAAACTAGGCGCCGCGCTGTATCCTGATCTGGCCAGCTACCAGGCCGCCGCCGGATCGAATGAAGTGAATTCAAAGAGTGTTGCGGTAAGCTTTGTATCATCAAACGATCTCCATCTGGCTGCTCCTTCCTCAACCGATGTCAATTTGCAGGCATTATCCATTGCTGAAGTTACACATGACTACGACGGAGATCTGCGTGTTCAGCATTTCATGGGCGCGGATGAGCCATCAGGCGCTGTTGGCACCGGAGAATCTTTTGGTCAGCAGCAGGGCATAATCATTTTCCCAAATCCCACGCAGAACACATTTACTATCCGGACAGGAGCTCAGCAAGCGGGTCATGCAGAATTGTTTGACCTGAATGGCAAGCTTATCTGCAGAAAAGTATGGGATAAAGGATCAGAACAATCCGTTGATGTGAGAAACCTGACCAAGGGCGTTTATTTTGTGAAAGTGTATTTGGAAGACAAGGTTTTCAGCGAACGCCTGGTGATTCTCCCTTAGTCATGGTGTGATCACTGAGGTACTCCGGACAGGAAGAATTTCAAGAATGAATAGCCTGGGTGAAAGTCCGGATTAATCCGCGGGTCTGTGTAGCTACTCATCCTGAGTTGGTGGATTATAAGCATGATGGAAACATGAATTTTCCTTCCTGTCTTAAAACAATTGAAGATAATTCTTGTTAATAAACCCTGATATCAGGTTCTTGTACCTTCAAAAAATTAAAATTAAGATGATCATGAAAAAAACTTACATTCTATTTTCTTTCCTTGCTCTTGGCTTCACCGCATCAATGATCGCGGAGAACCTGCATGTGGATGTTTACAATGTCGACACCCAGTCAAGCAGTGTGCAGTGGTTTGCCGAAAAAGTTACCGGTAAGCACGATGGTGCGGTCACCGTCAAGTCCGGTCAGATCACCAATAATCACGGAAAGCTTGGAGGATCCTTCGAGATCGATATGACCTCGATAAAAGTGCGTGACATTGAAGATGAGAAAATGAACGCTAAACTGACAAACCACCTTAAGTCTGATGACTTTTTCAATGCAGAAGCATTTCCGGTCTCTAAATTTGTGATCACTTCCATTACGCCGCTGGAGAAGGGAAAAGAAAGCGGAGAGACACACAATGTGAAGGGTAATCTGACCATCCGTGATAAGACCAATGAAATTTCCTTTGACGCTTCCATCATCATGCAGCAGAACAAAGTGACCTGTGTAGGTACGGCAGTGGTTGACCGGTCAAAATACAATGTAAAATATGGATCGAAATCTTTCTTTGCCGACATCGGTGATAAAATGATCTATGATGATTTTAAGATCAAGTTCAATGTGATCGCCACAAAGTAATATGATGTTTATTGACGGGCAGGTTGGAATGGGTTTTCGGATTCTTCCTGCCCGTTTTTATTTGATACCATGCATCTGAAATTTTCTAACACTCCCTTAGGTCGTTTCCGGATGATCGCGCTGGTGGAAGGTGTCTCATTTATCCTTCTGTTAATGGCTATGCCTTTCAAGTATCTCTATGGGCTTCCGCAGGGTGTGAAGGTCATCGGATGGATGCACGGTTTGCTTTTTATTTTGTACCTCATCGCCCTGCTACTGGTCATGATCAGTAATAAATGGAGTTTTAAGAAGGCGACGATTGCCTTCATTGCATCCTTAATCCCTTTCGGAACGTTTGTCCTGGATGCGAAAGTCCTCTTGCCTGAAGAGGTTGAAAAGGTGTAATTCCACTGCTTATGGGTGAGAAGCCCTGTAAAATTGAGCCACTCAGGCATGATTGTGGGTATAAAGGCACTTCTTAAAAGGTTCAGCTGCGGACAACTGAAATGGTCCGGGTTTTTTATAATCTAAAGAATCTTTATATATTGTCTCTTAAATCAAACGGAATACAAGAGATATCTTCAGGTATTTTATGAGTTATTTATATATTTTGGTAAACTGCAGATTGCCGTACCATGAAAACACTTGACCCGGGCCTCAGGTCCTGTAGTTTATTCATCAACATTGACGAGGCTGTGATAAAGGAGATCCTATCCGGCGCCGGCACAAGAAATTATCCCATCGGGGCCATTCTTATCGAAAAAGATCAGGTTCCGGAAGCTCTTGTTATCATCCGGGAGGGACTTGTTGGAATCTACAATGAAGATGTCTTGCTGGCGCAACTGGAACCATTCTCCATTTTGGGCGAGAGTTTTCTGGCAGACGCTTCCGCGACGGCAAATGTTGTTGCACTTTCAGATGTAACAACCGTAGAAATTAAGAAGGAGCAGTTTTATACCCTGGCCAATAAATATCCCCGGCTTATCTTCAATATTTTCAATATTAATTTTCAACGGCTGAGGAATTCCAATAATGCCGCCTTGAAGGAAGCGCGTGAAAGAGAAGTTAAACTCGAACAGCTGGTGAATGAAAGGACGAAAGAGTTATTTGAGACCATGGAGGTATTGAAGAGTACCAATTCAGAGCTAGCCAAAACCCGGGATAATCTCATTGAAACACAGAAATTTCGTCAGCAGTTTCTGGCCAACATGAGCCATGAGATACGTACGCCGATGAATGCCATCGTTGGACTGACTAATCTACTGGTGAAGTCTCCCCTCAATGAGCAACAGGAAAAATATCTGAATGTCATTAAAAAAAGTGGCGCCAATCTTCTGGTCATCATCAACGATATTCTTGACCTTGCGAAAATTGAATCGGGTAAAATGGAATTGGAATCGGTTCCTTTTTCATTAACCGGTGCCGCTCATAATATTCAGACCATACTCAGTTTAAGAGCGGAGGAGAAAGGGGTGAAGATGATCAGTGATGTCGGACCGGATGTGCCGGAATATGTCCTGGGTGATGAAACAAGGATAACACAGGTGATTATGAACCTTGCCGGTAACGCCATCAAGTTTACCGAAAAGGGAAGTGTAACGCTTTCGATAAAAGTTGAGAAGAAGGAAAATGACAGATTCCAGTTGCGGTTTAGCCTGCGGGATACCGGAATAGGCATTCCCGCGGATAAGCTTGACACCATCTTCGAAAGTTTTGGTCAGGCCTCGTCTGACACAGCCAGAAAATTTGGTGGTACCGGTCTGGGTCTTACCATTTCACGGCAATTGGTTGAGTTGCATGGCGGAGAACTTAAGGTGAAGAGCACATATGGAGAAGGTTCAGAGTTTTATTTCAGCATCCCTTATACTGCAGCGGAGAAACCGAGGGAAGAATTGAATGAGGACATGAGCGGATTGGAAGCCATGAGTGGTAAGAGTATCCTGCTGGTTGAGGATAACGAATTCAATCAAATGGTAGCCGTTGATACATTGCTTGATCTTTTCCCTGATCTGAAAGTGGATGTGGCTTTGCATGGTAAAGAAGCGCTGGACATGTTACAGCATAATGACTACAGTTTTATCTTCATGGATATTCAGATGCCTGAAATGGATGGTTACGAAGCTACCCGCCAAATCCGTAAACTGCATGATGAGAGGAAGAGATCAATTCCGATCTGCGCGATGACAGCCAATGTCACCAGGGAGGAAATTGATGCCTGTATATCCGCCGGAATGAATGATTACCTGATGAAACCATTTGATCAGGAAGTGTTACGTGAAAAGGTCTTGCGAAATGCCCTGGGTTATTGATTAAGTCATCAGGAATTGACGGGTGTGATTTGAATGAAAGGCAGCCCTTGTTGAAGAGAATGAAAAGATGAACAAACTTTTGATTTATTATCAGATTGAATAGTATTAATATGAAGGAGTCACCAATACCGTCCAGATCGGATAAGTTGAACCGGATGAAGAGGTATGAGAACACGCGACAATTCGTGCTTGAGTTTTTGAAATCCGGATTGCCGGATACTCTCTACTATCACAGTTATGAGCATGTGATGGACGTACTCAGTGCCGCTGAAAGACTGGCTGAAATGGAAGGAGTAAATGAGTATGAGTTGGAATTGCTTCGGGTAGCAGTTCTCTTTCATGACTCAGGTTTCACCGTAGACCCCAGAGAGCATGAGAAGACAAGTTGCGATATTGTCAGAAAGGAGTTGCCGGTCTTTGGTTATGCTGAACAGGAGATCGAAAGAATTTGCGGAATTATCATGGCTACCAAATATCCTCAAAGTCCGACCGATCTCCTGGAAGAGATTATGTGTGATGCTGATCTGGATTACCTGGGACGGGATGATTTCTTCACTATCGGAAACAGTTTACTCAGGGAGCTGAATGAAAATGGCAGGTTCAAGACGGAAAAAGACTGGAATCATTTTCAGGAAAAATTTCTTTCTACTCACCGCTATTTTACTGCCTCGGCTATCAGGCTGAGAAATGAAAAAAAGGAACTGCATTTGAAGAAGATCAGAAAAAGTCTGCAGGATTAAGTTGTGACGGCTTTTTTGCCATTCACAAAGTACATATCGATTTCCCCCTTGTTTTTAGCCTGAATCTTTCCCCTGTGTTCGCAATCGAACTTATCCTTTATCAGTTCATAGGTAGCTCCGCTGATATTTACTTTACCTACTGCTCCGCTTGATTCCATTCTGGAGGCGGTATTCACCGTATCTCCCCAGATGTCGTAGGCGAATTTCTTGATCCCTACGATGCCCGCCACCACGGGTCCTGAATGTATGCCAAGTCTCAGTTCGAAGTATGGCTGATCTTTATTGATCCTTTCAGTTTTATTTTTCAAAATAAATTCCTGCATTTCAATGCCGGCGTTCACTATGTCTTCAGCATGATGGGGATTGGAAACCGGTAGTCCTGCGGCGCACATATAGCTGTCGCCGATGGTTTTAATTTTTTCAATACCGTACTTTGAAATTATTCTGTCAAACTCGCTATAACAGTAATTGATTTCTTCTACCAGTTCTTCCGCGCTTAGCTTTTCGCTTGCCTGAGTGAAGTTCTTAAAATCCGTGAACATTACACTTACTTCATCATAGCTCTTTGCCCTGGCGCTTCCTGTCGCCTTAAGTTCTTCAGCCGTATCGGAGGGAAGGATGTTCAGCAATAATTCTTCGCTTCGTTGCTTTTCCTTTGCTATCTTTTTTTTCTGGAAGAAGACCACGACAAGAAAAACGCAAACGACAGACAAGCCACCGGCGGTAGCGTTCTTAATGAGGCGCTGTCTTTGCAGATCCAGCTCCTGGAGGGCCTTATCCTTGGTAAGCAAATCGATCTGACCTTGCTTTTTCTGGAGGTCGAATGTGAATTGGAGTCCTGATAGCTTTTTCTCCGTATCAATATCAAACAATTTATCTTTTATCTCAGTGAATTTGGTCTGATAATCATAGGCATTTTTATAATCCTTCAGTTTCGCATAGGAAAGTGCAAGTCCGCCGAATGTGTTTTTCAATTCAAGGTTATCTCCACCCAGGTCAGTGGCAAGTTTTTCGGTTTCTTTGTAGGCCTCTATGGCCTCCCTGATATCCCCCTTCTGGTAGTAGGTATCTGCCAGACTGAGTTTAGACTGTGCCTGTTCCAGCTTTGCTTCCAGCCGGGTTGCGATGAGGTAAGCATCCTGCTGGTATCTGATAGCCTTATCAAATTGTTTTCTCCTGGCATATACCTTTCCTATCCAACTGAGTGAAGCCGGCAGATCGGCGCTGCCTTCATAGGCATCCCTGGCTTTTTCAAAGTAGAATAAAGCAAGACTGTCGTATAGCTGGGCCAGGCTGTCTTTTTCTTCTTTTGAATAATGCTTCTTTGTAATGGTTCTGGGAAGGCTGGCCGTATCCTTTTTAAAGTAGACTTCGCCGATATTAATGCAAATGGTACCCAATGCGTCATTATCCTTTATTTTTTCACTGAGTGGCAGCGCTCTCAGGTAATAATCAAGGGCTTTGTCTTGTGTGGCCTTCTTGTTTGAGTAAACGCTTCCAACATTTGACAAGGCTGTAACTATTCTTAAGGTATCACCGATTTCTTCAGAGACCTTGAGTGAGTTCAGGTAAAGTTCAAGCGCTTTAGTGTCATCTCCCTGATTGTAATACACCGCACCTTCGTTACTGAGAATGTTCGCGACACCGACCCTGTCACCTATCGAATCGAAAATAACCAACGATTGTTCCCAGTATTCAAGCGTTTGCAGGTAGTTTGCCTGCATATAGTGACCAATACCGATCGACTTGAGCGCCTGTGCTGAGCCTGCAGGATATTTTAGTTTTACCGCAAGGTCCTGTGCCAGTTCAGCGAATCGGATGGATTTCTGCGGATCGGAGCCATAAAATTTTTTACTCAGCTCAAGTATGGAATGTACTTTCAGTGTATCATCTTTGGCCGTAGAGATAATCTGCTGAAGACTGTCAATCTCTTTGCTTTGTGCAAAAGCCTGATGAGGAAAAATCAGGCAGTTTAAAAAATAAAAAAAGCTCAGAATAAAATGGTTGAGCAATTTCTTCATTGGTTGTTACGGATTAGCGAATCGTTTACTCCAATCGTGTGCAAAGTAAAAAAAAAGAGGGATAATAATACCCCTCTTCTCTTTCATTAGTCTGATCAGGTTAATTTTTCCTGATCACAAAGTATTTCTCGGTTAGAAGCTTGTCATCCATCCTTATGTTTATGAAGTAAACGCCCGGTGACCAGTTTCCTGAACGGATCTCCACATTCTGCTGAACTTCTTTTTCTACCTGTTTATCAAAGAGAACTTGAGCTTCAGAACCATCCACCGTGAGTACTTGGATGAGCACCTGTCCACCATTGCGGGATGAGAAAGTTAAGATGGCATCCTCAGAACTAGGATTAGGATAGATCTCGAAATTTAATCCGTCATTTACCATAATCTCCTGGTCGGTCCTGCAATTTGAATTAATACCAACCACTTTGTTTGCCGGTAATCCAAGGCCGCACAGGTTTTCAGCCCTTACGGTAATCACGGAAGATGCTGAATTTGAGAAATTGAAATTGACCAGGGCGCTTGATCCGATACCTTGAGGTATTGGGAGTGTATTCGAGGTCGCAACCCAATGATAAGTACTTGCTCCGGCCACAGCACTCACCGAGTACAATACGGATCCCTCGGATTTGCAAACCGATGCGGGTCCGGTAATGGCTGAAGGCGCAACGAGCAGTGCTGTTACAGGGAGGCAACGTGAGATCGATGCTCCACAGGCATTGGCGGCGCTCACACAGATATTTCCGTTTCCGGTAAATCCTGCTGTGTAATCAACAATAATGGACGTACCGTTATTGGTAACGATATTTACGCCCGCCGGAACCGTCCAGTTGTAAGCAGTGGCTCCCTGTACCGGTGCGATACTGTAGGTGACGCCACTGAGCATACACAAGCTATTAAAGGGTCCGCTAATACCTCCAGGCTGTCCCGGTATGGAGCGGATCGTAAACTGCCTGGTAAAGGTGCCGCAGTCATTGGTTGTAGAAATGGCAAGCACTCCTGTCGTAAAGGATGGGCCAAAGTTGAAACTGGCACTTGTTCCGCTTTGGGAGGCAAGCGATACATCACCGCTGATTACTCCCCAGTTATAGGAACTGGTGCCGATTACCGGCGCCATGGTATAGTTTACGCCGCTGCTTCCAGGGCAAACGTAAGTCGGTCCGAATACAGCATTGCCATTCACCGGTGTTCCCGTAATAGTCATGGAACGGGTTGCTGTAGAGCCCTTACAGTTTGAAGCAAAGACGGAAACCCTTCCCTGTCCAAACGAGGAACTAACACTAACTATAATTGTATTTGATCCCTGACCGTTCATGATGGTAGCGCCTGAGCCGGTCACAGACCATGTATAACTGGTTGCATTTTGAATTGGTGTGATGGAATAGGTATGTAAACCAGGTCCGCAGGCAATGGCCGGTCCATTAATAAATCCGGGATTTGACGGTTTCAGTGAAAGAACAACGATATTGAAACTTGATATCTGACCTTTACCGCAATTGTTTTCCGGTTCAACGCTGAGGAATCCGCCGTTGAATGTGTTGGAGAAGTTGATGGTAATACTGTTGCTTGTTGAAGATCCCGAAGTCCCTGGCGGCAGGGTCCAGTTGTAAGAAACAGCATTTGAAACAGGCGCTATGGAATAGGTAACAACGGTATTGCGGCATGTACCATATGGGCCTATGATGGCACCTGCCGGATCAGGAACGGAGCCTGAGCCTCCGACTACTACGGAAGCGGATCCGGTACATCCTTTGGCGTCGGAAATAACCACGGAGTAGCTTCCCTGAGTTAATCCGCTGATGGATTGGCTTGTTTGATTGTTAGACCAAAGGTAAGTGTATGATCCGGTTCCGCCGGATGGGTTGACACTTGCAGATCCATTCATGAGTCCGCATATTTCTGCGCTGGAAGATGTGCTGCCTTCAATCTTATCCGGCCCTGTCATTTCAAACACGGTATCCACCACATTTCCATTGTCATCGGTCACGGTGAATGTTTGTAATCCGGCAGGAACATTACAAATAGTTCCGATACCTGTATAAGGTCCGGTTCCGCCGACAACCATGACATTTACACATCCTGTCTCACCGAAGCAGTCAATCGGGTTGCTTTCTTCTACCGTCACACTGATCTCCGGTGCCAGAATGGTCAGCGTGCCCAGATCATAGGTGATCTCGAAGTTGTTCGTTGATAACAGAGCCGCCGGAACAATAACATACACTCCCTGTGTAGTTCCGGTGATCATATTGATGGAATAAAATACTTCCAAAGAATCTCCGGCCGGTGCAGTAACATCCTCCTCATCAATGATCACAAGTACTTTATCGTTTGATGGGTCATTTACATCGGCACTGTTCACAATGGCTCTGCCATTTACAATGGCTCTTGCATTAACAATAGCACGCCCATTTACAATGGCTCTGCCGTTTACGATTGCCCTTGCGTTGACAATGGCTCTCGCATTAACGATAGCCCTTGCGTTAACGAGTGCAGCGGAGTCCGGATTGAGTTGATAATTGAAGACTGACTCAACGCCAACATCAACAACATTGCTGGTATCATATTCAATGATACTGTTTACGATGGCTCTTGCATTTACGATGGCCCTCGCATTTACAATTGCCCTGGCGCTTACCATGGCGCTGAGTGACTGGAGATCAGCATTCACTATGGCTCTGCCGTTAACTATTGCTCTTGCATCCACCAAAGCAGTTGCATTTTCCGCGATGTTATCCTGATGTTCCTGCTTTAGGTCAAGCAGGAAGGAAGCGCGTATCGCGCTGTCAATCCTGCTGTCATCATACAGGTAACTGAATGTAAATCCACCGATCTTTTCACCTTCCGTGAAGGTAGTATCGTTCGGTTTGATAGTGAGAGGTAATTTCTCGATCGATAAGAGCCCGTCTTCAAACACATAGTCGAATTGTTCTATCAATGCAATATCAAGACTGTCATCGGGATCCAGTGGATTCATCGAAGGTCGGATAAAGTAAAGTCCTGTATTGCTCAGGCTGGTTGCAGGTGTGGTAAAGTGGATGGTATCCAGTCCCAGATCGCTCAGAGAATAAGCCGTATTCTGCAAGGGCACACTGTCAACAAGTATGCTGGCGGTGAATTCCGGCAGAATCTCACCATATTTTTTAGAGGTGTCGTTTGCTATAACTGTAATGGTCTGTCTTAACTCAGGGAAGAAGAATGCTGCATTTGATAAACCACCATCGTTCATGTTTACGGTTGAAGGAGGGGTATAGACCAACACGGCAGGATTCCCTATGAAGGCCGGGAATGTTCCTGAAAGTTCCGTAGGACTAATATAAGTTGTGGGCAGGGTATCTGTTCTGAGCAGGATCAGTGAATTGGGTCTGAAGAAATGACCGTGTACACTCGCAGTCATAGTCTGAGAACCGGGTATAATAGTAGTGTCATCCTGGGTGAGGGTTTCTATGATAGGCACTCCGGCAGCAAATGTCTGGAGCGCGGCATCCGCTTGTATGAAACCAAATCCGGTGCTGTCGTCATAGCCGGGAGTACCCATGTCTATCGAAGTAGTTCTTAGCAAGGTTCTCATACCTTCCGGGTTCAGGGAAAGGTTCGTGAACTTTTTCTTGCCTTCAAGGATTAGTGCGGCAACAGCAGCTGCATGTGGTGCGGCCGCTGATGTTCCAAAGAAATTAGGGAACAGATCATTGTCAATATTCTGACCGCCCATGTATACGGTTGTATTTACACCGTTAGGAGCAACGAAGTCAGGCTTTATTCTGTCCACACCGTTTACCAATGTTCCGCCAGTTGAAGAGAATGAAGCGATGGTAGGTATACTGACACCGAATGCGGGAGTATTGAGGTATAAAGCTGCACCTATGGTCATGGCACCTGCTGCATTAGCCTGTCCGACTATCGTAGACGATTGAGTATCGAATTCATTGATTGTCGCTTCACCACGGAAAATGATATACTTGAACTTTACGTTTGTGGATCCAGCCATTCTCGTGATCAGGATATTGGCATTGTTGGTATTACCCCTTACGGAGAATGAGAGGACTTCCGTAGGATCGCCATTCAGATTATCCCTGTTGAATCCGAAAAGCACAGTACCGTCATTATCTACCAGGTAGATATCCAGGTCGGTGGATGCACCCGGCACCTGGCCTAAGGAGTAAACAGAATCCTCCCATTGCAGAACGATGGTATAAGCTCCTCTGGTGAGAGAAAGATTCTGATAGATATCACCGCCACCAAAATTATGTGGTGTTCCGGGAATACCGGATGGTGCGGCGACAGGCTGGAAGGTATTCTCATAGGATTTCTTTCCGAAGTTTCCGGCAGATGTAAAGTAAGAAACACCATTTGAAGCCACATAGTCTACGGCACGGGCAACCACACCATCCTGGAAGAATGGTTCAGTTATGAAGGTGACATCATCCACTATGATATCGCAACTGTCTTCTTCGTAAAGTTCACGGATACCGAGAGCCAGGTCTCCGGCGCTGATGAATCCGGTACGGAAAGCAAGTTCGGCATCCGGCGCAACATCATGAACGATCTGCAGCATTGCCCTGCCTTCGTCTGTTCTTATTCCATAAGGATATTCTTTGGATACGGTTACAGGCAGCGGATGGATGGTATTTTGCAAACCGGGAAGGTCTCCGTTTTGTACGTCGGTCAGGGCAGGATCACCAATGATGGTATTATAACTATCGGAAAGAACGCCCACTTTAACCCCGGCACCACTGACGCCGAAGGAGCTTCTGGCACGGTCTGCGCGCAAGGATATATCTCCGTTTGTATAGGCCACCCCGGTTTCGCTCATTCCACTGATAGGAGGGTAGTAAGGTCTGCAGAAATTAAGCAGAGTCGGGATACTGTCGAGTTTGCCCAGATTCTGAATCGGGTACATTCCGGTAATGATGAGTGTATTGGTTCCATTGCTGATGGTATCGGTGAGTCCGTAGTCAGGAGATGTGAGAAGGGCAAATAGTGTATTGTATTGGCCTTCGATGGCAATGAATTCCATCAGGATTTTTGTATTCCGTATGAGTACGACATTCTGATTTAGTGTATCCGGCGCGATGGAATCTGAATTTTCATAGACAGATGTCAATTCAGAGCCCAACGGCGTGGTAACCCTTCCGCTGTCAGATGGAGTAACAGCCGGAACAATACAGGTAATTACAGTTACATCCGAACTTGTTCCGGTAAAGCAACCGTTATTATCGGTTAGGGTATAGAAGTATGAACCTGTGAGAAGATTTACGGTATCTGCGCCACCGATGACATAAGGCGGAGTTCCGCCGCTGGCAGTAAGTGAAACACTTCCTGTACTTCCGATACAGACATCCTGGGCGGTTGGATCGGCGATCAGAACCAAAGCAGGTGGCTCGGTAATCGTGACAAAAACGGTGTCCGCACATCCATAAAAATCCGTCACCACTATGGTATATATACCTGCACTCACTCCGGTAACCGTGTCGGTATTTGTATAGGGAGCTGTTCCTCCACTTGCTGAAACCACATAGACACCGTCGGATGCTCCATTACAACTAACATTATTAATGACAGAATACGTTGCGTTTACATTGCAGGCAGGTTCAGTTATCGTGATGGAACATTCAGCGTAACAACCATTGGCATCATAGATTTCAAAATTATGAGTGCCGGGACCCAACTCAGAACGGAGTCCCAGGTCGCCTGTATAGGGACCAGTTCCTCCATTGCCGGTAAGCATTACCTGTGCATCGTCCATTCCCGGTCCGGAAATGGGACTAACCAGTGAACAGGTTAATTCAAGCAAGTCGGGTTGAGTAATGGTTTCACTGCCTGAAGCCGTACATCCATTTGCATCGGTAATTGTAAAATTGTAAGTGTCGGCAGCGTAAGGTGAAGAGGTTCCTGTATTCATATAGGGAGGTGTTCCACCGTTCCCTGTTATGGTTAGATAAGTAGAATCGCCATAGCATAGAATCTGACCTGACGAAGAGGTGACCGTAAGTGCTGAAGGTTCATTAATGGTAACTGTTACGCCGGAGATACCGCCACAACCATTCTGATCATTTGCGCCGATGAAATAGTTACCTGCCGGAAGACCGGTGAAGAGTCCGGAGTTATTATTGGGTAGCTGACCTCCCGGACCGAAGAGGAAATAGCTGTAGCCATTTGGGAAATTCACAGTATCTGCATGCTGTGTTCCTCCAGTTATGCCATGAATATACAGGGTACCTGTACTTTCTCCGTGACAAGAAACATGGGTGATATCAACGATGCCCGGTAAGACCTGGGTTGGTTGGCTAACGGTGACTGAGTCAGTTACAGAGCATCCACCTGCATCGCTAATAGTGAACCCAATAACCGTATCGGCCGCAGAAAATCCTGAGAAATTGAACAGACCGGTTCCGGAATAGGGAGGAGTTCCGTCTGTGCCGTTCACATCTACACTGAATACATAGCCATAGCAATCCGGGACAACCGGAGTGAAACTTATGTTAAGCGCAGTTGAACCAACAGTCACAGTCAACGGTAGAAGCTGACTGCAGCCTGTGTTAGTCTCTGCATAGATATAATACGTACCGCTCGTGCTTACATTGGCCGGGTCTGTCAGCTGAGTTTGAAACAATGAATCTTCCCAGTAAGTGAATGATAGATTTCCGGATGAACCGGCTGTAATCAGACTATCTGTAAGATCAATCGAGTTGCAGGATGGAGGAGGATTGTTTACTACGAATGTAAAGGAGTCTGCAGGAATGCTGATTGACAGGGTATCAGAATTTCCATAATTATCGCTTACAATAACTTCATATGTGCCGGCCTGGGTAATCTGTATAGACTCTGTAGTAGCGCCTCCCGGACTCCATAAGTATGACTGATACACCTCATTATTGTATTGTGTTGAATTCAGCCAGAAGGGATCATTAAACAATTCTGCAACAGATACATAATCAATGGCAGGTATATTCGCACCTTCACCCCATCCCATCCAGTCATAGCCATTATCATATAGCTCATTCCCATTGCATTCATCGAATTTGAAATGTGAAACCAGGTTAGTAAGCGGGCTGCCCTGATCAATTCTTTGCCACATTCCCGCAAGAATCTGAGGCTGTGACAATGCATAATCCCAGACACGGATTTCATCAATCTGACCATGGAAGGGCTCATAGCCGATTGCAGGCAATCCCATACCAATGCGATAATCAGTACCGGATGTATTTAAGGTTTTTGGCGCGCTTACATCCAGGACACCGTTAACATATAAACTCAGGTCATTACCGTCGAAGGTGGCAGCCACATGTGTCCATACATTGGGATTGATGACGATGTTTCCCTGGAGGTCATTTGATTCACCCACAAAATAAAGGTTATTATTCATGAGTAGAATTCCGGCTCTCTGATTCGTGATTGAACTTCCAATGGTTCCATAATTGTAAATCGTACCTATATGCGATGAATAGGGTTTAATCCAGGCTTCAATCGTTCTTGAATAGTTTCCGCCTGGTAAATTTGTATTTGCTGATTCGCTATAGGTTGTTGAACCATCGAATTCCAAGGCACAATCACCGATTGGACTTACGGATAATGTCATAGGCTCTCCGTTGCAGATAATATTCAATGGCCCTCGGTTACTAACCTGTGGTGGTATGAGATTCAGTGTAACCGGAACATCATCCGTAATTCCATTGCAATCATCATCAGCACCGTTATAAATTTCTATTCCGGCAGGATTTATATTCGGATCATTTTCATTGCAATCGCTGGTATCTGTTACCCATGACAGAGGCTGGCTGCAGGCGAAAATGGTGAAGGCAGAAGTTCCATAACCATCGCCATCTGGATCACCGTAGTAAGTTGATGCAGGTGATACCACAACGTTTTGAGTGCAGGTGCTTGTATTTCCAAAAGCATCAGTTGCCGTCCATGTTACAATGGTAGTACCCACAGGCATGCAAGAGGGAGCGTCATTAGTTATCTCAGCTACGCTGCAATTGTCAGTAGAGAATACAACCGGAGGTCCACCGACAACTATGACTGCAATAGCATTGGCAGAATCATTAGGGAAGACCTGAGGTTGGCAGACATAATCTAGAGTGCCGGTTTGGGTCAGATAATAGGTTCCGGGAGTCATTGGGGCCGTGAAGTCTCCGGAATAATAGGAACTTGTATATCCGGGATATATCGAAGACTCACATTGCAAAGTCTGGCTTGTGCCGCCAATACCTATATAACTCTGAACCACGCAACCCGGACAGTAGCCTGTAGAAGAATTGAATGAAACAAACATATCATAATTGAGTGTGACCGAAGCTCCCGGTTCCACCTGCGCTGAATTTCCATCACCATTGATGGATACATTTGAATAGGTGATATGCCTGTCAGAATAGGTGAGGGTTACCGTGCCGGGAAGGCTTACTACCGGGTCGAGGGTGAAATCACATACACCGTTTTGATCCTGGGCGCAGATGGTAATATCAGCAGGGCAGGTGATGACCGGTGGGATCGTATCGATGTGAACCGTTATAGAAGAGCATGTACCGGGTACAACACAAGCTCCTTCACCTCTCACGAAATAAGTGGTAGTTAAAGATTGATTAACATTCAGTGTACTTCCGGTGCCAACCAGAGTTCCACCGCAGGAACCTGTGTACCAATACCAGTTTGTAGCGCTATTGAGGTCACCGGAACTAATGGAGAGGCTCACTGTATCACCGGAACAGTTGGAATTATTGGAGATAACAGGAATGTCGGGATCGATGCATGGAACAGGGAAATAGAGATTATAACTTCCCTGTCCACCAAAGGCGCCGGCATCGTTTCTGGATCCGTTCAGGTCGTTGTATTGTGGTGCAGGATCACCGCCATTGATGGCATCGCTGCCCGGATTTGGATAACCGAAAGCATTCAGTGTTGTATTGGAGTAACCGTTATTGGTTGTGTCGGCAGTGAAGTTAGAGAATGGGTTCGAGCCCTCTGTGGTATAATTGTAAGCAAATTCAGTAAAGGTTACATCCCCCGGATTCCACAAAGCATAATGAGCATTAATGCCAAGGTTGTTCCGTAAAGTGAAGGTATGTGATGTACCCATTTGAAAGAAGAAGCCTGAACCATACGCAGCCTGAAAGGTGTTGTTTATCGCTGAATTTCCTCCCGGCCCGCCGATCCTGGAATTTCTGAAATAGAGGATAGCGTTTGTAGCACCGGTAGTTTTTAAATAATTATTTGCGATATATACGTATTGTGTATTTCCCCAGAATGCGATTGTACGGCCTCCGCTCTGAACATCGAACTGGTTACCGATGATCTTTACTGAATCAGTATCAGCAAAAGAGGAGCTCTGTATATCTGTGACTTCATAATATCCGGAAACGCTTTGTTTAATATAATTCCCAATCCAGCTGCCACGATATAAACGCATCATGAGTACTCCATCGTTGTTAATGATGGAGTCATTTTGAACAATAAAATTCTCGTTGAAATCTGAACCAAGTACGCGTCCTGTAACTTTTGAGTTTGCAAGCACCTCTCCATCAGATGAAGCACCACTGTCTCTGACGGTTCCGGTAATGTCAGCATCATACATTCTCCATTCATCATACAAGGTTACATTCCCTTGTATCTTGTATTTGCTGCCGGGCTGTGCAGATACAAAGGTCATTCCGGACAAGCCCGGGAAACTGATATTTTCTGTGTAAGCTGTACCTGCAGCAAAAGGATGAATTAAAATCACAGTATTATCACCAGCCATCAGAGCGGCATCTCCTATGGTTGGAAAAGATCCGGGCGTAATGCCGTCTCCATCAACTACAAGAGTATCAATCCATCCGTCACAGTTATTATCTATACCGTCAGCTATTTCTATTGCTTCCGGATTGACCATACTGAGCAGGTCATTACAATCGGAACTGTCAAGTGTGTAGCCAACAGGTTGTGTGCAGGAAACCGAATCTGCCATAAGATTACCAAAGTTGTCGCCATCCGCATCTGCATACCATGTTAATCCGGTACATTGTTCGGCAACCTGATATTCACCAAAGTTTGTCACTCCAAAAGCAAAGATGAATGTAGAGTCATTTAATCCTGAACTTGGATAGGTCCATGCGCCGTCATTGAATTGCCCGACTCTCAGTTGAGGGATACTGACACCGCTATCAAGATCAGATACAAGCCAGACAAACTCAATTTCAGCATCAGTAATGGAGTCATTGCATGTTATTGTCCAGTTCTTGTTCACTGAACGGTTTTGTTCCAAGGTTGAGGTTCCGATATCGGAATGATCCCCGTCTTCAGCGCTGACTGAGATGTTGACCGGAAATGCCGGGGCAGTAATGACAATGTTGGCAGGTGAATAATAATCAATACCGCCGACCGGAAAACCGACTTGTCCGTTCGTCATAACTTCTCTTTGCATAGTACCGGAAACATAGGCAGTGGGTGAAGTATTGAGTACCAGAGCGCCTGCTGTCAGAATGACTTTATTTGCCAGTGTGCTCAGTTTTCCATCGTTGAAAATGAGTGTATAGGTGATGGTCAGGTCATCAGTCAAACCAACGCCATCATTGTTATCAATGACGAGAGTTTCAATCACGCCATTTCCGCTGATCATTTGACCGGAAGGCCCGTTCATAATAAAATCTGCGCCTGCGATGTTTCCGTAGTTATTTAAGAAAGTTCCATTGAATACTAAAGGAGAGGTATTGCGGTACAAGGTTGCGTCAGAGGAAATCTCATAGGTGCCCTGGTGTATGGCTGTTGAGCTGTTGAGTGTAAGAGTACCTCCGTCTACCAGCAGGAGTCCGAAGTTAGACCAGCCCATATTATCAGGAATCACAATTTCTTCTGTTCCGTCTTTTGTAAAAGTACCTGAGGGATGATTGATGAATTCTGGTCCGGGCGCATAGACCAGAAAATCAAATTCTCCATCTACGCTAAAGTTATTATAATTGTGTATGGTTGTAGATGAACCTGCGAGATAACACAAGGTGATTCCATTTATACTGAAACTGCCATGGTTGTTAATTACGAGATCGTTTCCGATATTCATATCTGAACCACTCATATTGCATGAAACTGATCCTTCAAATAAAATTGTCAGTGTTCCCGGCCCCCAAAAATTGGACATCGGACCGGCGTTAATACTTCCGTTCGTATCAACGACGCATTCGGCGCCGGCGGCTATGTTCAAAGACCAAGTATTTCCCTGAAGATTTCCCAGTACAAGTACATCGGGTCCCGGTCCGTTCATGACCTGGAGGGATCCCTCAGACATGAACAGGTTTCCTCCATCTTCAATCACAAGCTGATCGATAGAAATGCTTTGTGAATTATTCGAGATATTATGACCGCTTCGGATGGTTACTCTATTACTGTTGGTGCCATTAGGAGCCACAGTTGCCGGTTCCCAGGCGGTACCGTTGAAGCTTTCCCAACGGGAAGCGGAATTAAAAGATCCACCAGTGGAAAGAGAGCGGTAATCATTTGACATTACATCAATATAGCCATCGCAATTGTCATCAATGCCGTTGATAATCTCCGTCATTCCAGGATTGATTGAAGGATTTCCATCATCGCAATCAATAAGGTTTGAGGGCACATAACCAAGGGGTTGGCTACAGGAAATGGAATCTAGAGCAAGATTGCCATATAGGTCGCCATCTTGATCCAGTATCCAGGTAACAGGAGTGCAGGGAATTTCACCTACCTGGAAATTTCCAAAACTGGTGAAGTTGCTTGCCTGAATAGAAGTATCTGATGGATTAATGGAACTTGCAAGCGACCAGACAGGTGGGGGGAGGCTTCGGTGTGCAACCTTAAAGGAATCTGTTGTAACAAGTCCGTCAAGATCAGAGATTACCCAATTAAAAAGCGCACTATAACTATCCAATGTAGTACCATTGTTGGAAATCGTCCAATAGCGGTTAACACTTTTTCCAGGTATAATCTGGGAGTTAGCTATGTCAGGATGATCTCCTGCATCTGTCCGGACAGTAATGGTCCCGGCAACGCTGACATTATTGGCATATATAATGACCGGAGTATAATTGGTTCCATCACCAATTGCGTATTCGAGCCATGGATTACCTGTATTGAACGACCTTCTCAGATTTCCATTCACATGTCCGGTTATTCCTGCATTTTCTACCGATCCGGTCGGATTAATAATCATGTTGTGAATTCCTGTATTCACATCGCCCTGAAGGAATTCAAGAAAAATGTTAATTGACTGGTTGCCTCCCAGGTTAACATCATTAAGGTTATTGATGACCAGGTGATTGAAAATTCCGGTACCGTCGAGGTTTTGTGTGGAACTACCGGAGAATCTGAAGCTGTTTATAGACACATGTCCGTTATTGACCAGCGTACTTCCAGTGAAATTCATATCAGTTGACCCTGACAGCGATGCACCCGGAAAAATTTCTATGGTTCCATTATAATTACCCAGGTTTGAACCATCATTTATCTCAAGGGTACCACTGGTAATATATATCAAGCCGGTATGGTTGATCTTATTAGGTACAGTGATTGAAGTAATGGCTGTTCCGCTTTTATTGATTGTACCCGTGTTGATTACTATAGGTGCGGTTACACCCGATACAACTGCGAAATCAGCATCTGTATTGATATTAAATATCCCGTTATTAATTAGTGTTGCACTGCCACCAAATCCAAAGTTACCCGTGCCTGTCCAGTTGCAGGTGCCATTGTTAGTGAGTGTTGCAGTTTGATTAAGGGTTTTTAGTCCGGTTCCACTCATTGAAAACGTTGATCCCGCAGAAATGGTAGTTGTTGTTGTACCACCTAAGGTGCCAGAGGTCCAATTGAAAGTGGCACTTGTATCAATGAGTATTTGTCCTGCTCCAGTAATACTATTGTTGGATAAGTTTAATGTGCCTTTCACAAGAAGGTCTGTTCCACCTGTAAAATCATTTAGGTTAAGGGTTTGCGAACACGTCAACACCCCTCCGCTTTCCACGACAATCTGGTCAGCCGATACAGCCGCTCCTACTGTTACTGTATGCCCACTTCTGATTCGGATATAATTTGCACTTATTCCGGGTACGGATGATGCAGCCACCCAGTTTGTTCCGTCGAATCGCTGCCAGGTAGAGGTACTTCCCCAAGATCCGGTTGTCGAACTGCGATAATCATTCAGAAATACATCAATGAAACCATCGCAATTGTCATCAATGCTGTTGATAATCTCTGCTGCCAAAGGATTGACAGAAGAATTGCCGTCATTGCAATCAAGGTTATTGGCTACATATCCCACCGGTTGCGTACAGGAACTGGTAGATACCAGGGGGTCTCCGAAACCGTCAAAGTCAACATCAGCATACCATGTAGGAGGTGTAGATGGAATCGTTGAAGTGACCCAGTTTGAAGTGCTTCCTGTGAGACTGAAGTTAGCAAGTGTCTGGTTATTTCCATTTCCACTCTGATCAAGCAGTGTAGTGATTCCGGTATTATTTCCACCCGGCAATCCCTGATCAAAATTGTATGAAGCAACAAGGTTCAATCCGGGATTAAAGCCGGAACAATTCATATGATTATTAATCTCAACTTGTGATAATGCTCTTCCCCATATTTTTAACTCATCAACACTCCCTTGAAAGCGTTCGCTGTTTCCGGTCCACTGGGTGCCAATATAAAAATTGGCGACGGGAGGATTGCCGGGGGCAGAATTTGTAGGACTCGGTATTGCATATCCTGCTGTTGCCCGTAAAACACCATCAAGGTAGAGGTAAGCATTGGTTGTAGTCCTTACAACAGCGTAGTGATGCCAGTTCAAATCAGTAGGCCATGGAACCCCTGTAGGGGTCCAGGTATCACCAATTCGTATGGTGTCATTGTAGTATTTCCCTATATAAAAATATCTGCCCTGAGAGATAATATTGGTGAGAACACCTGACTGGAAGACATCCTGTTTGGCCCAAATTGATACAGTATACTCACCACTTATCGGAATCAATTCAGTCGGTCCGTTTACGACATCGTCGATACCGTCAAGATTGAGTGCTTGTGAATTTCCTTTATCAGGAGCGAAGAGCAGACAAGAAAAGCACAGGTGCAGGATTAATAACCGATTTTTGGGTCTTTTGAAAAAACCAGTGTTGCCGGAAGTATACTTTTCAGTAATGACCTGCAGACGTGATTTAGTCAGGAATTGACAAACAGAAGTGTTCATGTGTGTTGATTGTTGAATATGAGTTGAAGAGTTATGTGTTCGATGGATGGCAGGCAGCAGCATTTGAATCGCAATTCATCCAATTGCAACTCAGGAGATGACAGAAATTCATTTCCTTCTTAAGCTATAACAGCTTCAGATAACTCCGGTAAGTACAAAGCAAATTTGTGTTTCATGTTTTGCACTAAAGAATCTCAGAAGAATTTTTAAATTTTTAAGATCAGATCCATTAGTTCTAAATTCCGGATTGTTGATGGCAATTCAGAATCTCCCGTCCTTCAGGCTTTCAAAATGATATCAATAGAACGTTTAAATGTATGAAAAAATAATTGAAATTGCCTATTGTGAATAAATTTGAAGATTTGTTAATAGTCCGATTTTGGCGAATGATCACTTTAAAGTGGTAAATCGTGTCTTTGTTGCAGTCCCCTGGAACTGTTGGGCCGACTGTCTTTCGTGCTAATTTCACGGTCAACAATTCCGGTTCTTAGCTCAATTTTGTTTAATGAAAGGGATCAGATCTGTTTTAACGCCTCGTTCTAAGCTGAGAAAATACATACCTTCTTCCAGATTGGAACAGTCCAGGTTAAGCTGAAAGGCAGTAGGCATCCCGGAAGTACTCAACAGGAATTTTCTGCCGGCAATGTCATAAACACTTACTTTAATATCTTCAGCCGGAACATCAAGCATTACTTTCAACACATCAGAAACAGGATTTGGATACACCAGCGGATCATATCCATTATCCATTGATTGAATTCCAACCGGATTAAATTCGTAGGGATCTGAAGTATTGACACATCCGTTCAAATAACTTATCTGTACAGTGTAGTCACCGGGCATTACCGGAATAATAAAACTATCGGTTTTACCACTGGCGACCATAGCATCAATATACCACTGAAAACTTCCTGAACCTGTAGCAAACAGCGTATCGTTCTGCATGGTTATCAAAGGTTGTGGGGCGGGTAAAATGGTTAGCGTCAGCGAATTCGTACCAGTGCATGAATTGGCGTCGGTTAAGAGGAGTTGATAGGTGATTGTAGAAGACGCGGTGAGTTGAGGATTCCCTGAAATAGGATCGTTAAGACCAATTGATGGTGACCACAGGAAGCCATAAGGAGGTGTGCCTCCGGAAGCTGGAGGCACACCTCCTATATTCAGAACCGTACCCTCACAGATGGTTTGATCATTCCCGGCATCAGCCAGAGGTAAGGAGCCCGGTTGATTGATGGTTACTTCTGCGGTATCCTTACAATCAATAGAATCGCTGATCACAAGCTGGTAAAATCCGGCGATGAGCCCGCTTGCCACTGAACCTGATTGGGGTGGATTGGTATTCCATTGATAGCTGTAAGGCGCTATTCCACCGGAAACAATGCTTGCCACACTTCCGGTATTTCCGCCAAAACATGAAACATGTGTCGGGCTTAGATTCAGCACTGGCGCCGAAGTTGAGATGGCCAATGTTCTTGCATTGCTGCTTCCACAGTTATTGTTTGCTGTTACGCTCAGATTCCCACTGTTATTTCCTGCCTGCACCGTAATTGAATTCGTACTGGATGAACCCGTCCAGCCAGGTGGAAGTGCCCAGGTATAGGATGTGGCGCCACTGACCGGGCTTACCGAATAGTTTTGAGAACTGCCGGAGCAAACCTTACTGTTGCCGTTTACAATTCCGGGTTGTGATGGTGGCAGGCAAACAAACTCCGTGACGGTCAGGCTTGATTTATAAACATAATCATTGTCATCCTCTCCATTGCCATTGGCGGCAACTCCTGCGAAATAAAAAGTCACAGGTCCGGATCCGGAAACCGGAGCAGTCCAGTCGAAATTAAATGTTTTTGAACCGGCAGATGAACCGCCATTGAGAGTGTGTACCACATTGCGTTTAGTAATACCGTTAACCACTCTTGTCTTTATCTGAGTGGAGGCCACATCTGTTATAATCAGATTCCCGGAGTTATCCAGCAAGGAATTAAGCGCTTCGAATCCGAATCCAAATAGATTATTGGCAGATCGGGAAACCGTTACGCTCAAGGAGTAGGTCTGACCTGGAACGTATTCATTCCCTGTTATGCCTGGTGTTTGTAAGCTGATAGTTCCGCCGCCGGTATTGACTGTAAAGGAATTATGACAATTTGTGCAGTCGTCCTCTCCCGGTGAACCTGTGAAGCCGGCTCTCCCATCATCACTGAACTGCTCACTGGTGAGTAATACAATGGCAAGAATGGGAAAAATACTGGCAAGTAGTTTTTTATACATAAAGGATATGGCTTGTCATGTTTAGCTGAATTATTTTCCGGCTTAATTATTTATCAGGATTCTAATGTCGCAAAAAAATCGCATGACAGGAAAGCTTTTTCAGGTGCTGTGTTATTTTTTCAATAGGTATTCAGGACTGAAGGCTGGGTTTTGACACTTTAAGCTGCAGAAAGTTTAAGGAGGGATTTTCTCTTTTGTTCCTTATCTGAGTTATTATTCAGATTTTCGCAGCATCTTGAATTCCGCTATACGTACAGAACGCTTACTATTTGGACTGCTGGTATTGATTCATCTGGTTCCATTGGTATTATTACCCTTTCTGGTAACACATGACGGACCGACCCATGTTTATAATGCCTATCTTGTACGGAGCCTTCTTTTTGACTACCAGGCGCCGGCTGCCTTTTTTTTCGACTTCAATCCACAGGTCATTCCGAATTGGATTTCGCATTTCTTATTACTGGTCTTCTCATTCTTCCTCTCTCCGGCCTTGGCGGAAAAGCTGGTGATTGGGATTTATCTTGTTTCATTTCCATATGCATTCAGAGCCTTTCTTCTTGCCATCAATAAGAAGGCTGTCCTTGCTTCGTATTTGTTATTTCCATTTGTTTTTTCTTTTGCCATCCTCACTGGTTTTTATAGTTTTTGTCTGGGAATGAGTCTTGCCTTTTACGTGTTGTACCTTTTTCAGGTATATCCGGATAGACTAAAGGGCAGACACTTGCTTTGGTTGAGTAGTTTAATGGTCTTGTTGTATTTTTCTCATCTGTTTGTCTTTGTGCTCACATTTTGTACCCTGATCTTTCAGCGTAGCTGGAATCATATCTACTTTGAACGGGGAAAGAAACGGACTTGGTCAGATCTTTTTTCAGGACTAATCCGGAAGTCTGTTCCGGTATTGAAGGTATCCATTCTACCCCTGTTGTTGGGTTTACAGTTTATGTTCGTTCATTCTGAAAAGACCGGTACGGAGATTCCCGAATTTGCGACAATGTTCAGGCTCTTTGTTGATGTGAGGCCTCTAATTGCCATAGACTATCAAATGGAGAAGAGATTTTCTCATCCATTGTTCTATGTATATATGTTGATGTTGGGTTCGGCGCTTTTTTACAGGATACGGGATGCTTTTAACAAGAGGGGATCTATCGTTCAAAACGCAGATGTCTGGCTTATGTTATCCATCATTATGTCTGTATTTTATTTCATTTTGCCGGACGATATTGTTTCAGGTGGACTTGTCGCGATACGATTCTGTCTGATGGCTTATCTTTTTTTAATCTTATGGCTTGCACAATTCACTCCCCGAAAACTCATGTTCGCCGGATCGGTTCTTTCTGTTCTTTCCGCTTTGATCCTTTTGCTTGTCCGGTATGAACCGCTACGTGCTTTGTCAGACCGTGCTGCTGAACTGGAGTTATGCGCGGGTCAGATTCCTGAAGGAAAGGTGCTGGCAACGATTGATTATTCCGGAAACTGGATGATGGATAATATTACAGCATATATCGCCACCAGCAAGAACATTATATTACTGGATAATTATGAAGCGAATCAGGTTCACTTTCCCCTGATTTGGAAAACGGAACGTAACCCGCGGGAAATTTTGTACAGCACACCACACTGCATTGACACTGATAAATTCGCCAGGATCACCGGTAAAAAGCCGGATTATATTTTATTGATTCAAAGACCGGAGACATTGACCGATTCATGCGGCATAATCCTTTCATCCATTTTGGAATCGTATTATGCAGAGTTATACCACACACCGGGGAATCTCGGAATACTGTATGGACCAAAACCAGAGTGATCCGGTCGTCTGAAGAATAAATTTAATTAGTTGATTTAGTGTAAATTCAATTTTGAAAATTTTTATCTGAATTTTTAAGCTTTATCTTGGTGCGAACCAAAAAACATAACTATGAAAAGATTCATGCACTTTAACACCTTGTTACTCTTGTTTATATTTCTCTCTTCAGGAGTATTTGCCCAGCTTAACCTTCCTGCTCCCAGTCCGAAGGCAACCGTCACGCAGACTGTAGGCCTTACCGACATCACTATTGAATACAGTAGTCCGGGAGTGAAAGGAAGAACTATTTTCGGTGATCTGGTTCCCTATGATAAATTGTGGAGAACAGGTGCCAATGCCGCTACAAAAATTACATTCAGCAAGGATGTAAACATATCAGGAACCAAAGTTCCAAAGGGAACCTATTCCATTCTCTCTATACCGGGAAAGACACAGTGGACGATCATCATTAATAAGAACGCATCTGTATCGGTGAATGAGTATAAGCAGGAAGAGGATGCGGTGAGAATCATGGTTAGCCCGGAAACAGCGCCTATGCGTGAGCGACTTGCTTTCCAGCTTGTCGATTTTGAGGATTCAAAAGTTACCGTGAGTCTGGAGTGGGACAAAACAAGAGTTTCGTTTCCGATAAGCCTGAATACCGATGAGCAAGCTTTAGAAAATATTAAAAGCACTCTTGGCGGCACCTGGAGAACATATAATTCTGCAGCCCGTTATGCCCTGGAGAAAAATGATCTTGCCAATGCCTTGAAATACGCGGATCAGTCATTACAACTTTCTGAAGAGTGGTTCAACACCTGGACCAAGGCCAACATTCTTTCAAAGATGATGAAGAACAAGGATGCATATGACCTGGCAGCTAAGGCTAAAGCTCTTGGTGATAAGAACCCTGACGGATTCTTCTTCAAGGATCAGGTTGAGGACGCACTTGCCAAATGGCCTAAACAATAAGTGGAATCAGGGTAAACTTTCAATCTGGCTTGGAAATTCTGTTTAGTCAACCGGGAAGCGGGAAGGGTGTCAACCTTCCCGCTTTTTATTTCCGGTAAGATGAAAAGCTGTACCGGTGGTATAAATGTATCAGCCAGGCAAAGAGAACCACCAGGATGCAACCGATAAGATTAAGCCACAGAAACGCGGTAAGATCCAGCCAGAAAATCATCAGCACAAATGCTTCAGCCAGCAGAGCGGCATAGAAAACCTTGGAACCTTTGATGCTTTTAAAATAAAACGCGGTGATAAAAATGCCCAGTATGGTTCCATAAAACAGCGAGCCCAGTTTGTTCACCGCTTCGATCAAACTTCCCAGTTGATTAGCGAACATGGCAACCAAAATCGCATAGACTCCCCAGAGGATAGTCACCCAGCGGGAAGTACGAAGATAGTGGTGATCACTCTTCTCTTTTGCTGAAAATCTTCTGATGATATCCACTACCGTAGTTGAGGCCAGCGCGTTCAGTTCTGAAGAAGTTGATGACATGGAGGCTGAAAAGATCACGGCGATAAGCAGCCCGATCAATCCTGCCGGCAGATAATGGGTGACAAAAGAGAGAAATATATAATTGGTATCATTGGTTTCCGACAAAGGATCATTCTTTTTCATCAGGTCTTTCACCTGAGCCCTCACTTCAGTCATCTGCTCTTCTTTGATCAGAATATTTTTTCCGCTTATTTCCTTCAGGGTTTCATCTCCTGATCTTATGGCATGAGTCAGATCATTCAGATTATCATTTTTGGATCGATGTAACTCACTATATCTCAGATTCAGTTGATGGAAATCCTTAGCAAAGGAACTGTTTGAAATTTTTTGTGTCTCAACTTTGTTAAAGTGAACAGGAGGTTGATGAAACTGATAAAAGACAAAAAGCAATGCGCCAATCATGAGGATCAGGAATTGCATCGGAATCTTGATGATACCGTTAAACAATAAGCCCAGACGACTCTGACCGATGCTCTTGCCACTCAGGTACCTTCCCACCTGACTTTGGTCGGTACCAAAGTAGGCGAGGGCCAGGAAAAATCCGCCAATGAGTCCTGACCATATGTTGTACTGGTTCTTCAGGTCAAAATTGAAATCCACCGTGTTTAGCTTGCCCATAGTTCCTGCAATACTGAGCGATTCTCCAAGCGACAGATCATTTGGAATGAGGTGAACTATCATATAGCCAGCAATGAACATACCCAGGAAAATAACCGCCATCTGTTGGATCTGAGTAATGCTTACCGCCTTCGTCCCACCGGCAACGGTGTAAATCACTACCAGTCCACCCATTACCAGGTTTGTCCAGTAAATATTCCAACCGAGTATGGATGAAAGAATGATTGAAGGAGCGTAGATGGTCAGTCCGCATGCAAGTCCGCGTTGAATCAGAAAGAGAAATGCGGTGAGCGCTCTTGTTTTCAGATCAAAGCGTTGTTCCAGAAATTCATAGGCGGTATAAACTTTTAGTTTGTGAAAGATCGGTACAAAGGTTACGGAAAGTACGACCATTGCCAACGGTAGTCCAAAGTAAAACTGCACAAAGCGCATTCCGTCCGTGTACGCTTGCCCCGGTGCGGACAGAAAGGTAATGGCGCTTGCCTGTGTTGCCATAATGGAGATCCCAACGATATACCAGGGCATGGTTTTATCTGCAAGCAGGTAGGAGCGGATATCCTTATTTCCCCTGCTTTTCCAGATTCCGAAGAAGACAATGAAGAGCAATGTACTTCCCAGTACCAACCAGTCAAGCAGGCTCATGAAAAGTATAATTTGAAACAGTAAAACAGGATAATGAGAAGAACTAAATTGGCGATTACGGCAATGTACATTGCTTTCCAAGTCCTGAAGAAGGGTGGCTTTTCGTCATTTCCGTTTTCGTTACCGGCTGTCATAATTTGATACGGACAATAAGATGTATATTCATTTATCAAAAGCAGGTCTAGTCGTGAACAGGTCTGCCTGCCGACATGAGATTGACAAACAGCCGGTAAGCTCCGGGAACACCGGCGGGTAACTCTCTGAAGAATGCGATTCCCGTATAAATAAAATGGCCTTTCCCGTACCCCGCATAGATCAGGGATCCTTCAAGTTCTTTTCCGCCGGGATCGTTCATGGAGAACAATGCTTTGTATTCAGCACCGTAGTCACCGGCAAAATATAATCCTCTTTCCTGTACCCATCCTTTAAAGTCGGATGCTTTGATACGGTTAGGTTGATTCAGCAGAGGATGTTCCTTTTGCAGAAAGCGGACTTCAGCGTTTTCATCCGTCACTCTTTCGCGTGTGATTTTAAAAGGGTATGGTCCTATCTCCGATTTAAGACTACTGATGAAATTATTGGTATTGTATTGAACAAGCAATGTGCCTCCTTCTTTTACAAAGTTCATAAGTCTTGGTTGATAGACATTCATCCTTTCATTGGTATTATACAATCGAATTCCGGTGATGATCACATCGAATGCTGACAAGTCGCCATTACTCAGAATGTCATCATCCAATACCGTAACATTATAGCCAATCTGTTCCAGACAAACGGGGATGTTATCACCCGCACCTTCAATGTAGGCAACTTTCAGGGGTGGGGTGTTCAGATCCAAATGACAAAACCGGCTCCTCACGTCCTGCACCAGTGTTTGTACCGGAATATGTTCATAGTTGATTCTCTCGACAGATTTTGAAATTTTTTCCTTGCCTGTTTCTACTTCCGGTTTTATCATTGTTTCGCTGAACTCCGCAGGAGGAGTTACAAGAAATGTGAATTTCTGTTCTTCATTCTTTGATCCGAAGGTGAATGAATGACTATCGGGACTAATCGTCCATCCCGGAGCTTTGTTTAATCTGAAGACGCCGGAAGACCCGGATGAATTAGCTCTCAAGGTGTAGGATATTTCCCGGCTTCTCCCCTCAATAAACATATTTATTTTACCGGCAGGATGAATGCTCACTTCCGGCAATACTTCAAGTGAACGATACAATTCGCCTCTTACGGGATCAACCCATTTGTATGAAACGGGGCGGCTGACAAAGAAAGTATCTTTGTCAATCAAAATGGTAAAATCAATATTCAAGGAAGCCTTGCCTTCCGCAACGCCTGTCATTTGAAGTTCAGGATTTGGGAAAAGGCCTGCATTAGTCCGGGGCTCAAGCCAGTATGGGTTACTGAATGGAAGTTTTTCGGGTACCCTGAATTTTAATTCAGTCAGAACCGGTTGGTTGAAGCTAAGGTCCTTTTGCGTTGAAATTTTCAATCCGGTTTCTCTGATTTCAACGCTGAGAAATTTACAGGACAAGGGACTCCGGTGAATGACAGATGCTTTTACGGATAAGGTATCATCTTGCACCACCGAGAAATTATCAGCAATCGCTTCTATGTAAAAACCCCCGCAGGCAAAAATTAATTCTTCAGTTTCCTTTAATTTTATGGATCTCCAGAAAGGATCTATATCAAGGCTCCGGATGAGGTTTCTTAATCCGAGTAAGGCCGGTATACTTCCTGCCGGTTCCGCAGGCTTGAATTCGCGAATGATTTTCTCAACCGTTTGACGGATCTCACCGCCGGCTTCAGCTCTGTCCCATGTACACGTTACGCCACTCATCTCGTCAGTTTCAAACGGCTTTCCGGCGAGAAATTTCAGATAGTCATTCAGTGATCCCCGGCTTCTTGCAGCACCAAAACCCTGACTCTTGTGCATGCTTCGGCTCTCTGATGCGATCTCACCATAGGATTTTCCCAGCAGACTGTTATAGGTCCCGATATCTACCGGTATTATATCCGGTTTGCCGGCAACATCTTCAGCTTTTGGCCTGAACATATTAAAGAATATGCGTTGTGCCTGCCAGGTCTTGCAGTACTTAAGCTGGTCGGGAAAAACAGAAGGGTCGGCTGCCGCGCTGAATGCTTCGAGGCCGGCTATCGCCGAGGCGGTGTGATGACCGTGTCCTCCTTCGCCGGTAACAGGAAATCTGAGAATGATAATATCGGGACGAAAGTTTCTAATTGTCCAGACAACATCATAGAGAATCGAATCCTTATTCCAGAACTGAAAAGTTTCTTCCGGATTTTTTGAATAGCCGAAATCTATAGCTCTTGTAAAGAATTGTTCAGCTCCATCAATCCGGCGGGCAGCCAGCAGTTCCTGCGTACGGATAACTCCAAGCAAATCGCCTTGTTCAGTGCCGATCAGGTTCTGTCCTCCATCACCCCTGGTGAGTGAAAGATAGGCTGTACTGTATTTTTTCTCATTCGCATAGTATGAAAGCAGTCTTGTATTTTCATCATCCGGATGAGCTGCAATGTATAATACAGAGCCAAGTGTATTCAGTTTATGCAGACCGAGAAGGATTTCGGAAGCGGTTCGTGTCCTGTCTTGTGACCTGCCGCTGACAGTGATCAACAACAGGAAGGATAACAGAAATGAGGTTTTAGTCATGGGGAGCGATGTCCCGCAAATATAAGATTTTAAGAATGCAAAACGTCAAATCAGTCACATCCCTGACATCTTCGTAAAAATGAACAGCGGATCGTCAGTACTTGTCCTAGATCCGTATGTTCCTTATTTTTTTATAAAGCGGTTGTTCAGTACCAGGTCTTCACTGACGAGATGAATAGCATATATGCCTGGTGTTAGAATTCCGACATTCAGCTCATGCCGGATCTGACCTTTATTGATGTAGGATCTGTTTACGATTTGTCCGGACGCATTAAATATCAGTATTTCCGCAGCGGAAGACAGGGATTCATTCAGTTGCAGGACGAGGCGATTATCTGCCGGATTCGGGAAAAGACCAAGTTGTGCCGGAAGTTTCGATGCGGATCCTAATGTGAGTCCATCAATCCTTACCACTTCACTGGTAATGGAATTTACATACCATATTTTTCCATCAGGTCCGATCTTCACGCCCATTATTCCCGGAGTGCCGGTGCTAATCCTGCCCAGTTCCGTTTCATTAATAATGTCATAAATTATGATATCTCCTGTCCCGTAATCAGAAACGATAAGACGGTCTTCGAGAAGATCAATTCCGCTTGGACTATCAAGGGCGCTGTCGGCGAATATGCTCCAAACGGCACCGTCATATCTTGAATACTCCTGAACCGCTTCATACCAGGCTAAATTAGTGGTAAATGCTCCGGAATTTATGTCCATCTTCAGTATACGGTCATTACCGGTATCAACAATATAGAGCATACCGCTCTCTTTTTCCAGCACAAGGTGACTTGAAACATGATAGGAGGGATCGCACTGAAGGTTCAGCCCTTCATATCTACGGATAACGGCGTCACTGTGATCGCTGGCGCCCGGTCCATGATCCTCAGCGAAGTCATAACGGACAACATCGCCTCCGTCTCCATCGTAAACCCAAAATACATTGTCGCGTTCATGACAGATGCCCATACTGTAAGGACTTTGATGCAGCATATCAATATGACTGCCATTTCCCGCGGATGGTTGAGCATAGATCAAAGGATCGCTTGACCAAAGTGTCGGACCGGTAAAGGGACTGCCGCCATTGTGATTTGCGTCATAAACACCCGGTGAGGTCGCGAAATTTTCATTGTCACTGAATGCGATCCCTGTGGGAAGTGACATGAAGTGCCAGGCATTACCATCCTGTTGCAGTAGTGAGGTTTGACCTGGAAGTCCGGCATTGGTGAATTTAACCGTCTCACCACCGCTGTTTTCGGTGCTTTTATTGATAACCCATAATTCATAGCGTGAAAGCACTGGATGAAAATCGAGATCTCTCGGAACGCTGACCCCATCGGCAGAATTTCCTATCACAGTAAGTACCGGTGCCATTCCAATGTAGTCATCAATAAAATTCGGAATGCCCGGGCCCAGTGTAATTATCTTGAAAGCTGTATCGTTCATGAGATTGCTGTCAGGATTTCCATTGAGATTTGATGCCCACACCTGTATCATGTACTCACCCGCGGCGGTATCAGTCCACTGAACCGGATGAACGATCGTCCTTGTTGAAAAGGGAGCGATGTTGAGAAGATTTACGGATGCGCTTACCACAGGTCCCTGATTAATGCTGTAATGCATATCAAGACTTGTAATGGTATCCAGGCCAAGATTCATAAACCTGGCAGCAATATCATTTGAGCCTATGATATTATAGGATTTCAATTCGACGGAACGACAACTGAGGTCAAAGCGTGAAGGTGGATTGGCAATGAAAGTAAGTCGTGAACCCGGACCATTACCGTTACCGGTAAGCGCAGGATAAACGGGGTAGCCATTGATATCAACCCGGAATATCAGTCCTCCGTCACCATAGTCATCAACATAGATGATATCAAAAGTATCTCCCTGCATCACGCACCATGGCCCTTCGCTGATGGTTGTATTATCTGAATATCCTCCTGAAGGACTGTTTTGTTGTCCGCCACCGTTGCAACCAACGGCGTTGTTTCCACCTGAATCTATGGTTCCGCTTCCGCAACTGTTTCCAAACGGTACCAGTTGCCAGTAGCCTTCATTGCCATATGAATCAGTTGATATGTGAATTGTCACTTCAACTTCACCCTGTGGACATTGTGCATTCATTTGAATAAAACACAGAAGCAATACAATTACGATAGATAATTTTCTTTTCATCAGGTTCAGATAATATTAATTATGACAATTGGATTTCCTGATGTGCGCTGTTAATCTCATCAGGAGTTTGTAATCTCATTTTATGGTAATGTGTGGATGAATGGATTCTTGTACAATCCGGCAATTCTTAATTCATCACCATAAATATTGAGCAATTTAACCATTTTTTTAAATTCAGGCAATGCTATGAAAAAGATGTTGCTGCAGAAGTTCAGGAATGATATACTTACGGCATAAACAGGCTGCAGAGGCGGATTTCAGGGATGTTTAATACCGGAAATCAACCCCTTTTTTCTTCGCAAAGTACAATTCCATGTTTTTGTGCCATTTGGTTGCCCCGAGAATAAGTCTGATCAGACTTACAGAGGAATGCTGAATTTTCAATGTGGATAGGAACAGGCGGAAACAATCATCAACTTTTGAGGACCTCCCAGGAGGTGGAAAAACAAAAGCTGCAATCACATACTCTACATTCAGAGAATTGATTTTTATGAAAAGATTCGAAGAGATTATTTCACCTTGAGAAATGATTTTCTCAGTTCCTGAATCCGGAAAGGCTTCAGTTAATTGCTGAAATTTATAACTATGTTATCAGGGTCCGGATCCAGATAAGATGGTATGGCAAAGTGAAGGTGAAAAATTATTGTTGAGTGCGTCCGCAAGCTTTTATGCACAAGGTTTCTATACACTTCGGTTTCAGTTCTTTCTGTTTTTTGTTTATTCAAAACATTGCCGTAGGTTTGATTCTGTGAATGTAGAATTCGGGATAATTTGTGTTTACATTTGCAGGCCCTGCAAAGGATTCAATACCTGATCTGGCTATAAGAACGAAAATATCCCTCCAAAACAAAATCGATGGGAGCAGCTTCAATGATTCTTCTGATACTTTGCGGAATCGCATTTTCCGCGGGAGGAATTCTTTTATCGAAATTGCTGATCAGAAAATCATATAATCCACAGAAAGGCCAGACTTACGAATGTGGAGTACCTACCATTGGTAAATCGTGGATACAGCTCAATGTCGGTTATTATCTTTTCGCTTTACTTTTTCTCATTTTCGATGTTGAACTTGTATTTCTTTATCCATGGGCCGTGGTAGTGAAGGAAATCGGGTGGCCTGCTCTGGTCGAGATTCTGATTTTCCTGAGTATTCTGTTTCTGGGATTTTTATATGCGCATAAGAAAGGAGCCTTGAGATGGATGTAAAAAATCAAAGTCAGGGTGTGACGGAATTTCCGGGTCAGGTGCATGAAACTCCCGGAGGTGGTATCCTGGTCAGTAAACTTGATGACGTAATAAAATGGGCCAGATCCAATTCGCTCTGGCCTCTGGTATTTGGAACCAGCTGCTGCGCTATCGAGATGATGTCAACGGCCTCGGCGAAATACGATTGGTCAAGATTTGGATTTGAGGTGGCAAGAGCGACGCCAAGGCAGGCAGATGTGATTATTATTGCCGGAACCATCGTGAATAAAATGGCTCCGGTTTTAAAGAGGTTGTATGATCAGATGGCGGATCCGAAATACGTGATCGCGATGGGAGCATGTGCTACCTCGGGAGGTCCCTTTTTCTATAATACTTATTCTGTGGTTAAAGGAGCGGATCATGTAATACCTGTTGACGTATATGTGGCCGGATGTCCGCCAAGACCGGAGGCCTTGCTGCATGCGCTCATAACTTTACAGGAAAAGATCAGAGGAGAGAAATAATGAACCCGGAAATTTACATCAGAGGTGATGACGAATGAAGAATTAAAATTAAAATTGACGGACCTCTATCCTGCTTTCATTTTCGAAGAGGGCGCGGCCTGGCTGACGGCTTCCTTTGAAAGCAAGGATGTACTGAAACTTGCGAAGGAACTGAGTTCAGGTCAGGTTTTTCATTTTGATTTTCTCTTCTGCCTTACTTGTGTTGACTGGAAAACTCATCTTTCACTGGTTTATCATCTGCGGTCTTTGAAGGACGGGAAGATCATCGTATTGAAGACCAAACTGGACCGGTCAGAACCCCTCATCGAAAGTGTTTGTTCGGTCTGGCGTACCGCGGAGTTTCATGAAAGGGAGGCATATGATCTTTTCGGAGTGAAGTTTCAGCATCATCCGGATCTGAGACGCTTATTTCTTACTGAAGACTGGAAAGGTTGGCCCTTGCGAAAGGATTATGAGGACAAAGTAAATATGATCAAATTATAAATCATCAGTTAAATACCTGAGTGCCCTGGCCGCTATGTCAGCCTTTAAATGAATAGCCTGATGCTGGAAGAAGTTGGAACAAATACAGACGGTGACCTGGTCATAAATGTCGGACCGCAACATCCTTCAACCCATGGAGTATTGCACCTTGTCATTACTCTTGACGGAGAAATTGTGAAAAAGGTTGAACCGCATCTTGGCTATATACACCGGTCGATTGAGAAGATGTGTGAAAGTCTGAGTTACCGGCAGTTCATCTATGTTACTTCCAGGATGGATTACCTGTCTTCTCACATTAATAACCTGGGTTGCGCTCTTGCCGTCGAGCAAGGATTGCAGGTTGAGGTTCCCGCGCGTGCACAGGTGATTCGTGTTTTGCTGAGTGAGCTCACAAGACTTGCCTCTCACCAGCTTTGGTGGGGAGCCATGGCTATGGATGTCGGAGCAATCACCCCATTCTTTCATGCATTCCGGGAGAGGGAGATGATCAATGATATTATGGAAGAGACCTGCGGAGCAAGACTTACCATGAATTATATGGTTCCGGGAGGAGTCATGTTCGATCTGCACCCGAATTTTGTTCCGAAGGTTAAAGAGTTCATTAAGTATTTCAGTTCCAAGTTTGATGAGTATCATGATCTGGTTACAGGAAATATCATATTCCAGGAACGTACCAAAGGTGTAGGATACATTTCAGCGGAGGACGCGGTATCTTTTGGTTGTACAGGACCGGTTGCCCGGGCTTCCGGCGTGAAATGCGACATCAGAAAATACAAACCTTACGATGCTTATGCTTCGGTAAACTTTGATGAAGTACTGGAATACTCAGGAGATGCCTTTGGGCGATACCTGGTTCGAATGGGGGAAATGAAACAAAGCCTTTCGATCATTGAACAATTAATAGATAACATACCGGAAGGAGAATTTCAGGCCAAGACAAAGGCTGTTCTGAAACTGCCAAAGGGAGAGTATTATTCGATGGTTGAAACGGCAAGAGGGGAGTTTGGGGTTTATATCATTAGTGAAGGTGGACTTACTCCTTACAGGATCAAGTTTAGGTCTCCCGGTTTCTCAAACCTTTCGGCACTTGACCATATGGCAAGAGGAGCAAAGATCGGAGATCTTGTCGCGATCATGGGTACACTGGATCTTGTGATTCCTGACATTGACAGATGAAGATTAATCCGGAAAAAGAATGATTGGAAAATCAGGAGATCGAACCTGAGTCCGCTAAACAGAATTGAAGATATGGTTCAATCATCAGATGCAGTAAACGTATGTTGAGTATAGCAGGCATAACGGAATCAATTCAGGCCTATCTGCATGATAAACTTCCCGCCATATGGGCGCTGCTTGCGCAGTTTGTTCTGGTGGGTGTTTTTGTAATCACCTTGTTCGCCGTCCTGGGCCTTGTTCTTGTTTTTATGGAAAGGAAAGTTTCGGCCTATATGCAGATCCGTGTCGGACCGAACCGGGTTGGGTTTAAAGGTACTGCGCAAACCCTCGCCGATACACTGAAATTATTGCTTAAGGAAGGACTTACTCCGGATGGCGCCGATAAGTTCCTTTTTAATCTTGCCCCATTCATTGTCATGATCGGCGCTATGTTGCTGATGGCCCCTATCCCGTTTGCCAGAGATGTACAGATATGGGATCTGAACATCGGAGTGCTTTATGTGTCAGCGGTTTCATCCGTTGCGGTCATAGGAATCCTGATGGCGGGATGGTCAAGTAATAATAAGTATTCCTTGCTTGGCGCCATGAGAAGCGGTGCGCAGATCGTCAGCTATGAACTTTCCGCCGGACTTTCCATCATCGCCATAGTCATTCTCAGTGGTTCACTGCAAATTTCCGAGATCATCGCTTCGCAGGAGAACGGCTGGTGGATTTTCAAAGGACATATTCCGGCGCTCATCGCCTTCGTGATATTCATTATTGCCGTGACAGCAGAGACCAACCGGGCTCCTTTTGATCTGGCTGAGGCCGAATCTGAACTGACCGCAGGTTTTCATACAGAATATTCAGGAATGCGGTTCGCGCTCTTCTTTCTGGCGGAGTATGTAAATATATTTATTGCCTGTGCCATCGGAGCCACTCTTTTCCTGGGTGGATGGATGCCCTTTCATATTGGCGGTTGGACCTCCTTCAATACAATCATGGATTATATACCTTCATCACTGTGGTTTATTGGGAAAACATTTTTTCTCATTTTTATCATCATGTGGTTTCGCTGGACATTTCCAAGGTTGAGGATTGATCAGTTGTTGAATCTGGAATGGAAATATCTGCTGCCCATCAGTCTTATTAATGTTCTGATCATGACAATTATAGCAATCCTGGGATGGCATTTCTGATTTTAACCCTTATATCATGATATGAGTTTTCTCCGGAATTATATAAGCACTTTGTACAAATCGGTTGTATCACTTCTGAAAGGAATGAGAATGACCGGTTATTATTTTGTGCATCATAAGGAGATCATTACCCAGTCATATCCCGAGAATCGTGACAGCCTCAACCTTCCTGAAAGATTCAGAGGAGAAGTGGTGATGCCGCATTCACAACAGAATGAACACCGGTGTACAGGATGTACTGCCTGTGAACTCGCATGTCCGAATGGTACCATCAAGATCATCACTAAGTTTGAAGTAAACGCGGAAGGAAAGAGGAAGAAAGCGCTGGATACTTTTGTATATCATCTTGAGTTATGCACCATGTGTAATTTATGCATTGAAGCATGCCCTACCGACGCTATTAAAATGGCGCAATCATTCGAACACAGTGTGTACGACAGGAGCAAACTGACCAAGACCCTGAATATGCCAGGGTCGAAACTGATGGAGGGGGTAGAATAATGAGTGCATCTGTGATTATTTTTTATTGTATCGCTGCTCTGATCCTCGGAGGAGGTATCCTTGCCGTAACAACCAGGAAAATTTTCAGGGCGGCCATCTATCTGCTCTTCTCACTTACCGGAATAGCGGGTCTGTATTTCTGGATGGAATATGAATTCCTTGCGGCTGTTCAGATCATCGTCTATGTAGGTGGAATTGTTGTTCTGATCATTTTCTCCATTTTTCTTACGCATACAAGCGGTATGGATATGCCACCCGCATTACAGAGCCGGAAGTTGTTTGCATCATTGGCTGTGATCAGCGGCTTTCTTCTTGTCATGAATCAGGTCTTATCCAACAAGTTTAAACCTTCAGGTCTTAGTCCGCTTGAACCCGGCGTGAAAGCCATTGGCCATGCCATGCTAAGTACCGGAGAAGGTGGTTTCGCCTTACCGTTTGAAGTAGTCAGTATACTGTTGTTATCGGCCATGATCGGCTGTATAGTCATTGCTATTAAAAATCCCGCTAAATCATGAATTCAGTCGGACTGGAACATATCCTGATCGTAAGCACTGCCTTGTTTTTTACAGGTGTCTATGGTTTTCTGACCCGGCGTAACCTGGTTACTTTGCTCATGTCGGTTGAACTGATTCTGAATAGTGTGAATATCAATTTTGTCGCTTTTAACAAATATGTTTACCCTGAAAGCCTGAATGGATTATTCTTCAGCATATTCATAATAGCCATTGCAGCCGCTGAGGCAGCCGTGGCCATAGCTATTATAATTAACCTCTACCGTAGTCATCAGTCGATCGATGTGGAAGACTCTGACTCCCTGCGTTACTGATCACTTGAAAAATATCGATTAATCAGAAATGATGTTACAATGATTGAATCCGGACCGATCCTCTTACTGCTGTTACTTCCTTTCCTCAGTTTTGTATTGACAGGATTGTTTGGTAGGCGTTTCCCCGGATTTCTAGCCGGGATATTTGCCACCCTGTCCGTTTCCGCGTCTTTTATCCTGAGTTGTTTTTCGGCCTGGACTTATTTTTTCAGGTTTGGAAAAGTAGCCGGTGTATATGAAACACTCATTCCTTTCCAGGTGACCTGGCTTCAGTTCTCGGATAATTTTTCCATCAACATGGGAATATTGGCTGATCCGATCTCTATGATGATGATTGTCGTTGTGACATTGATCTCAACAATGGTTCATATTTTCAGTCTGTCTTATATGAAAGGGGAGGAGCGTTATGCAACCTATTTTTCTTTCCTTTCCCTGTTCACCTTTTCCATGCTCGGTCTTGTGATCTCCTCAAATATATTCCAGACCTATATTTTCTGGGAGCTTGTAGGCGTTTCTTCTTTTCTGCTCATTGGCTACTATTACCAGAAGCCATCGGCGGTGGCGGCCAGCAAAAAGGCCTTCATCGTTACACGTTTTGCCGATCTTGGATTCCTGATTGGCATACTCATATTATCGTATTATTCAGAGACCTTTGATTTCATTCCGCTCACAGAAAGACTTGTACCTGCAGATTCAACCTATGCGCAGGCGGCTTCAGCTGCCGGATTTCTTGGGGTTTCAGCACTGACCTGGGGATTGGTGCTGATCTTTGTCGGTGGTGCAGGTAAGTCGGCCATGTTTCCTTTACACATATGGTTGCCGGATGCGATGGAGGGACCCACACCGGTATCGGCTCTGATCCACGCGGCTACAATGGTTGTCGCCGGTGTATACCTGGTTGCCAGACTTTTCCCCGTTTTTTCACTTACGTGCCCTGCTGCATTGGATGTGGTTGTCTGGACGGGGATAATTTCCGCTATTATCGCGGCGCTTATCGCCTGCACCCAGACGGATATAAAGAGGGTGCTGGCTTATTCAACCATGTCGCAGATCGGTTTCATGATGTTCTCACTGGGAGTATCAGAATATGGCGGTATGGCAGGCACCGGTTTTACCGCTTCCATGTTTCATCTGTTCACGCATGCCATGTTCAAGGCTTTATTATTCCTCGCAGCCGGAGTTATCATACATCACGTACATAGCAATGAGCTGAAGGATATGGGAGGATTAAGAAAATCACTGCCGCTTACAGGCATCCTGTTTCTTATCGCTTGTATGGCTATTGCCGGCATACCGCCACTTTCAGGATTTTTCAGTAAGGAGCAGATTCTCCTGGCAGCATATCAGTCTGATAAGACAATTTATTTTCTTGCCTTGCTTACAGCCGGACTGACCGCATTCTATATGTTCAGGTTGTATTTTTTGATATTCTGGAACAAAGGTCATGAGCATAACCGGGAAAAGGTATCTCCCTTGATGATGTTTCCGCTCTTTATACTGGGAGTTCTCACGATCCTCAGCGGATTCATTCCGTTTGGAACATTCGTCAGCAGTGACGGGCATGAACTGGCCGGTGAATTTCATCTTGACTTTGCCATCATGCCGGTGCTGATCTCGCTGGCCGGGATCATTGCCGCCGCGATATTTTTCAGGAAGCCATCTGTGTACAGCGATAAAGTGGTCCAAGGTCTTGGACGGCTGTATGATCTTATTTACAGAAAGTTCTACATTGATGAGATCTACCTCTTCGTCACCAAAAAAATATTGTTTAAATATGTTTCAGCCCCTGCTGCCTGGATAGATAAGAATATTGTAGATGGAATCTGGAACACAAGCGCCGCTGCGGCGCAGGTATTTTCCCTTTCCACAGGTGGATTGCAGAGCGGTAAACTCCAGCACTATGCATTTTATTTCCTTTCAGGAGCCATCATTCTGGCTGCTGTAATGATCTATCTTGTCTCATGAAGAATATAATATGAATCTGAGTTATCTCATCTTACTGCCACTCATCACCTGCCTGCTGATTCTTCTCGCGGGCAGGAATTTATCCAGAAGCATTGCGCTTGGCGGATCGGTCATGCAGCTTTTGTTATGTTTCGGTCTGCTGAGCGGGTATATGAAATCTATAAAACTTCCGGCTCCATCCGGTTTTTTTGCAGAACAAAATTCTTCCTGGTTTCCGGCGCTGAACATTCATTATCATATTGGTGTGGATGGAATTTCCGTGGCCATGATCCTCCTCACTGCCGTGATCGTTTTTGCCGGTATACTGACTTCGTGGAACATGGATCACATGAAGAAAGAGTTTTTCTTCCTGCTTACCATGCTCGGCGCGGGTGCATATGGTTTTTTTATTTCACTCGATCTGTTTCTCATGTTCTTTTTTCTCGAAGTAGCCGTCATCCCCAAGTACATGCTGATCGGGATCTGGGGGAGTGGGAAAAGGATTTATAGCGCGAATAAACTCGCCTTGATGCTGATGGCGGGTTCCGCATTGGTATTCGTCGGTTTGTTGGGAATATATTTTGCGGGCGGAAGTACAGGAGCAGGTTTTGATCTCACACGGATTTCTGCCTCTGTGATTCCTATAGAAGTGCAGATGTATTTCTTTCCTTTTCTGTTTGCCGGCTTTGGTGTCTTTACCGCTTTATTCCCGTTCCATACCTGGGTGCCGGATGGACACTCTTCGGCTCCAACGGCGGCTTCCATGTTCCTTGCCGGAATCTCCATGAAGCTCGGTGGTTACGGTTGTCTACGCGTCGCCGCCTATCTGATGCCTGAAGCGGCAGCTGAGTATTCCTGGATCATCATTTTGCTTTCCTCCATCGCGGTGATATACGGCGCATTTGCTACGATGATGCAAACGGACCTCAAGTATATGAACGCATATTCGTCCGTGAGTCACTGTGGTTTTGTGTTGTTGGGAATCGGTATGCTCACGCCCACTGCGATAACCGGAGCCGTGCTCCAGATGGTTTCCCACGGACTTATGACAGCACTCTTCTTTGCTGCCATCGGTATGCTCTATGAGCGTACGCATACCCGGGAAGTATCAAAGTTGGGAGGATTGCTGAAAGTAATGCCTTTTATCAGTTCGGTATTTGTAATCTCTGGTCTTTGTTCACTCGGGCTACCCGGATTCAGTGGTTTTGTGGCAGAGATGACCATTTTTGTCGGTTCCTGGGAAAGAGCTGAAACATTTTACCGAGTCGCTACGATCCTGGCTTGTATGTCGATTGTTGTAACGGCTGTGTATATACTCAGAGCGACCGGAAGATCCATTATGGGACCTGTAAGGAATACCGAGTTCAATCAGCTTAAAGATGCTGCCTGGAATGAGAAGCTGGCCGGAGTGGTTCTGATTGCCGGCATTCTTGCTATGGGCATCGCTCCTTTCTGGCTAAATGATCTGATCGGACCGGGTGCAACGCAAATAGCGGAGAGATTCAGGGAAATAACCATGTCAAAGTAATGAGAATATGAGTGAAATGGTTGTATTGTTGAAACATGAATGGGCATTGATCGCCATGTTGGTGGTATTGCTGATACTGAAGATCAGAACAACTGATATCAGTAATTCAGTCATATCCGCTTTGATGACTTTCTTTCTTGGTCTTAATTTCTTTCTTGGTTGGTTCTTCAACTCAGAGGGGTCGCTTTTCGATTCCATGTTTATCAGCAATAACCTGATCGTGTTTCAGAAGAATATTTTAAATCTCGGGATTTTGATCATTCACCTCCAGTCATTCGACTGGTTACAAAAGCATAAACATTTGCCGGAGTTTTATATGCTCCTTATAAGTTCATTCCTGGGAATGTTCCTGATGTTATCGTCGGGTAATTTCCTGATGTTTTACCTGGCGCTTGAACTTTCTACGATTCCTCTTGCCGCCTTGTGTAATTTTGACCTTGAGAAAAGAGCATCCGGCGAAGCTGCGATGAAAATGATTCTCAGTTCTGCATTTGCCTCCGGTATCCTGTTGTTCGGGATCTCATTATTATATGGTACGACAGGAACATTCAATTTTCTGGAGATGGCATCAGTACTCAGCGGAACTTCACTGCAGATACTCGCCTTCATTTTTGTTTTTGCCGGATTTGCCTTCAAACTTTCCGCAGTGCCATTTCATTTTTGGACCGCCGACGTGTATGAAGGTTCACCTGTAGCCGTGACTTCTTATCTGTCTGTAATTTCGAAAGGAGCAGTCGTCTTTGTGTTTTCCGGTATATTATATTCTGTGTTCAGCAGTATGGGGGATATCTGGTACCATGTGTTGGTCATTACGGCGGTTCTCACCATGACCGTCGGGAATCTGTTTGCACTCCGGCAGAGCAATATGAAACGCTTCCTTGCTTTTTCATCCATTGCCCAGGTTGCCTATATACTTATCGGTATTTCAGGTTCCAGTGAGCATGGAATGAGCTCTTCGGTTTATTTTGTGATCATCTACATGTTTTCCAATCTTGGAGCATTTGGAGTTGTATCTCTTATATCTGCCAGGACGGGAAGGGAAAGTATCCAGGACCTGAACGGTCTGTACAAAACAAACAAAACCTTGAGCTGGTTGCTTGCCATTTCTCTATTCTCACTTGCGGGTATTCCGCCAACAGCCGGTTTTTTTGGAAAATTATTTTTGTTGAGCGCCGGTGCCGCTAAATCAAACTGGCCACTGATTATTTTCGCCTCGCTGAACATGGTAGTATCCCTGTACTATTACCTCAGGGTTATAAGAGCCGTATTCATGGAGTCAAATGAGAACGGCCTCCCTGAACAGGCTCTGGGAAATAGTGCAAGAACAGCTATGCTAATATGCCTTGCTGGAATTATTATAATTGGATTCGCAGGTGGCTTTTATGAGCATATCTATTCACTGAGTTTCGGACTTAGGTAATTATAACAAATTATAATCCACAGGAATTAAATGGCAATCAACCAGAATCATTTGTTCGATGACCTTGACGGTAAGAAGTGCGCAATCGTTGAAAAGGGCATTACCGGGGAAAGGGTGGAATTCCTGACAAAGCTCCTGCAGCATAATGGTTTTACTGTGGTTGTGGTACCTGCTGCCGCGCCCAGGGTTGCTGCCGATCAGGATACTTCCGAATCCGCTCAGACGCCTGAATTATTTAACCTCGGTGTTACTGATGTCCGGTTCAATGTTATCAATGCCATTTACGGAAGACTTTTACGCAGCCACGATGGAAGGGTGGTGACCATGGATTACTGGACGCGGAAAAATCCGGTTTCTGACGATTCCATTCCATACTTTTCAAAAGGACAATGATTCATTCAGGTCATGGTGAATGAGTATCAGCTTTGATGTTGCAATGCAGTTTGCTGCATTGCCGGATTTAGAGCCTCTTCCTGAAATCCTTTGTGAGGTAATGAAAAATAAAAAGTTGCTCCGATTCCCGGTTGGCCTTCACCCCATACATTCCCTCCATGCCTTTCAACAATCCTTTTTACAATACTCAGTCCAACTCCGGTTCCAGAAAATTCAGACTCATGATGCAGGCGACTGAATACATTGAAAAGTTTTTTATAATAGGTCATGTCAAAGCCGGCACCGTTATCCCTGACAAAATACACCTGCTCATTATTTTTAAAATAACTTCCTATCCGTATCTGTGGGTTAGGTTTTGCTGAGGAATATTTCAGCGCATTGTTTATGAGATTTACCCATACCTGATTGATCAGTTTTTTATCACCGAAAGCATCATTCAGGTTGTCCACTTGTACAGAAGTCTTATTTTCCGGGTCATTGCTGAGATTTTCTTCCAGGATATGGTCGACAAGTTGCCTCATACTCACCTGTTCAACGGTGATATCCTGTCTGCCCACCCTGGCAAATTCGAGAAGGTCTTCAACCAGCTGCTGTATTTTATTTGAGTTCCTGATGATCCTTGTCAATATCTGCTTAGCCTCTTCCGGCATACCCTCCCCGAATTCACTTTGCAGAATGTCTGCAAGGGTAGAGATTCCCCTGAGTGGCGACCTCAAATCATGTGAGACAGAATGATTGAAGGCGTCAAGTTCCTGATTTGCTGTTTCCAGTTCCATCAGTTTTGACTCAAGTGTTGAATTCAGGGATTTAATCTCCTCTTCCTGTTTGACTCTTTGATCGATGTCCCTGATAACTCCGTGAAAACCTTCCACCCGTTCATTCTTCATTCTCAACATGACCGTTTGTTCGATCCATCTCGGATTACCTTGTTTGTCGATAATCTGAAGATCCCGGATGGTTTCCGGTATTTTCTTATCAAACTGTATTCGGTAGAATTCCTGTACTGTCAGAAGCATGGAAGGATTGATCAGCGTGGTGAAATGTTTGCCGCTCAACTCCTCCGGCTTAAATCCGTAATTCGTTTCGACACGTTTATTGAAATAGGTGAAATTCCCTTTATAGTCGGTGATATAAATAACCTCGGCGGCATCCTCGATCAGACTTTTATACATACTGCCGGTATCACTTCTGCCTGTGGCCATGGAATTAACCCGGTATGCCACGAATATCCCTGTGAAAAACAGGATCAAGGGTATCAGATCAATGATTTGCAGCAGCGGATCCTGAAGATGGAGCGTAAGGACCCTGGAAAGGCTGAAATTGGTATCTGACGGAGTCCGGATCAGTGTTGCCGCAAGAGGGAAGACCAGGCCGGCAAGAAATCCTGACAGACCATAGTAGAAAGCGAGCTTACCCGGATTGGATTTCTTATATCCGGACATCTTGGTAGAACATTACAATCCGTCTGATGAATGACATGAGAACAGTTTCATTTTCCCGTGCCCGGCCAGGTCAATCATTACCCTTCCTGTCGCAGAGGAATTTCGGATAGTGCTGTAGGACCTGGCTTATGAGCAATGCTACCTTTTCACAATAGCCGGGATTAAATCCTGTTTACAGAAAAATTACGGGTAGGTTTCGGAGATCTCGTTTTTTAATTCGATGAGCTGTTCCCTGTTCAGGGGTTTTGACATGAAGCTGTGGATGTAATTATTGCCTTCGCCCCTTGAAATATCTTTGGGATCCATTGTGGATGAGAGCATGATAACCTTGCAGAACTGGTGGATAGTCTTTGGTAATTTTTCGTATTGTTCAATGAAATCAAAGCCATCCATCGCCGGCATATGAATGTCAAGAAAGATCAGCTTTGGTAAGAGCGGATAGTTCTTGTGGTTTTCCAGCAGGAATTCAAGCGCTTTTGCTGCGGTATTGAATTCAATGATGTCAGTTGCAAATTGTGAAGAGATCAGAATTTTCTTACTGATGAATACATCTACTTCGGTATCATCTATCAGCATAATGCGGGGCTGAACAGGATATCCGTCAGAATTGATTTTCATGCTTAATTAAGATTTAATAAGAAATTTAGAGTGAATACTGTTTATTACTTCCGCAACCTTGTCAATGTCGGTTGTTTTATTGAGGAATTTATCGGCGCCGAGTTCAAGACAGGTCTTACGGTATTTATCGTCTGAATGATTGGTAAGCATAATTACCTTGCAATCCCGTTTTGCATCTTTGATATGTTTAAGAACATCAATGCCGCTGATACCTGGCATTTTTATGTCAAGAATGACCAGTCTGGGATCGATCAGTTGAAGAAGAGTAATGGCCTCTTCTCCATTTTTTGCATGTGCAATTGATTCAATGAAATCAATTTCCGCCATTACCGGATATAGTCGCTGTACAATTACAGAGGAATCTTCAACAATCAGGACTTTGATCTTATTTTTCATTCGTTTGATTTAAATAATTGCAAATTTACGCTTATTGAAGCCCTTTGTCTGTAGCTAAACGCTTGATTTTAATTTGTTGTTTCCTGAAAAGCTTGTCCTGATTATGACTACACCGTATTTAAATGATAAAAACCAGGCCGTAAAAAAGGTTTTAAAGGTTTGAGGCAGCTATGCGGAACAAGTATAACGTGTGTGCGAAGTTTGAGTGAGCAGCAGTTAACCTTCCTGTTCATTAACATTGAAACTCACACAAACCTTACACTAAACCAAAGGTCCTTGATGGAAAGACAGGCGGCCTTTTTTGTTTTCTTTTGTTACATAGAGGTGAGTCAATAGCCCTTCTGTTTTTTCTTTCTCAAACTCAAACTAAGATAATAAGCGAAAATCAGATGCCTGATCCGGTGATTCCCGCTGAAAGCATTATTCCAGCAAGTGATTGGATATGGCGTAATGAGTAAGTTCCGCGCTTGAACGCATACCCATTTTATCCAGGATCCTCATTCTATAAGTGCTGATAGTATTGACACTGAGGTTCAGGATTTCGGCAATTTCGGTCACTGTTTTTCCGGACGCAATCAAACGTAAGACATCAAACTCCCTGTCAGAAAGAACTTCATGCGGCATACCGTTGTGTCCTTTGTTAATGGAATGAAGCAGTTTCTCCGCAACCTTTGGATTGATGTATTTATTCCCTTGTAAAATCTGCTGGATAGCTTTTACCAGTTCATCCGGCGCGCTTTCTTTTGTGAGATACCCGGCTGCACCGGATTTAAGTACCCTGACCGCATAAAGATCTTCGGAATGTATGCTTAAAACCAATACCGGTGTGTCGGGTTTGTCGATCTTTAATTGCTTCAGTGTATCGAGTCCGTTTCTTCCGGGCATGGAAAGGTCAGTTATGATGATATCCCAATGACTGCTTCGGGCGGTCTGAAGTAATTCATTACCATTGCTTACCTCGGTAAATGCGGCATCAGGGTATTCGTCGAGAAGGATCTGAATCAGTCCTTTTCTGACCACTGTATGATCATCCGCTATAAGTATTTTGATTCCTGATGACATAATCCCTCAAAAACAGATTAAAAATGAAATGTACAGAATTGTTAATAAACATTTCTCAAGTCAATTGCTATAAATTTACAAAAAAATATTTTTTTTGCAAAATGTGCCCTGATTTAACTCAATAGAGTGTTTTTATAGATAAGAAATCCCGGGACAATGGGCTTTTGTTTGTGCAATTCTTGATGAATGTCATATTTAATTTTGAGGCAGGTCATATTGCGGTTTTTATCCCAGGCATAATTTTGAGCCATGAATTTAAATCTATATACAGTAAGAATTCTCCTTTATAAATCATTAAACACAAAAACCATGAAAAAAAGTATGCATAAAGTATTCAATGGAGGAAGGGTATCACTGAGTCTGGTATTTTTATTCGGACTCTTCCTTTTTCAAAGCTGCGGGTCATCGGAACAGAACACGGAAGCAACGGAATCAGAGAGTACTGAAGAAAGCGGAAATCTGATGAAGGACGCGGAAGAAATGGAATACGATGGAAAGGGATTCGGTCCGGTAAAAAGTGTTACACTAACGGAAACCATTGATGAAGCCCTTGCATCTGAAGGCCTGAAGCACTTTGAAGCAAAGTGTACTGCTTGTCACAAATTCGCTGAAGAGAAGTATGTCGGACCTGGTCTGGTAGACATTACAAAGCGCCGTAAACCTGAATGGATCATGAATATGATCTTAAATCCGCAGGAGATGACGCAAAGAGATCCGATCGCCAAAGAATTGTTCGCGACTTATCTGACTCAGATGACGAATCAGAACGTAACTGAACCGGAAGCCAGAAGTATTCTTGAATATTTCAGGAAGATGGATTCTTCAGCCAATTAATATATACAATCAACCATATTTTAAAACAGGAGGAACTTATGAAACCTTTGACAATAAACAGATTATTATTCGCGGTGTTGGTGGCTGCCGCAATGTTACTCACTGCATGCGGTGGTGGAAAACAAAAAAAGCCAGTAAGTACCGGTGACGCAGCATCCAAAGTTTATGTTGCACCGGGGAAATTGGACACGTATTATCAGTTCCTTTCCGGTGGATTCAGCGGCCAGGTAAGTGTATACGGACTGCCCTCCGGAAGACTTTTGAGAATCATCCCCGTCTTTGCCGTTAATGCGGAGAATGGTTGGGGTTTCACCGAGGAAACCAAGCCAATGCTCGAAAGTACACATGGATTTGTTCCCTGGGATGATTCACACCATCCGGAATTGTCAATGACAGATGGTGTACCCGATGGAAGATGGTTATTTATTAATTCAAATAATACTCCGCGTATTGCCCGGATCAATCTCTCAACCTTCCGTACCGAAGAGATACTGGAAATTCCAAACAGCGGTGGTAATCATGCTTCTCCTTTCGCTACAGAAAATACGGAGTATGTGGTTGCCGGCACCCGATTCAGTGTTCCGATCACGGGTAATAAAGATGTGCCGATCTCTACCTACAAAGAAAATTTCCAGGGGACTATTACATTCGTAAAAGTTGACAAGGAGCATGGTGATATGGATGTCGCATTTCAGATTCTGATGCCACCATTTGATTTTGACCTCAGTCATTGTGGTAAAGGCCCTTCTTCCGGCTGGTTCTTTTTCTCATGCTATAATTCTGAAAGAGCACACACACTTCTTGAAGCAAATGCATCACAGAATGACAAGGACTTCATTGTTGCTGTAGACTGGAAACTTGCCGAGAAGTATCTCGCCGAAGGAAAAGCGAAGGATTTCCCCGGTGAATATTACAGCAACCGTTATGATGATAACAAACACATGGCAACCACCACCATCCGTAAATCTACCAAGATGCTGGATCCCAAGGATTGTCCCGGAATGGTCTATTTGATGCCATGTCCAAAATCTCCTCATGGAGCGGATGTTGATCCGACCGGTGAATACATTGTCGGAGGAGGAAAACTTGCTACCGTAATTCCTGTATTCTCTTTTTCTAAAATGAAAGCTGCCATTGAAGCAAAGGACTTCATAGGAGAAGTAGATGGATTACCCATTCTTAAGTATGAATCAGTTATGGCCGGTGAAGTTCAGAAACCTGGTCTTGGACCTTTACATACTGAATTTGACGGCAAGGGTTATGCTTATACCTCAATGTTCGTCTCTTCCGAAGTTGTTAAGTGGAAACTGGGTACATGGGAAGTAGTTGACCGCATTCCGACATATTATTCCATTGGTCACCTTTCTATTCCGGGCGGCGACTCAAAAACTCCATGGCCAGAGTACCTACTTGCAATGAATAAGATCACCAAGGACCGTTACCTCTTAACCGGTCCGGAACTCAGTCAGAGCGCCCAGCTGATCGATATCTCAGGTGAAAAGATGAAACTGTTGAGTGACTTTCCAACGGTGGGTGAACCACACTATGCACAGGGAATTCCTGCTGATCTGGTGATGAAGAATCAGGTGAAAGTGTTCAAACTGGAAGATAATGTTCATCCTTATGCCTGTAAATCAGAGAAGGATGCGCGTGTAGAAAGAAATGGAAAGACCGTGCATGTATATATGACAAGTATTCGTTCGCATTTCTATCCTGATAATATTGAAGGAATCAGAGTAGGTGATACGGTTTATTTCCACGTTACCAACCTGGAGCAGGACTGGGATACACCACACGGATTCGCCATCAAAGGCTCAACCAATTCAGAATTGCTGATCATGCCGGGAGAAACTTCTACGTTGAAGTTTGTAGCAAAAACCGCTGATATTTATCCATATTACTGTACCGATTTCTGCTCAGCGCTTCATCAGGAAATGCAAGGATACCTTAGAGTTTCGCCTGCCAACTCTAATGTCCCGATTTCATATTCGACAGGCAAATAAAGGAGAGAGAGCGAGCAGGGGGACATAGTTCCCCTGTTTGCTTTTTTCAGAAATCCTGAATATTTTCAGGTATTGATCTTAGTGACTTACATTTCAACTCTCAATCTCAAGTTCCATCATTTGATTATCTTGAATCATGAAAAAAAGATCTTCTCTGATTATCGCATTTGTTTCGCTGGCTATGATTTCAAGCCTGTATCTTCCCTTATGGGACATAAGCCTTGATGCTCCTCAGTATCCGGAGGGCCTGATGATGCAGATATGGCTGGATAACCTTTCCGGTGACGTAAGCACAATTAGCGGACTCAATCACTACATTGGTATGAAACCGATAAGTGTGGACATGTTTCCGGAGTTCAGTTACATGAAGTACATAGTTATCGGAGTTATCATTTCCGGTTTAATAGTGGCAATTCTGCGCAAGAAATGGTTGTTTACAGCATGGTATATTGGCTTTTTAATCATCGCGGCACTGGGTGTTTATGATTTTTGGTTGTGGGAATATGATTATGGACATAATCTCGATCCCAAGGCGGCGATCATCGTGCCTGGCATGAGTTATCAGCCGCCTCTTATTGGGTGCAAGGAGTTGTTGAATTTCTACGCTTGTTCTTTCCCGGCAACCGGAGGTTGGATTATTGCAGGTGCAGGAACCATTGCATTCCTGGTATTTCTGGACGAGATCATTTTGAAGAAAAGAAAGCGTGGAAGTCGTGTAAATCTGGTCGTCAATGGTGCATAAAAGGATCAGTGGTTTTTATTTGCTCATTGCATTACTACTGACGGTATTTTTAAGTTCTTGCAGCAGTGGTCCGGAGCCAATTATACCGGGTAAGGATATGTGTGTACTTTGTAAAATGCTTATCATGGATAAGCGTTTTGGTGCGGAATTGATCACTTCAAAAGGAAAGATTTATAAATTTGACAGCGTTGAATGTTTAATTTCATACCTTAAGGAAAATCCCAGGGAAGAGAATCCCGTGAAGGCGCTGTATGTTATCAATCATGCCCAGCCGGGCGAACTTATTGATGCTGAATCGGCCTTCTACCTGAAAAGTGAAAAACTTCCAAGTCCAATGGGAGGTAATTTAAGCGCTGTAAAAACAAAGGAAACTGTTGATACTTACTTTTCGGAATATGGCGGTGAGATCTGGACCTGGGAGCAAACACTCCAGGCTTTTCAGTAGTTACGTAACCTTATCCTATTTTAGTCTTGTCTTTTTTATTCTGGTAGTATTTTCCGGAGATTGTTCTGCAAAGCGTATTGAAGTCGGAGGAGCCTATCCGCTGAAGTCAATACAAGAAGCGCTTTCTTTATGTGAAGATGGTGATTCTGTCATGGTTCATCCCGGGATCTACAAGGAAGGTGAACTGATCATTAACAAGCGGATCCGGTTCATCGGAGTAGGCAAGCCTGTTTTGGATGGTGAATTGAAGCACGCACTCATTACCGTTCGTGCTGCCGGCACTCTTGTCTCAGGCTTTGAGATCAGGAATACGGGAACCAGTGACATACGTGAAGTGAGCGGAATACGTATTGATGAGGTTAATTTCTGCGTCGTGGAGAATAATCATTTTTATAATAATTTCTTCGCAGTTTACCTTTCCAATGCGAGCTTCTGCCGGGTGGAGCATAACCGCATCGAAGGATTTGCCAGATCGGAAACCTCCTCAGGAAACGGGATTCACCTTTGGAAAGGATCAAATAATACCATACTAAGTAATCATATCAGCGGTCACCGCGACGGAATATATTTTGAATTCGTTAAGTTCAGTTCCATCATTAATAATATCAGCGAGAAGAACCTGAGGTATGGATTGCATTTTATGTTTTCAGATGATGATATTTATAAATATAATATTTTCAGGGAAAATGGTTCAGGTGTAGCCGTGATGTATACAAGAAGAGTGATCATGGAGAATAATCGCTTTGAGTTTAACTGGGGAAGTGCAGCCTACGGACTCCTGCTGAAAGACATCTCACACAGCTTTATCAGGAATAATCTGTTTATCAGGAATACAACCGGCTTATACATGGAGGGGACTAACTCGACAGTCATTGAGGAGAATGAATTTCTGAAGAATGGATGGGCTGTAAGATTGCTGGGAGACTGTTATGATGATACACTCCGGAGTAATAATTTCAAGTCGAATACCTTTGATATGGCCACAAATGCCCAGCGAAACATGAATCACATCCGTGGAAATTACTGGAATCAATACAGCGGCTACGACCTTGATAAGGACGGTACCGGAGATATTCCATTCCATCCTGTAAGTTTTTATTCCAAACTGACAGAGGAATCGCCTCATACTCTGATGATGTTACACAGTTTTTTTGTTGATTTGCTGAATCAGACCGAGAGAGTCGTGCCGACCATTACTCCGGCGGAGTTCAGGGATGATGAACCAAAAATGAAACCAATCATTTATGATCAGGATAGAAAATCTGAGTAAATCATTCGGTAAGCTACAAGTACTGAAAGAAGTAAATCTGGAGTTTGGCTCAGGTGAAGTGATCTGCCTCATTGGTCCAAATGGTTCCGGAAAGACTACACTCATCAAAAGTTTTCTGGGACTGGTTATTCCCGATTCCGGGAAGATCTTTTTCCGCGACAAGAATATCCTTGCTACCTGGCACTACAGGAATGAAGTAGGGTATATGCCACAGATCGGAAGATTCCCCGAGCAGATGAAGGTGCGACAAGTGTTTCAGATGATGAAGGATCTTCGGGGTGAGGCAGCCGGTCTGGACGAAGATCTTCTCCACGTATTCTCGCTTGATGAGATCATGGAAAAACGCATGGGATTCCTCAGCGGTGGTACACGGCAGAAAGTGAGCGCCGCGCTGGCCTATTTGTTTAAACCATCAATTCTGGTCCTGGATGAACCGACCGCGGGACTTGATCCTATCTCATCAGAAAGATTAAAGTCTAAGATCCTGAGTGAAAGAGAAAAGGGTAAACTGACACTCATCACATCGCACAATATGACGGAAGTGGAAGAACTCGCCGACAAGGTGATATTTATTGTGGAGGGAAAAATTCAGTTCAACAAATCGGTGGAGCAGATCAAAGAGGAAGCTAAGGAAAACCGGCTCGGTAAGGCGCTGGCCTTGGTTATGGAGGACCATGTGCATGTTTAAGGTTTTGAAATATACTTTGTATGATATTCTGCGAAACAGAATGGTGATCGGCTATACGGTACTTCTCTTCGCTTTATGTTCCGGACTTTTCTACCTGGGTTCAGATTACGCGAGTACCCTTGTCGGTCTTCTCCATGTGATCCTGCTGGTAGTGCCGCTGATCTGTATAATCTTTGGAACCACGCATTTCTATAATTCCAGGGAGTTCATTGAGATGCTGCTTGCCCAACCTGTGAACAGGAACAGTATTTTCTACGGAAAATACCTGGGTTTGTCAGGCTCTCTTTCGATCGCCCTGTTCATCGGATTGGGAATTCCACTTGTCCTTTGGCAACCAACGGAACCGGGTTTTTATCTGCTTCTCGTTGGATTTCTTCTGACGCTGGTTTTTTCAGCGCTCGCCTTGCTTACTTCCATTCGTAGTGCAGACAAAGCCAAAGGAATTGGTTCTGCGTTGATGTTATGGTTTTATTTCGCGGTATTGTTCGACGGACTTGTGCTGCTGATCCTGCATTACTTCGATGATTATCCTCTTGAAGAGCTCGTACTGGTTCTGACAGCCCTTAATCCAATCGATATGGGCAGGGTCTTGATATTACTGAAGCTGGAGACTTCCGCCCTGATGGGATATACCGGCGCCTTATACCAGAAATTTTTCGGTTCCGGCGCCGGACAGTTGTATTCTTTCGTGGTTCTTGGCATCTGGGTTATGATCCCATTGCTCAGAGCAAGAAAAATATTTTCCTCAAAGGACCTTTAATATGGTATTGACAGTTTAAACCGGAACTGAAGCGATGAAAGTTGGATGCGGTTTTTTATCTTCCCTGTTCGTTGTATGGATCACGACTCAGCCGTCTTGTTCTCCTGCTGTTGAATCCGGGCAAAATGAAGAGGTCGTGTATGAAAATCTTGTAAGAGAGTTGCATCACCTGGAATGCGAACATATACGGAAGCAGAACCAGATTGTGGAAGATACAGGTGTTTATGCTTACCGTGCAGCGGCATTTCATGCCGTATTGAAAGATACTGACAGAAATGCCTTGGTCAGGTACGAAGAGCTTCATCAGGCTCTGGCCAGGATAGAGTATGGAATGTCAGGTAAGGAGCATATACAATACTGTGATTTTCTGAATAAGGTATATGCTGAAGGTTGTGCCGGCAGATAATTTAGACCGTTCTATTCGAGAATGGTAAATTCCACTCTTCTGTTTTTCTGGCGTCCTTCGGGTGTAGTATTGGGAGCTATGGGTTGAGAAAGCCCGTAGCCTTTTGTGATGATCCTTGATTCCTCCACACTTTTTGCTACCAGATAGGTTTTTACTGCATTGGCTCTGTTTTGTGAGAGTTTCATGTTCAGCTGGGAAGAACCGACATTATCGGTATGGCCTTCTATCAGTATCCGGAATGTGGATTTACGCTTGAGCAGATTAGCCAGTTCGTCCAGTGAAGCGTAGCTGGTTTGACGGATTACGGCTTTCCCGCTTTCAAATTCAAGGTTACTGAACACTTTATTGATGATTTCCTGATCTTCTTTGTTCAGTTGCACTCTAACAGGCACTGCCGGCTTTACTTCAATTTTTTCGACCACAGGGCAACCGTTGTTGGTTAATGGGCCGGGAACCAGCACACAGCTGTCAAGTTTGTCGATCAGTCCGTCATTGTCGGTGTCGGGACATCCTTTATTGATCAGCAGTCCTTTTTCGGTAATGCAGTCATCTTCAGGATCTGGGATTGAATCCAGGTCAGTATCCGGACAGCCCGAATAAGCAACCAGACCTGAGTCGAGCGGGCACTTATCTTCTTTATCGGCAATCCCGTCATTATCTGCATCCGGGCAACCAAAGAGAATTTTTACCCCCGGAATATCGGGGCACTTATCGTCCTTGTCCGCAACCCCGTCAAGGTCGGAATCGGGACAACCATTGAATTCGGCAAGTCCGGGTGTGTCAGGACAATCATCTTTTGCATCGCTTACCTTGTCTTTATCTCTGTCTTTAAATGGTCTACCTAAAATCAGGTTGATACCAAAATGTACGTGACTGTTTCTTGAATCAAGGGGGGCAACCAGTCCGATAACGTTATCAGTAACCGTATATAGTTGCACAGCGCCGGCACTGACCGTAAATCCTGCGCCGATATTGGCAAAGTTATGATTCATGTAGGAATAAGAGAGTGATGTTGAAAGATGCCTTCCTACTTTCAGGTTATAAGAAAGTGTGACCGTCGGCTGAATAGTCTTCTTAAAAAATTCGGCATGGATAAGTCCGCCGGCAAAACTCTTGTCATTGATTTTGTAATTCGCGCCCAGGTACAAATGAGCAGGAAGATAGCTTGTATAGGCATCCGAAAATTCGCTTGTATTGAAAGTATCGCTCAGCGAATCCAGCACGGATTCAACATTGGCATTTGTATCATTGATGAAGTTTTTCAGATCAACGCCTGAAAATTCATATTTACCTGCGGCAGTTTTGTAATTTTTTACGTCCTCTTTCCATTTTATATAGCCAAGGTTGACTACACTCAGGCTGAATTTCCAGTTATCATTGTAAGAGTAGGTTGCTCCTATATCCGCACCAAATCCTTTATTATTCCTGTTGAGAAGATATTTTTTAATATTCTTCGCCTGAACCTTTGAATCCGTTGTATCGAATTGCTCATAGCCTTCATCGTTGTTGTCAGGGCTGGAAGTCCGGATAATGACATCGGTAGGCACTTCGAGGCTGTAATCATCCGAAGCTGTATAAAATCCCAGATCCCCGGTACTTGATGAATAATTTTCCATACCATAGAGATACTTCAGTCTTATGCCTGTTGTCCATTTTTCATTGACTTCATAAGTCCAGCCAATACCATAATCCCTGTAATGTGTGGCATCAAATCCGGTTTTGGAAAAATCCAGACTTTGACCGATGAATGGGCCGTTTCCTTTGTCAATCAGATTGATCAGGTCTTTCGAATACAGGAATGCGAAGTTCACATGCTCGGTTATATTCACCGTGAAATAGTTTCTTTTCACTTTAACGCCGAATGATAATATATCAATACTTGCATTGACTTTGAGAAAATTGTTGTTACGGAGTTTTCTGACCACATTATCTATATCGATCGTAACAGAATCATCAGAACGTAATTTATAGAAATCATGATAATTGAAACTGCTGTTGCTTATCAGTAAATAGTTCGAGGAAAGCGCCGGCAAACCTATATAATACCGGTTTACCGGCATTTGTGACGGATTGACTCTTGTATATTGACCAATGTCAAACATGTTATACAAAGTGAGGTCTTGTTGCGCAACCGATGTTTGCGAGAAGAGTGTGAAAAAGACTATATATAGAGATTTTTTCATGACATGTTTATTTTACGGGATCAGAATTCGATATTAAGGAAAGCGCGTACTCCGATCCTGATATCGAGCGTATAAGAAGAGTATATGGGTACCTGCTGTACCGGTGCGTTTTGAGTGCTGACTATTGCCGTTATGATCAGCTTTTTGGCATCATAAATGCGTTCCAGTCTTGCCTTGTCGAACTCTTCATCGCGCATTTTTTTATTCGGGAGGATCACCTTTCCGTTCAGATCAAGTAGTCCTGATTCCACAATGAAATCTGAGGCATCGCTGAGTAATGAATCAATTACCAGGTAATTCGTGTCAGTGAAATAAATTTGTACATAAGCATCGGCAGGGAATCCGTTTTGAGCATTGATTCGGAAGATGGCCTTTTGAACTTCTTCAATATTTTCGAGTTCGAAGTCGGTTGTATCGACAACCGTAAACCCATTTGCCGAACCCTTCAACGGTAGTTTAACTTCGGCATCTACACGAAACTGACTTGAGTCGGATATGAAATTATATGTCGGCACAGGAGAATTCGACACCGCGTTCACATCAAAAGCGATATACCTTGGATTTTGATCCATTATGACCGATATATTACTATTGGTCTTATCAAGGTAGAATGAAGTGATGGCAGTCTGACCAGGAGTAACAGGGGTTTGCACAGGTAAGGGGTTGGGGATAGAACCGGTGACAGGAGCCGTACTCCCATTTGAAAAAATGGCATACAGAGCGGTGAGTTGTGCATTGACAGGAATACCGAATGAGTTTGATATTTCAAAATTTATATAAGGATCATCAAATGCAATGTTGCCAAAAACCGTATTGTTGAACAATTCAATTCTTGATGAATCGCCGGGAAGGGAGAGAGGCCTTTGTCCGAAGTTCCCGAATGCGTATTCCATTTGGAGGTTATTCAATTCAGACGAGATGTACAGGTTTTTGTCAGTAAGAGAAAGCAGGGAAGCTGAATTTGAAAATGTGATTGTATAATTTACACGCAGTTGATTAAAGGAGCCCGCTCCGGTCAGGTTTAACCTGTATCCACCCAGCCCGTCGCTGGCATTTACCTGCAGCGGGATTCCAAGATTGTGATCAAGAGGAATTGTTCTTGAATAAGGAATGCCATTTAAGGTCGCATCCGGGATATCTATCCGCACAGAGCCACTATGGGGCAAATCACTGGTAAGCGTGGTACTTAAGATGCCGGTTCGGAGAAAAATCGAATCGATTTCTTCACTGCCTGAAACATTAAAGGGAATTACCGTTGAGATGGTTCTTGAAAAGGTACCCGACTGGTAGAGGTCAGTACTGTCAGCAACAAGCGGTGTAAATTGACTTAAATACGACTGGTTCAGCAAGGGCATGAATTCAAACCCATAAACCGAAAAAATATTACTCCTGTAAATCAGGTATACGAAGCCATTGCTGTCGGTATCCACAATAGTTGAATTCGAAAAGCCAGTCAGGTCGTTAATGCTGAGTGATGAATTTATGAGTGGAATGGCGAAATCCGGATCCCAGTTTGTTGCAGCGATCCTGTCGTAATTGAAATCTTCATCCTTCACACACCCTGTCAGCAGCAAGGCAAAAGATGAGATTAGCGCCAGCTTTCTGATGAGCCTGACCGATTGTAGAGTTTTGTTCTGGTTTAAAGAATGCATGTCATTGTCCCTTTATTAACAATGTAAAGTAAAGGGGCAAAGAGAGAGGGAAGGAAATTTATTTACAGACTTATATACATTCCGGTGTTCACAGAAGTGATCATGCAGGTAATAATCTGAAGCTTTTTCTGTGATGCGGACTGATTCCGAATTTTACTATTGCCTCCCTGTGTTTTAAGGTTCCATAACCTTTGTTCTGTTCCCAGTCATACTGCGGAAACTCAGTATGCAGGCTGTTCATATGGTCGTCACGGTAAGTTTTGGCCAGAATGGAGGCTGCGGCAATGGAGGCGAATTTGGAATCTCCTTCAATGATGCATGTATGTTTTATGTTATGATATTCCCTGAAACGGTTTCCGTCGATGAGGAGCAATTCCGGTAAAATTTTCAATTGTGAGATTGCCTTGTGCATGGCCAGGATAGAGGCATTGAGGATATTCAACTGATCAATTTCCTCCAAACCCGCGCAAGCTACAGACCATGCGAGTGCCTGTTCCTGAATCATAGGCCTCAGCAGTTCTCTCTGCTGAGCAGTTAGTTTTTTTGAATCGTTTAAAAAAGGGAGATGATATCTGGCCGGAAGTATTACCGCTGCCGCGAAAACAGGACCTGCAAGACAACCTCTTCCGGCTTCATCGCAACCTGCTTCGATCAGTTTATGTTGAAATCGCGATCTCATTTTCCGGTTAAATGATTGTTAGTATTTCGGATATATTTTAAATGCCTTCAACGGTTCTCATCATGCTCTGCCAGAGGCTTTCCGCGGTTTTGTCCCAGGTAAACAATTCTCTCCTTTTTTTACCTCTTTCGGTCAATTCCGCCTGTAGTTCTTCACTCCTGTACAGGTCTGTCATGCGATTTGAGATTGATTCTGCTGAGAAAGGATCAGCATAAAGTGCTGCATCACCCGCTACCTCTGGCATTGAGCTTGTATTGGAACAGATCACAGGTACTTCACAACGAAATGCTTCTACAATCGGAATTCCAAATCCTTCAAAGATGGAAACGTAAGTAAGGGCAAAAGCGGCTCCGGTAATCCGGTATAGCTCATCATCCGGAATTCTGCCCGTGAAGATCACATCTTCCTTATGCTCCATGCTCTTGAAAGCACTCTCCATCTCCGGACTCCACCATCTTTTTGTACCGGCAAGAATAAGTTTGAAATCAGATCCGGATGTAATCTTGAAAATGTCGAAAGCCTTAAGCAGCGTAGCAATATTTTTTCTCTTATGGAGAGAGCCAATGAAGAGGAAATAGGGTCTTCCCTTGCTGTATTTCTCTCTCGTAAGTTGTTTCTCAGAAAGTGTGACCGGTAGAAAATTCTCACTGGCGCCATTATAGACAATGTCCAGCTTACTCTCCGGAATGCTATAAGTCTTCATTATATCTTTTGCGGAATATTCAGAGACGGTAGCGATTCGGTTGGCGCCGTGTGCAAATTTTCTGAAGAAATACCTGTAATAGGTACGGTTGAAAAACGGAAGATCTTCCGGATAGTGTTCGAAATTAATATCATGTATAACGGCAAGAGACTTCACACCAGTATCCAGGGCAAGAAAACCATCTGTCGCGACGAATAGGTCGGGTTTGAGGCGTTTTAGTAATCTTTTCAGTGACCATTCATACCATATGCACCAGAGCAAGGGGTGACGCGCAGGAGGTGAAATAATTACCGGTTTGATATTATCCGTGAAAATGAAGGAAGGGTCGCAGGGTCTGTCAAATATAAAGATAAAGTCGTGATCAGGATGGTTTGCTGTTATCCTTCTGAAGCTTTCGAAGGTAAAATAGCCGATGCCTTCCATCTTATTCAGTTGAAGCATACGGGTGTTTACAGCAATCAGCATCTGGAAATGTTGGTCTGTGAAAGTAAGCAATAGGCCTGGTGTTTTGGCCGCTTTACCTGAATGTAGTACCGGACTTGTTGACTGTTTTTTGTTGAAAAATGACAAAATACCGTAGTCTTCCTTCTGCAGGCGCCATCCAAATTCTGTACTTTTGCACCTGATGAAGTTCGAACATGCCGTGAGTCTTAAGGAACTCGCCCGACTAACCGGAAGCAAAGTGATCGGTGACGAGAATGCACTTGTTCACGGAATCAATGAGATCCATAAGGTTGAACCGGGGGATATCACTTTTGTGGATCATCCGAAGTATTATTCTAAATCTCTCAAGTCAAAGGCAGGATTTGTGATAATCAACCAGGATATGATAAACCCTGAAGGAAAATCTTTGTTGTTTTCTTCAGATCCTTTTCTCGCCTACAATACGATTGTGCGTCATTACCGGAAGTTTTATCCTGCACTGAATGCAATCAGCGATGATGCCATTATCGGAGAAGGAACCATACTGCAGCCCGGCGTTTTCATCGGCAACAATGTCCGGATCGGTAAAAATTGCCTCATACATAGTAATGTGAGCATCTATGATCATACGGAAATAGGAGATGAGGTAATCATTCATTCCAATACGGTTATCGGATCAGACGCTTTTTATTTTAAAAGAAGACCTGAAGGCTATGATAAAATGACCACGTGTGGAAGGGTTATCATACATCACAAGGTTGAAATCGGAGCCGGATGCACCATTGACAAAGGTGTTTCGGGAGATACAGTAATCGGCGAAGGAACCAAGCTGGATAACATGGTGCATATAGGTCACGATACCGTTATAGGAAAAAATTGCCTTTTTGCCGCGCAGGTTGGAATAGCAGGAGTTGTTACGATTGAGGATGATGTCATCCTGTGGGGACAGGTTGGAGTACAAAAGGATCTTACCATAGGGAAAGGCGCCATAGTGTTGGGAAAATCCGGAGTCCCTAAATCTCTGGAAGGTGGAAAGACCTATTTCGGTGCGCCAACCCAGGATGCCCGTGAGAAGATGAAAGAACTTGCCTTCATCAAGCAGCTTCCGGAAATTATTGAAAAACTTAAAAGACAAGATAAAATTGGCTGAACCTATCAAACAGATTACCGGTACACCCGAAGTGCTCTCAGCAGAGTTGCATGTCAAAAAATTGCAGCTGCACTGGTTATTACAGATTACCAAGGCTATAAACTACAATTTTTCAACCAAACAAATGCTGGATGTTTATGAACATGTGCTTCATAGCCAGCTCAAAGTGGAAAAGCTGGCTTTATTGATACATGAAAACAAATGGAGCTGCGCCTTAACCTACGGTACTGATAAAAGCATGAAAGAGTTTGATCTTGAGAAAACTCTTTCTGAACTCAACAGCCTTCATAACCTTGAAACGGAAAAGCAGTTATGGATCAATACTTTCGATACAATTCTGCCCGTTTATCACAAGGAGGAAATACTGGCTTATGCATTGGTTGGAGGTTACGCAAACAGTGTGATCCCGGCAAAAAATGAATTGCTTTCATTTGTACAGACTATTACCAACCTGATTGTTGTTGCTATCGAAAACAACCATATCGCAGCGGAAAAGATACGTCAGGCAGGCATACGTAAAGAGCTTGAACTGGCGGCCCAGATGCAGAGTTTGTTGTTTCCGGTACAGCTCCCATCAACAAGGCATGTGGATGTACATGCTACCTATCTTCCTCATCAGGAAGTCGGCGGCGACTACTATGATTACATACCTATCAATGATGACGAATTCGTTTTTTGCATGGCTGATGTTTCAGGAAAGGGTATTCCGGCCGCTTTGCTGATGTCGAATTTTCAGGCCAATTTGCATGCGCATGTACACCACATTTCATCACTTACAAGCCTCGTCCGCCTTTTGAATAATAAGGTGTTTACCAGTGCTCAGGGTGAGAAATTCATTACTTTTTTTATTGGTCGTTTCAATACCCAGACAAAAGAATTACACTACGTCAACGCAGGCCATAATTCTCCTTTCCTGATTCATGATAAAGTAGTTTACATGCTCAACGAAGGAAGTACCGGCCTGGGCATGTTCGAGGAGTTGCCTTTTGTCAATCCGGGAAAAGTATTCATTCCGGAGAATGCGCAGCTTCATTGTTACACTGATGGGGTGACTGATCTAGAAAATGTTCTGTCAAAAGAATTCGGCATGGAAAGACTGCGGGAGTTTTTGACCTCCAGGACCCATGTGAAAGATCTGAAATTTTTGCAGGATGAACTGGTTTCAACACTCAGGGCATTCAAGGAGAGCAGGGATTTCACGGATGACATTACCCTCCTGAGTTTTCTCTTTAAGCCAACGACCTGATCTTTTTTAAGTTCACAGAGTACAGGGTCTGTTCACCGAATGTGCAGAATAGCACTGGGATTTTACCTTTTGTTCAGAGGACCAGGCTCTTGTTTGTTTTCATTGTGATATACATTTAAAGCAACAAGCATAGCTGCAAAGGCCCATACAGGTACGGATAACTTGTCGGTATCCAGAAAATTATTGAGTATCCCGTGCGAGAAATACGAAACCAGTCCAAGGAGGATTCCGAGTATCAGCACCTTTGAATGGTTATTTTTACTGAGCGATATCTGTATGGTGGCAGTATAAATGAGTGTGGAGATTATTAACAGAATTCCTATAAGTCCCAATACTCCCATTTCTGCAAGAGGTCCTATATACTCACTGTGTGCATTACCCATATCGCCGGCATTGGTGGAGATAATGGTCATCTCACTTGATTTCTGATAGGGCGCGTAATTGAATTGATAGGTTCCCGGTCCCCAGCCAAAAACGGGCTTTTCCTCAAACATCCGGAGGGCGGCATTCCAACGGTTAATACGCTCAAGATTCGAGGCATCGGTTGATATATTTGAAATGGACTTAAGATGCTTGTTCATGTCCGTTGCCGAATCCTGCTCATTTCTTTCCAGCATGATCATGATATCGGTTCTGAATACAAGAAACAGACTGATCAGGGTGATTCCGCTTATGGCCACAGTGGTGAATCGTATCCTGAATTTGAAAATCAGAAAAACGATCAGTGCCGCAACAAGGCTTAACCATGCAGCCCTGGTGTATGACAGGACCATGGCAGTCAATAGTACACCCAGCACTATCATTGACAGGATGCGGTTCCTGCTGTTGGAGTTCCAGGAAGATGCAAAGACAAAGAATAAGGGGATGAACATGGCTATTACCGCTGCGTAGGCCGTATGATCATTATAAAAAGGAATCATGACCCAATGGGCTGCCTTTTGCGTCCATCCGTGTTGAGCATGTCTTATTATGGTGTAAACGATGACGATTAACAGTGTGGAAACATACAGCCAGACAAACCTGTTTATATTCTTCTTGTCACGGAACAACTGGGTACCCAGAAAAAACATGGGAAGAATAAACCACATCTGGGTCAGTAGATGCTTGAATGATACAAGCGGATAAGTGCTGGTCAGCGAAGTGATAAAAGTCCAGCTGAGATGAAAGTAAATAGCCAGGCTAACCGGATGCCAGATGATCCGTCTGTCGAACTTGCCTTCATAAATCAATTTGAAAACAAAAAGCAGCATGACTCCGAACAGCAGCGGTTCAGAGGGTACACTTAATGCCGGGCCGGTGGATTTATTATTCAGAATGATTCCAAGCGGAGTGCTGAAGGCAATAATGTAAAGAAGAATATCAATTCTGAATAAGGCCAGATAGATTACAACCAGACCGAGAGGGGCCGCTGCTATCCAATACATCTCCCTGGAGAGAAAATAGATACTCAGTCCCAGGAAACCAAGGGTGATCGCATAAAACCAACGGAGTTCTGCCTTTTGAGGTAACAATGAGCTGCTTATTTGAAATTCAGTTTATCCCTGGATGAAAAGATCAGCAGGGTTAAAAACGCCACAAGCAGGGAAGATCCTACGGAGATGACAACGATTAGCCATCGTACAGGATACGATTTCTTGTCGGCCGGCTGCGGATGCGATACCACGTTAGCATAAGTGAGTTTCTTATACACATCCTTTTTAGCATTTTCATATTCGAGCTGGAGGGTGTTATAATCGCCCCTAAGCCTCCATAGCAATTCGTTCAGCGCGTTAAACTCACCGCCTTTATCTTTCAATGCGGTGATGATGTTCTGCGCTTCCTTTACGCTCCTGCTGTCACCATTCCTGAGCCCTCTTAGATAGCCTCTTGTCGCTTCCCGGGATTGCTCTTTGTAATCAAGCAGATTATATTGCTCACGATAGGTTTTTAAGATAGCTTCCATGGAGTCCATCTGTGCTTTTTTCTCCAGCAACTGATTCTGAGTGATAACGAGTACTTCCCTTGACTTCGAAGCATGAAGCCTTCTTACGAATATGTCGAAATAATGGATGATCGAATCAGTCATCTGCGAAGCGATTTCAGGATCGGTATCATAGACGGTTATCTCCATCGTTTCATATTCGGTTTTCCGGATAGTGACATTCTCCTCATACATTTTTATCACTTCGGATTTAAAGTGCTTGTTCGTTATTGTATCAATATCATAATGGGAATACAGGTCGAATGCTTTGATCACCCAGTTGCGGATTTCGGATGACTGCGCGAACTGAAGCATCTGTTCTGTCGCGCTTTCATTACTGTATGCAATAAGATTTGAAGGGTAGACCAGCGCGTATGATTTGAATTTCGGTTTAATAAACCAGGGTGAAGAAAAAAGTGCCGAAGCAAGAAAACTGACAAGTCCGACAATGATTAGATGTTTTCTCCAGCGATATGCAGCTCCAATGATTCCGGTTGAATTAAAATAGGAATTGTCCATAATGATCGGGTGTTCGTTAAAATTTGTATTCTGTTTCTTTGATTTTTTCCTTCAGCAGAATCACGCTAAAGGCAAGGATGAATGCCGTGGTTGTGGAGATAAGAACAATAAGCCACCGGCTTGGGTAAGATTTTTTTTCAGCGGCAACGGCATGATTCACAATGAAAGTGTGTGAGAGGTTTTGTGTCGCATCAATTTCCGATCTTTTATATTGCTCCTTCAACTCTGCAAGTTCTTTTCTTGCCAGGGTGAGTTCTTCGTTGAGTGACACACTCGCACCGCCAAATTCAGCAAGCCGGTTGAGCTGTTCCTGAAGCGTGTTCATTCTCGCTGAGGCTCCTTCAATTCTTGCCCTGGTATTGATGATCGCCGTGTCATTGACTGACAAATGTTTTTCCAGAACGGAAAGGGAGGCTTTTTCATTGTTGAAACTGGCAAAAGCCCTGGCATATTCTTCACTCCATATCGTACTCTGATTCCTGAAATCCATAACACCCTTTTTGCGAATGGAGGAGAGGGAATCTTCCTTTTCAAGGATCTCATTTTCCTTGTCCAGATAGGCCAGCTTTGCAATATTCAGGGCGGAAATCGCCCTCGACCGTTGAATTTTGGTTTTCATCGTATCAAGCAGGGATGCAATTTCATTTGCTATCGATGCCGCAATTACCGGATCATGATCAAGGACATCAATCCGGACCGACATGTATTCCGTGCGGGAGAAAGTGATGTTATCCTTGTATTCTTCAATAAGTCTTGTTTGAGGAAATGCCTTTGTCAGGTCTATGTTGTAATGGTTGATGAGATCGTACTTTTCGATGATGGTCTGCCTGATCTCATCAGAATTAAGTATCTGAAGCATTTGTTCGGCCTGTTCTTCCGCACCGAAAGCAAGTAAGTCGCGCTTTTCGGCAACATTGGTTTCCAGTATAGCCTTGCTGATGGAATTACTGGCAGCCGGGAAAAAAATTACCGTAGATCTGAACTTAGGCTGAATGAATGCAGGACCTGAAAAAACCAGAGAAGCCAGGGCAGCACTGAGGCTGACAATGGTCAACGGTTTCCACCACCTGATCAGCAGTTGTAAAACACTGGTAGACTCCAGGTAGGAAGTGTCCCTGGCTTTCTGAAACATGGGTGGTTCTTAAATTTTGTTGAGGGGCATCAAAGGTAGAAAACGAAACCGAATCTGAAAACTTATTGTTGCTCGATTTCTGATTCTATTCATTGAAATTCAGTCATATACTGCATTACCCGGATGCTATGGGAAGAGGTGAATGCCGGATTTAAAAGACAAGCGTCTTGCAATGAATTGTAGTGTTTGAAAAGCTATTCCGGGAAATTCCAATTACTTCAAGAGGACTTCATTACTAATCCTTTTCAAACCTCTCCATATTTTACAATACGGTAAATATTACCTGGCCGGATGAGTTTTAAGGTAAAAGCAAGAACAAAGCAACAGATGGCAGAGAGGATAAGTCGCACAGGCCAGGACAAGGTAAGGTTGGCGACAAGTGAGTTCACTAAAATACAGGAACCAAGAAATGCAAATGCAGCGGTCAGAAATGAAATATTTATCCTGAATTGAAATCTTCTTTGTACCATCAGGATTTGGGTAAGGGCTGTAAATACCTGAGTGCTGATACTGGAAATGGCAGCACCAACCGCGGAATATTTCGGAATCAATATGAAATTCAGCAGGATGTTAAGGATCATGCCCGTACTGGCCATTATATTCAGCTGTCGGAGATTTCCATTGGCTGTAAGGAGCGTGCCGAAAATATAAGTAGCTGAAATAGGGATGAAGCAGGCCATTAGAATCTTGAAAACATTTGCCGATTCAGAAATGTGATCCCCGCTGTATAAGAGATCCATCAACTCATAACTGTAAAAGTAAGAGCAGACGGCAACAATGATTGCCGGAATCACCAGTAAAGAAACGGACAGACGCACCATTTCTTCCACATCCTGTTTGAGTTTTATCATTTGTGAAAATATGGGCAGCAGTAATCCCGCGAACAAAAATGCGATCATATTGGATGCGTCAAGAAGCCTGTAAGCCGAAGCGTATATGCCCGCTTCATGCGCTCCGGTCCTGAAAGGCAGGATTCTCTCCAGCATAACACTGTCAATTCGATTGTAAAAAGTCATTAAAAGCACCAATACCGCGTATGGGTATGATTTTTTAAGAATCATCAGGAAGAATGGCCACCTCCAGTGGAACCGTCTGACCTTTGCTTTGTCAATGACGATGGCCAGTGTGATGGCTGTAGTAAGAAGGTAGGCAGCGGTTTGCGCATATACGAACCATTGGATCTGAAAACTTCCATCACCGGCGTAGGAGAGCAGTAAAAATCCACAGATCACAATCATGATAAGTCTGTCGAGCACACTGACGATACTGTCGGTCTTGAATAAATGCAACCCTGCCAGGTTAGACCGCAGGTACATGATAAAACTGAGTAATATCTGGTTAAAGATTACGGCAATGAGCATTTTCATCATGTCCGCGGTATAACCGATGAGCAGTCCTCCCAGTATGGTAACGATGGTAAAGATGAAGGCGAGTAACAACCGAAGCATGACAATCGAAGAAAAATGCTTACTCAGTAAATGATTGTTCTGCGCGATATTTCTGTTGTTGAAATTCGTGATACCCAGATCCAGCAGAATGTTGAGCAGGAATGAGAAATTGAAAATAGCGTAGTAAAATCCGTACTGCTCAGTTCCTACCGCGTTCTGAACAGCCCTGTCAATCCCAAGAATCCAAAACGGTTTAATGAGAAGGTTGAGTAAAAGTACGAGAGCAAGATTAGTTACGAATTTCCGCTGCATATACTGTTGCGAACGGCAAATGTAATGAATTCAATTTGTGAAGCGGAAATAAATTGCCGGGCCGAACCTGACTCTTAATCCTGTGCGAAAGCGGATAGCGGCCACCGGGAATAGTGTGGATCAATTCTCCGTACGTTTATTGTAACGGCAGGTGCCTTCGTCGAGAAAAGCGGCGTAAGCCTTGACATCGGGAGTATAACCACGGGGTTCAGCGAGCAGTTTTCCTTTATTGTCAAGTAGTACGTAATAAGGTTGTGAGTTGGTTTGAAAAACCCTTGCCTGGAAATCACTCCATTTGTTACCAGTGCTTCTTATCTTTCTTCCGCTGGTTGGGGAAATGAATTGTTCAGACTCAGGGAGTGGAGTTTTATCGTCTACGTAAAGGGAAATAAGCACGTATTGCTCAGAGAGTCGTTTGAGTATTTTCGGATCACTCCAGACATTGTCTTCCATTTTCCTGCAATTGACGCAGCTCCATCCGGTAAAATCAAGTATTACAGGTTTGCCCTGCGCACGTGCATACCGCATACCCTCTTCATAATCGTGAAAACAATTAAGGTTGTGAGGACACTCGCTTTCGGTTCCTGTTTTCCACTCCTTGTAAAACTCGGGTGGGGGAAAACCACTGATCAGTTTCAGTGGAGCGCCCCATACTCCCGGTAAAAGGTATAATGCAAAGGTGAGTGAGAGCATGGCGAACATCAGACGCATTACAGATACATGAGAGGTCTCATTGTCATGCGACAGTCTGATCTTACCCAGCAGGTATACACCCATCACTCCAAATATGATCACCCAGAGCGAAACGAATAATTCCCTTTTCAGAATACCCCAGTGATAGGCAAGGTCAACGTTCGAAAGGAATTTCAACGCGAGCGCCAACTCCAGAAATCCCAAAGAAACCTTTACCGTATTTAGCCATCCTCCTGATTTGGGAAGTGAATTCAACCAGTTCGGGAAGAGAGAGAATAAGGCAAAGGGTATGGCCAGCGCCAGTGAAAATCCTGTCATCCCGGCGAGCGGTCCCAGATAGCTCCTTCCGTGTGCCGCCTCTACGAGTAGTGTCCCGATAATGGGACCTGTACAGGAAAATGAAACCAGAGACAAGGTGAAGGCCATAAAGAAAATTCCAACAAGTCCACCCCGGTCGCTGGCTGCATCGGCCTTGTTAATGATCCAGGAAGGTAAGGTGATCTCAAAGGCGCCAAAGAAGGATATCGCGAAGATCACGAAGATGATGAAAAAAGCCATATTGAACAGGGCATTACTTGCCAGTTCATTCAGCGCGTCGCTTCCGAAGGTAATGGTGACGAGCAGTCCGAGCGATACATAAATGATAATGATGGAAAGAGCATAAATGATGGCGTTCCTGATACCTTTTTTACGGTCACCGCTCCTCTTGGTAAAGAAGCTGACCGTCATCGGGATCATGGGAAAAACACAAGGTGTCAGAAGCGCAAGTAATCCGCCCAGTAAGCCGGCGAAAAAAATACCCAACAGGGATGAATCTATTTTCCCGTTTTGAGTTTCAGACTCTCCGCAACCCGGTTCAAGTTTGGTAAGCGGACTGCTTGCGAAGGCGATATCATCGTTGTAATGTATTTCATTTTCTTTACCAGCAGCCGAATCCGGTACAGACTGTTGTACCGGCACTGCCTGAGCTTCACCTTGTTTATCTGCAGGCTCGTTATCCTTGAGTTGGCCGGATTTACCGACTATAAATTTGAAGTCTTTTTCCTGAAAGATACAGGCTTCCAGGCAGGCCTGATATTCAATTAAGCCACTGATCTCACAAACACCGTCTTTTAATTTAACCTTCTGGCGAAAACTTGCTTCATTCTTAAACAGCAGTACATTTACTTCAAAGGTTGAATCGAATTCCTGCCAGGCTTTAGGTTCAGTTACCTTACCTTTCAAATCATAGCAGCTGCTTTCATTAAATTTGAAAACCATTGGCAGCGGGCCGCCGTCCGGAGTAAACTGGGAATAGATATGCCAGCCTTTGTCGATCCTGACATTGAATACCAGCGTGGCTTCATTACCATCTGTTTCTTCAACTGTAAAAGTCCATTTTGCAGGCTCTAAGATCTGAGCATGTGAAGTCAGGCCGCCAAGAATGCATACCAGGATCAGTATGAGTTTTTTCATAAGGAAATTTGCAACGGCTTTGGAAATAGATTTTTAACGCAAAATACCATAGAATGTTTTTACAAGGACGACGAATTTAGAAAAAATTCATGCTTAGAACCATGAGAATAGTTGTTCAATGGTTAATCCGTTCTTTTCCCGGCCTTTCAGATCACGGCGTATTCTTCCGTTTTCCAGTTGTATAAGACGGGTTCCATATTTCAAGGCGTCTTTGAGATGGTGTGTGATAAGAATGACGGTAAGTTTTCTTTCCTCAATAATTTCTCTTGTCAGGTCCATGAACAATTCGGTCGTTTTGGGATCGAGTGCGGCTGTAGGTTCATCCATAAGCAGAATTTCAGCATCATCCAAAACAGCCATCAGCAAGGTTAGAGCCTGTCTCTGCCCACCGCTCAAGGTGCCTGCGCTTTGGTCGGGATTGTTTTCAAGTCCAAGCCGTATCTTTTTTAATTCAGTAACAGCTTTGGCCCGGAAAACGCTTCCGGTACCGATCTTCAAACCTTTTTTACCGGTGCGAAGTGAGGCCAGCCGCATATTTTCAAGAATGCTCAGTTCATCCGCAGTTCCCATCAAAGGGTTTTGAAAGACCCTGGCGATAAATTCCGATCGGTTATGTTCGCTTAGCCGGCTCAGGTCTTTTCCGTTCAGAAGAATGTTTCCTTCGTCGGGTATCCTGCTTCCTGCCAGCAGATTGAGAAGGGTACTTTTTCCTGATCCGTTGGCGCCGATCAAAATGATGAATTCCCCTCTCTCAATTGTAAGGCTTACTCCGTTAATGGCCCGGTTTTCATTTACGCTGCCTTTCTGGAAGGCGTAGGTCAGATCCTTTATCTCAATCATTTATTCTTTTCAGGTTTGGGATACTTATCACAACTAAAACCAGAATAGCGACAATGAGTTTTAGATAAACTGGATCAATTCCGGTTGTCAGTGCGAAGGCAAGGATCAGTCGGAATAGCAGACTTCCGGCAATTACGCCGAGAAGTTGAAAAGTTATGCTGTGGATTTTAATGAACCGAAGGAAAATTTCACCGATCATGACAGAACCCAGACCAAGGATCACAATTCCGATACCCATATTGATATCGGCAAATCCTTGTACCTGAGTAATCAGAAATCCACTTATGGCGATCAAACCGTTGGAGATCGCGATGCCGGCAATTTTCATGGTATCCGGGTTGACGCCCAAAGAACGTATCATTTGCGGATTGTTTCCGGTTGCCCTCATGGCAAGTCCGAAGTCTGTTCTGAGCAGCCATGATAAAAATGTAAGCACGAAAACACAGAATAATACCAGCGTGAGGAGCGTTGAAATCCTGCCACCTGCAACAGTAAATGAATCGAAGATAGTTGGGGTTTGTATCAATGGTATAGTTGATCTTCCCATTACATCCAGGTTAACAGAGTAAAGAGCGGTCATAACCAGTATGCCGGAAAGCAGCGCATTCACCTTCAGTTTGGTATGAATAATTGACATACAAAAGCCGGCAAGAGCTCCGGCAAAGAAGGAGAAAAGGAGGCTTAACCAGGGTGAAGCGCCGCCACTGATCAGAACAGCGGTAACGGCAGCGCCAAGCGTAAAACTTCCATCCGTGGTTATATCGGGAATATTAAAGATCCGCATGCTGATGAATGTTCCCATTGCCAGCAGAGAGAATGCGAGACCAAGTAAAATCGCTGATTCATAGAAGGTCATAACATCTTAGTTGTTGACCGCTATGAACGTGCTGTCGAATTGGACTTTATACATTTCAGCCTTCAGGGGATTGAAGACTCTTCTCCTGTGCGACACGCTCTCGGGACTGATTTTCTTCAGGTCTCTTTCTTTCAGATAAATGGCAGCCTGCATGCCCGTCTGATAACCCCAAGCATACATGTCTGCACCGAAAGCAGCCAGCGCTCCACGCTTCACGAGACCTTCTTCGCAGGTGAAGACGGGTACTCCGGCATCGTCACAGCTTTTTACAATGATCTCAATGGATGAAAAAACCGTATTGTCAGGAAGGGCAAAGAAGGCATCAATATCCTTGTTGAGGAGTGCGGCAACCACCAATTGAGTTTCATTGCTTGAATTTACTGAAAGCTTCTCGATTCGCATACCCATTGATTCCGCGGTACGTTCAATCCTTTGCAGGGCATCAACCGACTGTGGTTCGCTTTGGTTATAGATGGTACCAATCTTTACGGCCTCGGGGAAAAAGTTCCGTATCAGCATGAGTGAAGTGTCAATATAATCCAGTGTCTCATAGACGCCGAATAAATTTGAAGGAGATTTTCCCGATTTATCGGTCAGTCCTGCAAGATCGGGTCGGGGAGAGACCATCATGAAAACCGGAATCCTGTTGGTTCGCTGTACGGCAGTGATGGTGGAAAGGGTAGGGTTGGCAGCGATCAGATCGACATCTTGTGCAATGAGATAATCGCAGGCCTGCAACAAGGTTGGCTGATCACTTTGTGCATTGCGGTAAATTATTTTTAAGGTACTGTCTGTTGGACTGAATCCCTCGTCTTTTAATGCAACGAAGAAACCTTTTCTTGCCTGTTCCAGGGTTTCATCCTGCAGAAAATCAAGAAAACCAATGACAGGGACTGCTTTTTCTCTGTGCTGACTGCAGGAGGAAGCAATAAGGATGAACAGGACGGCGATAAGTGAATAAATCTTTCTCATCTGAAAATATTTTCAAACCTGTTTGAAACCTGATTGAAGAAAATCCGGACAGTGGCTATGAATCATCATGTAAGTTCACCAACTGCCACCTGCCCCGCCGCCGCCTGATCCCCCTCCGCCGAATCCCCCGAATCCACCACCGAAACCTCCGCCGAATCCACCTCCGCCGGAAAAATTACCCCATGACCCGCGTGAACGGTTTGCAGCAGCATTCAGTAATGCCCAGGCTGTCCAGAAGGCAAGATTGTTCGTGTGCGCGTAGCGTTGTACACTTTTTACTTTGGCAAACAGGACGATCATCATGACAATGAATATCATGAAGAAGAGAAACAAGGATGGCTTATCACTTTGTTCTGATGATTTCATGTAGTCTTCTGCGGTATATTCTCCGCTTACTATGGCCATAATTGAATTGGTCGCTGTTTCTATTCCTTCATAAAACAGTCCTTGTTTGAATGCCGGTACTATATCCCGCTCAACTATCCTCTTGCAGAGCGCATCGGGTAGAACACCTTCAATGCCGTAACCCGTATTTATAAAAACTTTCCGGTCTTCTTTTGCCACCAGAACTAGTATCCCGTTGTTTTTTGACTTCTGACCGATTCCCCATTTATTGAAAAGCTGAACCGCGTACTCCGCAATTTCATAAGACCCTGTTGAGCTCATGATGACCACGGCGATCTGAGTGGAGGTTGAGTCGTTAAAGGCGAGGAGTTTTCTTTCCAGGGAAGCGGCTTCATCAGCGCTCAGTGTACTGGTAAAATCGGTAACCAGAGTAGAGGCGCGCGGCGGAAAATCCTGTGCTATGGCAGCAGAACTGAGTATCAGCAGAAATAACAGGATTCTCTTCTTCATACTAAGTTGACCGCTGAGTAAAACAGGGTGTGGGTCAAGGTTAAGGTATTGATGGCTGACAGAGAACTGCCAGCGGTAAAAGCTTTCATTTCGCAGGCGCTTTCGGATTTTTCTTTCCAAAGACTATCTCGTTGGATAATTCGTTTTTATCATCCTTCTGATAAGGGAAATATTTTTGCAGCGCTTCCCCGGCCATTTTCACTCCATTGCTGAGTCCGTGAATAAAATCACCTTCTGTGAAATGGTTCTGCATGGCCAGTTTGATCTCAAACCAGAAATCAGGCGAAACCTTTGCATTGATTCCTTTGTCTCCGAGAATTGCAAATTGCCGGGAGTCGAGAGCAAGGTAGAACAATACGCCATTCCGTTCCTTTGTCTGATCCATCCTGAGTTCCCTGAAGATGAATGCGGCTCTGTCGAGTACATTTTCTCCGCATTCAGATTCGACGAAGAGCCTCATTTCACCGGAGGTATTCTTTTCCGCCTCGGCAATGGCAGACTGTATTTTCAGTCTGTCAGCTTCTGTAAAACGCCCTTCTATGTTCATCAGAATTTTACGTCCGGTGCTTTTTCACTTCCTGCATCCGCTTCAAAATAGGGTCTCATTTTAAAGCCAAGAAGGTTAGCAATGATGACCTTTGGGAAAACGGCACGACCGGCATTGTATGCCTGTGCGGCTTCATTGAATTGCCTGCGCGCTTCGTTGATCCGGTTTTCGGTGCCTTCCAGTTGGGCCTGCAACTCGATGAAATTTTGTACTGCCTTCAGTTGAGGATAATTTTCGGCGACAGCAAGCAAGCGACCCAGTGCTCCGCTAAGCTGAGCCTGCGCTGCCTGAAACTGCTGGAGCTTTTCAGGTGTGAGGTCATTCGGATCGACCTTAATGCTTGTTGCATTGGCCCGCGCCTGCGTGACGGCTTCCAGGGTTGATTTTTCGAAATCGGCTGCCCCTTTAACGGTTTCAACCAGGTTCGGAATCAGGTCGGCTCTGCGCTGATACTGATTTTCCACATTTGCCCAGGCCTTGTTTACACTTTCCCTTGATCCAACCAGACTGTTATAGCCACTGATACCCCAGAGTACGAGGACGCCAAGGATGATCCAAATGAGATACTTTTTCATGTTTTAAGAGTATTTAGATGTTCAATATGATAAATGGTTTCCGGCCACAAAGATAATTTATAAATCAAATCACTTGTGCATAAGTTTTAACTATTCAGGCTGAACACATGAGCGGGAAACCGGGAACGACAGTCAAATGGCATTGAAGGAAACGGAATCCGGTTCTTTTCGGAGGCAGTATTATCTATTCAAAAAACTCTATTCTGTGAATGGACCGGATAGGAATGTCAATATTGCCTTTTAATATGACATAGTTCTCCGTCAGATTCCAGATGGTCGTATCGGCAAATCGGGTGCCTGTATCGGTTTCAAAGATGATCTTTACTTTTTGATGTTCTGTATTTCCAAGTTTAAGAGCTCTTTCAAGTTCGGCTCTCAGATCCTGACGGAAAGTTGCCTTATGCGGTTGATCAATACTTACAAATTTCAAACCGATGATGTCCTCTTTGTTCACTACAGTCGCTTCGATCATAGCTTAGTTTATCTTGAAATCCTGAAATAAAGAATGTGATGAAGGTATTAATCGCAAAATTTTTATCTGCCTCTGAAGATCAGCTCTTTCAAAATTTTCTCCAGTTCCAACGGTCTCTGGGTACCTATCCGGGTGTGATTTCCTTCCCGGTTGGTTAATTCCACGGCCTGATCTCCTCCGGTATAGAACCGGATCAGGCCATTGAGATGGAGGTTAAAGACAGCATTGTTGAGATGATATTTGCTGTATTTTCTTCTCTCCACTTTAACTATGTTTCCTATATCGATCTTGACTCTTCTGGATGTCCACAGTCCGTCGATCTCAATATGACTTTTAAACACACGTATCTTGATGTGAAGTACAAAGAGCAGCAAAATGGAGATAAGGATAATGGACATGCCAAGCCAGAAAAACAAGTCACCATCGCTTCCTTTATGACTCTTCCACCAATACAAGCCAAAACAAAACAAAGCCAGTGAAAGCCGCCGAAGGGTGCTTAAAGGATTATAACCCAGGTATTGTTTTTCTTCAAACAAGGGTTGGTCGGGGGACGTGTTATTCATGTTTTTCCAGCGTGACGGTAAAAATTTCAGTTGTATCAGATGTGATCTTAAACCGGTCATCAATCCGATGTCCTAAGATACAAACAATGTCTTTACCGGACAATACCACCAGGCAATTCTCCTTTTCAAACCTGTCAATTTTTTTATCCACCAGAAAATCACTGATTTTCTTTTTTTGTTTCATGCCGAGCGGATAGAAGAAATCACCGGTTTTCCAGAGTCTCACTTTCAGCGGAAACCGGAGTTTGCCGGCATCCAGCTGATGAATTTCAGGGGAAGTTGAAATGTCTCTTTTGTCCTGGTACTTCATAGTGGAAGTATGGAGTATAAACTTGTCTGCCACCACCTCTTGCACTTTCCCGGTCAGGCTGAAACGCCGTAAAGGGTAAGTTTTTTGTTTTTCAAGGATCAAAACGTCCCTGTCTTTGAGTAATCTGCTCTGACCGCTGAGAAATATTTTTCCGGGATGCGTTGCCCTGAGTATGGCCTCCGGATCAGGATTCTTAAACCCAAGGTATCTCAACAATAATCCAAGTTTTACGGAAACTTCCTTTTCAGTGCGCAGTTTCTTGAGGTGGATCTTCCACTTGTCTTTACCCATTACCGTGACATATTTTTCCTGCAGTTCGCCGGCGAGTTCCTCCTCTAACTGAACACTTTCACGGATGTTGCTGATGTTCCGTATCATGACGCTTTCGAAACCGGGTTGCAATTTTTTAAATAAGGGAATAAGTTGCTTCCTGACCCGGTTTCTCAGGTATTCTTCCTTGTCATTGGACGAATCTTCCCTCCATTCAAGTTTTTCTTTCTGTGCGTATTCTTTCAGGCTTTTCCGGGAGAAGTAGAGTAAGGGCCGGACAAGCTTGTTATTAAGTTCCGGAATTCCGGTCAGACCGCTGATACCTGTGCCTCTCATGAGGTTGATAAAAAATGTTTCGATGGTATCGTCCAGTTGGTGCGCGGTTAAGATGTATCCGATGTTTTCTTTATTGGCCAGTTGTTCAAACCAGGTATAACGCAATTCTCTCGCAGCCATCTGTAGCGAAACGGAATTTTTCAGCGAATAGGATCCGGTATTGAATTTTTTAAGGTAAAACCTGAAGGAGTACTTTCTGCAAAGTTGCCTGACAAATGCCGCATCATCATCCGATTCCTGACCTCTAAGCTGGAAGTTGCAATGCGCTACGGCACAGGATATTCCGGCCCTGTAGCAGAGATGCAATAACACAACGGAATCCAAACCTCCGCTTACGGCAAGCAGGACAGGTTTGTCTTCTTCCTGCAAGTTCAGAGACTTGATTCGTTCTTCAAATATTTCAAAAAGGTTCATTTGAAGTGGTGCTTAACTATCAGAATCTTCCCCTGATCCGGACGACTGATCCGGGTTATAATGACCGCGCAATACCCGTTGCATGCTTTCCGCCTTTAGCTGACATTCTCCATATTCTTTTGCCGGATCGGAATTGGCGGTGATGGCACTTCCCGTCATGAAAGACAGACATGCTTTTTTTGAGTTGTATAGAATGGTGCGTATCACTACATTAAAATCAAAATCGCCTTCCGGATCTATATACCCGATGGAACCGCTGTAAAGCCCTCTCTTTGTATCTTCATATTCCTCTATGAGTTGCATGGCGCTTACCTTAGGCGCTCCGGTCATTGATCCCATGGGAAAAGAATCCCGGATAACATGAGTAAAGCAAATTTCTTCTTTTATCCGCGAACTGACCGTTGAGATCATCTGATGTAAATTGCGGAATGTGTAGACACCAAAAAGTTCTTCAACCTTTACGGAAGCTTTTTGCGCCGTACGACTGAGATCATTTCTTACAAGATCCACTATCATCACATTCTCCGATCTTTCTTTTGGATCCCGGGCAAGCCTTCTCGCGATCTCACGGTCTGTTTCCGGATCAGGACTTCTGCGCGCTGTTCCCTTGATAGGTTGAGAGATGATCTTGTTTCCCCGTTTCGCCAGAAACCTCTCCGGACTTGCGCAGATGGCAACATGATCGCCGGCTCTGTACACAGCGGAGAAGGGCATAGGTGAAAGTTCGTTCAGGCTACGGTAAATTTTCGCCGGATCTATATGGCAATCTTCCGCATAAAATTCTGTGCAAAAGTTCATTTCATAGATATCGCCTTTCTGTATGTGTTCAAGTATTTTTTTAATTTTCTCATTATAGGTCGCGCTGTCCGGTGTGGTCCGGATATTGATGAAAGTCTGGATCGTATCCGGCAGCTCCGGTGCTTTCATCAGGTTTTCAAGAACCCTGAAGGCTTCTGATTCTTCTGTATATTCCGGAAGGTAATGGAGGGATAATTCTTGTTTCCTCAGCTGTACAATGTACCGGGGTTGAAAAAAATGAGCCTTCGGGAAATGCAATCTGTCAGGATTGTTTGATTGCAGCAATTCAATCTCGTTCTTCAGATCGTAACTGAAATAGCCCATAATCCAGTCCTTCCGAAGATCATAAAAACTGCGTAGTGCGGAGAAAGTATCATCTTGCAAAGGAGCTTCTGCGATCAGGTCGATACCTGCAAGTAGATCATATTTTGAATAGACGTCAACATTTTCTACTGAACCGGAATTACTGTTAAGTAAGCAATGAACCGGCACCGATTGCACATTCCTGTGAATAGCGTATACGGCATCATCTGACTTGCAGGGAACAGAGATGATCTTTCGTTTTGTGTTCACTGTATTGCTCATTCCATTGCTATGACTGGGAGATCAGAGTTCATTCCATGACCGGGCAAGTCTCAGAAATCCTTCTTTCTTCACAAAACAAATATCACATTGACCTAAAGCGCCATCTGCCGGCCTCCTCAGAAAACCGGGAAAGTCATAAACCACATAATTTCTTTCCCGCATGAAACTGACCACGTCTGAAAATTCAGGTAAGACACTGATATTGTAATTGTATAAAGAAACTTCAAGAATGTACACTTCAGTCTTTCCAAATGTGGATTCCGCACCTTTCAATGCTTCCAGTTCAAAACCCTGTATGTCCAGTTTAATAAGTTCGGGCATTTTCATCTCCCCGGATGCGACGAGATCATCAATCCTGATTACGGGAACTTCACGTTGCTTCCCTCTGTCCAATAGTTTGTCGTCCTTTTCAGGGATGAATGACGAACCAGACAAGTCTTCCCACAGCGTAAGGAGCAATTTCCCCTTTTCTGATCCCGCACCAGCCAGAAAATAGGAAGAACCGTTATGCCCCTGACAAAAATCTCGCAGGGAATCTTCCATTTCCTGTTGTGGTTCAATCAGATAAAATACACTGCCCGGAAATATGTCAGCAGCCATACGACTCCAGTCAGCATGGTTAGCTCCCACGTCCAGTATGGCAGTACACCTTAATCCACGCGCTTTCAGATCCTGAAGCAGAAAGTCCATTCTTCCTGTGGGTCGGAGAGGGGATGCGCTTAGCAGACTTCTTTTATTAAATCTGACTATGTCGAACCCTGTTAGTCTCAGGAGATTGCGAAGGAAACTTTTCATGATCCGGTCTTGTAAATCCAGACTTGCAAAATGAAGGTATGAATATTTATCCTCTGCAAATCAGTATCCGCGATGGTTTTGATAAGTCTGGGTGACAGGGCTAAAGGTATTTACAAAAAAACAAATTTACAGAAGTGTTTTTGGTATTTCAGAAGTGATCGGATTTGGCTAATATTGATGAAGAATATTGATGCATGAAACAAATCCTGATTATCGTTTTGATCCTTACAGGACAAGTGCGATGTCTTTATGCCCAGGATATTACCAATCCAAAGGACTCCTACGGTTTGTTTTACACTGCTCTGACTTCTGATGATATCAGTGTTGTTGAAACCCAGATGCGTCATGTCGGTAAATTGGATCACAAGGATACTCTGGCTTTTAGTGGAGCCATGAAAATGAAATTAGCAGGCTTGTTGAAAGTGCCGGCAGAAAAACTTAAGTTATTCAGGCAGGGGCGGCAGCAATTGGAGAAAGCGATAGCAGATGATAGTCTGAATGTTGAGTATAGGTTTCTCAGACTTATTATACAGGAAAATTCACCTCCCATTATGAGGTATAAATCCGAACTGGAGAAGGATAAGTCTCACATACTTGATAATTATAATAAGATCGAAGCTTACCTGCGATTGGAGATCAAAAAGTATAGTAGTACATCTCTCATGCTTCGTGAATCCGTTTTTAAAAATTCTTCACATTGACGGTAAAGAAAGTTCTTATAGTACACTATTCACAAACCGGGCAGCTGTCAAGGATTGTTGACAATTTCAGCAAACCCTTTACAAATGCGGGAATGCTTGTTGAAAGCATCCGGGTGGGAATGGAGAAAGAGTTTGACTTTCCATGGACAAGCACAAGGTTTTTTGATGCAATGCCGGAAAGCGTCTTGTGTATTCCGTCAAGAATCAGTCATTTCAATCCTTCCTCTCCTACCTATGACCTGATCGTTTTCGCTTACCAGCCTTGGTATCTGTCACCCAGTATTCCGGCAACTTCAATACTTGCCAATGAGGAGTTCAGGAGGATAATAAGGGGGAAGCCGGTTGTTACACTGATAGGAGCACGTAATATGTGGCTGAATGCACAGGAAAAAGTAAAGACAGAACTTGAAAAGTGCGGTGCAGATCTTGTCGGAAATGTTGTACTGACCGATGAAGCAAATAATTTCGTCAGCGCCATCACAATTTTGCACTGGATGCTCAGCGGAAAACAAGAAAAATATCTGGGCATCTTTCCCAAGCCCGGAATTTCCGATGAATCCATATCTTCAGCATCACGATTTGGAAAGATAGTTTGCGAGGCGATGGTGACGGATAATTTTATTGAACTTCAGAAACATCTTCTGGGATCGGGTGCGGTGAGAGTGAAAACAAATCTGATGTTCATCGAAGCCAGGGCAGGAAAGTTATTTCAGCTATGGGCAAGGACGATTATTAAAAAGAGAAACAGGCGCTTTTGGTTGAAACTTTTTAAATATTATCTTTTAATAGCTCTTTTTGTTATAGCTCCAATTGTTTTGACAGTATATATGCTTATTTTTAAGCCCTTTCTGGGAGCCTCTATAAGGAGAAAAAAGGACTACTTCCGGGGAGTAACAAGAAATTAAATGTCTTTGAATCAGGTCTATATAATAAGAACAGCTCATTACCTGCCGAATAAACCGGTATCAAATGAGGAAATGGAGGAATACCTCGGACTGATCCATGGTAAACCTTCACGTTCAAGACGCATTGTTCTCCGTAATAACGGAATCAAGCGCAGGTTTTATGCATTAAACCGGAAGGGTCAGGGGACACATACGAATTCACAAATGGCTGCACTTGCCGTAGAGGGTTTGTTCAACAAGGGGCCGGCCGTTCCTGCCGACTTACAGCTTATTGCCTGTGGAACTTCCACTCCTGATCAGTTTCTGCCTTCTCACGCATCCATGGTACATGGCTGGTTAGAGGCTTCCGCCAATGCAGAAGTCGTCTCGCCTTCGGGTGCATGCTGCTCGGGTATGCATGCACTGAAGTATGCATACATGGCGATCCGTTGCGGTGAAGTGAGTACTGCCGCAACGACAGGTTCCGAGAGAGCTTCCAGGATTCTTCGTTCCGACGTGTTCAGTATTGAGGAACAAAACTCGGAGTTGATAGAGGCGGATCCGGTAACAGCCTTTGAAAAAGATTTTTTACGCTGGATGTTATCTGACGGGGCAGGTGCTTTTCTTCTTTCAGACAAACCCAATGATGAAGGTATAAGTCTGAAGATCGACTGGATCGAAGGGGTATCCTTTGCAAATGAAGTTGAAACCTGCATGTACATGGCAGGCGACAAGATGGAGGATGGTTCACTTAAAAGTTATATGGATTATTCTCCTGCAGAGATTATGGCCGAAGCCATCCTCAGCATGAAGCAGGACGTAAAACTGCTCAGCAAGCATATTGTTTCACTGGGTTTTGACAAATTGAAACTGATTCTTGACAAGAGAAATGTCAGGGCGGATGAGATTTCTTATTTCCTTCCGCATATGTCCAGTGAGTTTTTCCGGAGCAAAATTCTGGAGAATATGGAAAAGAATGATCTGATCATTCCGCAGGAACGCTGGTTCAGTAATCTTAGTCAGGTTGGAAATGTCGGCGCGGGTTCGATCTACCTTATGGTTGATGAACTTTTTAACAGCGGAAAGCTCAGGCACGGAGATAAATTGCTTTTGGCCGTTCCTGAAAGCGCCCGATTCTCCTATGTATTCGCATTATTAAGTGTGTGTTGAAATGCAAAAGAAGGAAGTACCTCAGGATCCCAGCAAGCTTCAGAATTTTACCAGAGAAGTCTGCTATGCTGTGGATGAGAACGGAAATTATACTACAACCCTCAGTACAGGCTGGGAAGTAAAATCCACCGCCCTCGGAGTGGCATGGGAAGATATACAGGCAAGGGTAGAAAAGGCCAGAAAGGAAGTGTTGGACGGAAAGGCGAGTCCGGTTTTGTTTTTCATGGAACTAAGGCTCATGGATATTGGTATTGTGTCCGCCTATACGGGTTTCTGGAAATGGACCATCAGAAGGCATATGCGTCCCTCTGTTTTTGCCCGTCTTTCGGAATCCAGGCTTCACAGGTATGCGCAAGCATTTGATGTTACACTGGATGAATTAAAAACAATGCAGGTTGATGAAAATAGAGTTTGAGCACATTCAATCCGCGCATTGTGAAAATGGAGTAACGAAGAATCTGTTACGCTTTAACGGAGTTTCCCAGATCACAGAGCCTCTTGCATTCGGAATTGGTTCCGGCTTGTTCTTTATTTACATCCCATTACTCAAGATCAATAATGGACCTGCTTTTGCATTCCGTACCATGCCCGGAAATATTTTCCGAAGGACCTGCCGTTCACTGGGCATTCCTGTTGTAAGGAAAACTTTCGGCTCAAGGGAAAACGCACGGAAATTTCTTGAGGAACGTCTGAAAGAAGGCAGGCCTGTTGGTTGTCAGGTTGGCGTGTATTATCTATCCTATTTTCCAAAAGAATACCGTTTTCATTTTAATGCGCATAACCTTGTTGTGTTCGGAAAGGAGAACGATGACTATCTTATCAGTGATCCGGTGATGGAATCAACAACCCGCTTGAGCAGTTATGAACTGGAAAGGGTTCGTTTTGCCAAAGGAGCGCTGGCGCCTCGCGGTCAATTGTATTATCCGGCGGGGAATGCCAGTGTCAGTTCTGAACAGATCAGAAAGGGTATCATCAGGGGTGTTAAAAGAAATGTACGTGATATGCTTTACATTCCTGGAAATTTCGCCGGAGTCAACGGGATACGCTATACGGGAAAAAAGATAACTCGATGGCGTGATAAACTTGGCTCTCAGAAAGCGGGCATTTATCTGGCTCAACTGGTGCGTATGCAGGAAGAGATAGGGACCGGAGGTGGGGGATTCAGGTTCATCTATGCAGCATTTCTGCAGGAGGCATTCTCCTACCTTCCGGAAGAAAAACTCATTTCCATCTCCGAACAATTTACCCGTTCCGGTGATCTGTGGAGGTCCGCCGCGGTACAGGCTGCGGGAATCTACAAAGGTCGTCTTTCATCACAGCAGGACTTTAACGACATGGGTGAGTTTCTTTACCAGATCGCGGACATAGAAAAACAAGCCTTCACCGCTTTGTCCAAAATAAAATGGCAGTAATCACTGAATCTGCCTTAAGGGTTGACCGTCTCAGTTTTCAATACCGGGGTCAGTCAACAACCTGCCTCGATATTCAAACCCTTGAAGTGAAAGCGGGCGAGCGCTTTGGTTTGCTGGGCCCCAATGGTGCAGGCAAGTCAACTTTTATGCATCTGTTATGTGGTATCCTACAGCCCTTATCCGGAAAAATAGAACTCTTTGGTCAACCGGTTCGGAAAGGAAGGCACGACTACAGAAAATTGTTTGGTTTTGTACCCCAGGATTTTTCGTTTTATCCTGAATTGAGCGCGATCGAGAATCTTGAATTTTACGGAGCATGGTATGGTATGGACAAGGCCGCTATCAGATCAGGAATCGCTGAAGTACTTGAGGTGATGGGATTGTCAAAGACGGGTAACAAGCCTGTCAGGAACTTTTCAGGAGGAATGAAACGGCGTGTAAACCTTGCTATTGGCGTTTTGCACAAACCTGAACTTCTTTTTCTGGATGAGCCAACGGTTGGTGTTGATGTCCAGTCTGGAAAGGCGATTATTGATTATATCAAGGAGCTGAACAGAAAAGGAACAACACTTTTTTATACATCTCATCAGATGAAAGAGGCACAGGACTTATGTGAACGTATCGCTTTGATTGATGAAGGCAAGATACTTGCCTGTGGCAGTATAGAGAAGCTGTTGAATGATTTTGATGAGGAGAATCTCGAAAATATTTTTCTGAAACTCACCGGAAAGGAATTCAGAGACTGATGAACAAGCTGATCGCTACCATACGCAAAGATCTGCTTATCCTATGGCGCGACAGGGTAGGCTTAGCCTTTATTCTCTTCATGCCCGTATTGCTGGTGATCATTATTACAAGCCTTCAGAACAGCACTTTTGAAATGGTGAACTCGAATAAAGTGAAGATTCTGTTGTGTAATGAAGACAAGGGAAAATCATCAGAGCAATTCATCGAGGCGCTCTCCAGACTGGGGATGTTCGATCTTTTGCTTACAGATGATGTTCCGGAAGGATGGGAACTTGCACAGAGGATGCATGAAATGGAAGCGCTGCTGGCCATACGTATTCCTGATGATTTCAGTGCTGTTCTGTTGATGAATGCGCAGATAAAGAGTGAAAAGGCTTTCAATATGACCGGCATCACAAATGATTCCTCTCATCAGCTATCAGTTCCCGATTCACTTCTCCTGTATTACCACCCTGTGCTCCAAAGCAATTACAGGATCAATATTCTCAACGGACTTAGGAGCGCTTTACAGATGGTGGAGACAAGACAAATTCTGGAACTGGTACATCATTCTGTAACTGAGGAAAACACCGGATTTACAATGGATGAGAAACTGTTTCAGCCTGGAATTGATATCGCGGAACTACCGGTTTCCCGGGATTTGGGCAGAACCATACCTAATGCCACCCAGCATAACATACCGGCCTGGACAATCTTCGCCATGTTCTTTATTGTTATTTCACTCGCAGGAAATATGGTGAAGGAAAAACTCAGTGGTAGTCATCTCAGACTCAAAACCCTCCCGACCAATTATTGGATAAGCCTGTTTTCCAGATTGATTGTTTTTACCGGAGTGTGCATGCTGCAGGTGCTTGTTATTTTTTCCATAGGTGTTTTCCTCTTTCCTCTGATCGGACTCCCTCAGCTGAACATACCAGCTGATCTTTCCGGTCTCATATTGGTTTCGCTTATCACTGCATTATGCGCCGTAAGTTATGCCATCTGCATCGGAGTGTATGCAGGCACACAGGAACAGGCAAATGGATTTGGTGCTGTATCCATTGTGATCCTGGCAGCGCTGGGCGGAATACTCGTTCCTTCTTTTGCCATGTCTGATTCATTCAGACATTTTCTTCGCTTTTCTCCCATGCACTGGAGTCTGGAATCATATTACGGCTTATTCCTCGAAGGAGGAAAATTAAAGGATTTATGGGGAAACCTCGTACCTTTGCTCCTGATCATCCTTATCTTGCAAGTACTTGCTTTTGCAGGTTTAAGAAGACAAAAATTAATTTGAATCTTTATTATGGAAAGAGAAGCGCTAAAGGCTGAGTTGAAGGCAAACATTGTGAAATTTTTGAATCTTATCAATGTTAACCCTGCAGATATCAAAGATGATGAACCGCTGTTTGGCGAGGGACTGGGCCTCGATTCCATTGATGCTATCGAATTAATCGTTCTGCTCGACAGGGTTTATGGAATTAAGATTACCGATCCCAAAGAAGGCCGCAAGATTTTTATTGATATCAATACGATGGTGGACTATGTTGAGAAACACCGTACAAAGTAATTTTCCTGGTGTCAGAATAGTAGTTAGCGGAATGGGAGTAATCAGCTCTCTGGGAAATTCTCTTGAAGAGAACCGGTCGGCTTTGCAACAGGGAAGCAGCGGAATAGGAAAGCTTGAATTATTTCAGACCAGATACAGCGGCCTGATTCCGGCAGCAGAAATAAAATACAGCAACGGAGAGCTGAAGGAGAAACTTTTACTTAGAGGAAGTGGCATCACCAGGACCAGCTTGCTCGCACTTCATGCCTGTAAGGAAGCCATTGCCGGCGCCCGACTGAGTGAAAAAACCCTGAGTCAAAGCAGGACTGCATTAATCGGTGCCAATACGGTTGGTGGTATGTGTCTCACGGATGAATTGTATCATGATGCCAACAGTCGTGACAGAGGTTCTGAATACCTGAGTTCCTATGATGCGGGTTCTGTCACTCTGTTTCTCCGTGAGTATTTTGGAATCAACGGCATATGCAATACCATCAATACGGCATGCTCATCATCGGCAAATGCCATTATGTATGGAGCAAGATTGATCAAAAACGGACTGGCCGATCGGGTGATCGCCGGAGGTGTGGACAGTCTGGCAAAGTTTACAGTCAATGGTTTCAATGCCTTGCATATACTTTCTCCTGAGCCATGCAAACCATTCGATCGTGACCGGAAGGGATTGAATTTGGGAGAAGGAGCCGCTTTCCTGGTCCTTGAACGTGAGGGTTTATCAGAATCTTTAGAACCCCTGGCTGAACTCAGCGGATATTCCAATACCAACGACGCATTTCATCCTTCTTCTTTGTCTGATCAGGGAGATGGACCTTCGCTTGCCATGAAGGCGGCATTGGATTCAGCCGGCCTTTTACCCGAGGATATTGACTATATCAATGTTCACGGTACTGCCACGGAGAATAATGATATCGTTGAAAGCAGGGCCATGCTGAGCGTGTTTGGCAAGGTACCACTGTTCTCGTCTACAAAGTCGAACACGGGACATACACTTGGAGCAGCCGGCGCCATTGAAGCCGCGTATGCCATTCTCAGCCTGAAGAATGGGGAGTTGTATCCTCACCTGCGCTTCGGACTTCCATTGGAAGAGACGGGATTGATTCCGGTGACAACCTATGTGAAGAAAGAATTGAAGCATGTGATGTCGAATTCTTTTGGTTTCGGAGGAAACTGTTCATCTCTCATTTTTTCCCGGTACTGATCCATGCTGTTCATTCATAACATATCCTGCATCTCACCTCAGAAAACATTTGGTGAAATAGATTTGATGACGCTCATACCTTCGACGGAGAACATCTTGCATGCCATAGAGCCTTTATATCATGATATTCCTGCCGGGCTGCTTCGCAGAATGGGTAAAGCGGTAAGATTAGGTGTTGGAGCCGCTTTGCCGCTTATTAAGGAAATGAAATCACTTGACGGGATTATTATCGGAACAGCCAACGGAGGCATGGAAGATTGTATCAGGTTCCTTAATCAGATCATTGAGTATGATGAAGGTACTCTAACACCGACAAATTTTGTCCAAAGTACTTCCAATGCCATCGCTTCACAGATCGCATTCCTGAAAAAGAACAAGGGTTATAATATCACACATGTGCATCGTGGATTATCATTCGAGAATGCGCTCCTTGACGCGATGATGAAAGCGCAGGAGACTCCGGAAAAAACCTTTCTGCTTGGTGGTCTTGATGAGATTTCGGATTATAACTACACAATCGACCGGCTGGCCGGAAGTTTTAAGAAGGAGGAGACCCCCAATCATGAACTTTATGGCAGAAAAACGGAAGGCACCATAGCGGGTGAGGGGGTCGCCATGTTCATTGTAAATGGCATACCTGATAAAGCTCTTGCCTCAGTGAAAGCGCTGGAGTTTTTTCACCTGGCGGATAGTAAAACACTTGAAAGGTATTTCCGTGATTTCCTCGAGAAGAACCAGGTCAGTGTGAAAGACATAGATCTTTTTTTGAGCGCGGAAAATGGTGATTCACGGTATGATGTATTCTCTCTTGCCATCGAAGCATCCCTTGATCCGCAGACATGTGTGATTCGCTTTAAACATACCTGTGGAGAGTTCCCCTCTGCCGCCGCGATTTCATTGTGGTATGCATGCCGCTTCATTCATCATACCGGAATACCTCCGCATATGCTTAAGAAAGGAAAAGCCGGGAATGAGATTAAGCGGGTATTGGTCTATAATTGCTACATGGGGAAGCAGCACAGTTTTATGCTGGTTGAAAAGGAGTAGGTCTTGTCAGTCCACTCCGTATTCAAGCTTGATCGTGATATTCGCAGTCTTCTTTTTGGAACTGGTATTGAAAGAGCCTCCCCAGGAAAATTCCTCCGATGAATTCTGGGCCACTATCTGGAACACACCCATACTCGCTTTTTTAACCTCACCTAAGTTTCCTCCGGCATTTTCTGCCATTTTCAAGGCCCGCTGCTGAGCGTCTTTTGTCGCCTCTGCGATCATTTCAATCTTGAGGGCGGCAAGTTTGGTATAATAGTATTCGGGATTATCCGAGTAAAATTCTATACCGGAATTGATAAGTTCACTTACCTGTCTGGAAATAGACTCTATCTTGTCAACATCGGTTGATTCGATCTGGACATTCTGCCTGAGCCTGTATCCGTTAAAGACCGATTTCCGGTTATTCCCTTCATTGTCGAATGTATAATCAAATTCCTTATCAATCTGAACCGCCGAGAAGACATAATTGCTTTTTTCAACTCCCTTCGACTCAAGGTAGCTGCTGATCTTTTCACGGTCTTTATCCAGTTCGGCATAGGCGTCCTTCAGTAACATGTTTTTTCTGGTGAAGGATCCGCTCCAGACGATCAGATCAGAAGTGAAATCTTTTGTTCCAAGTCCGGTAACACTGACCGAATTCGTGTGACTGTTCCTGTTGAGGAATGCATTTGAAAAGATTATGGCGGTGATGATAACGGCAGCGGCCAGGATAATCGAGTTAAAATGGTTTTTCATTGAATTGGAATATTTTTATTTGGTGAATGTTGTCTGTACTCAGGCGTTTTCGATTTTAAGACTTGTCATTGATATAGACCCCATGGTAGTTTTATCATTGAAGAAGGAGATTTTCTCGTTCTTGTCTTTCAGGCCTAAGGTATAAAGAAGTGGAAGATAGTGTTCAGGGGTAGGTACGGATAATTGGAAGGCCTTACCCTGTTCTTTGTAGTCGATGAGTTTTTGGAATTCGTTTGAAACTATCATTCTTTTCATATCATAATTCGCCTGATCTGCCCATTCAAAACCCTGATCGTTTTTTCTCCAGTCTAACATTCCAAGATTATGTACCATGTTTCCGCTTCCAATAATTAATACGCCTTTTTTTCGCAATGACTTTAACTCCGAAGCAAGTTCAAAGTGATAAGCCGGATGCTTTCTGCGATCCAGGCTTAATTGAATGACAGGTATGTTTGCCTGTGGATATAAATGTTTCACTACACTCCAGCATCCATGATCAAGTCCCCATTCCTGATCCAAACCCACGTTTGTTCTTTTGACTGTCTTGCTTGTTTCTTCGGCCAGTTCAGGGTTACCGGGTGCAGGATACTGAACCGCGAAGAGTTCAGCAGGAAAACCGCCAAAGTCATGTATTGTCCTGGGTTGTTGCATTGCGGTTACAAAAGTGCCGTTGGTCTCCCAGTGTGCGGAGATGCATATAATGGCGGATGGAAGCTCAAGGTTTTTTACCGATTCTTTCCAGCCTCTGCTGAACTGATTATCTTCTATGGCATTCATGGGGCTTCCATGTCCGAAAAACAGCACCGGAAAAGTTTCCGATGGCTTGAATCCTGAAGTGAACTTCTCCAGTTTATGAAGACTCATGGAGGTACAGCTAAGTGGTAAAAAGAGTAATGATCTCAGAAAAGATTTTCTGTCCATCACGTAAATATACAAAAATGCCGCAGATCAGGCAGGGGCCACCAGTTCCTTCATTGTTTTTATCCATTCGGGATGATCGTTGAGACTCGGAACAAGTATTACTTCACCTCCTCCATGTTCCTGAAAAAGTTCATGGTATTCGACGCCAATTTCATGGATGGTTTCCAGACAATCGCTGGTAAAGGCAGGGGCGAACACCAAAAGCTTTTTATCTCCCTTTGCCGCTCTTTCTTTGATGATGTCGTCTGAATAAGGCCTGATCCAGGGATCCTTTCCCAGCCTGCTTTGAAAACAGATAGTATATTTTTCTTCCGGAAGCCCGAGTGATACGGCGATCTTTCTTGTAGTCTGAAAGCACTGAGCACGGTAGCAGAATGCGTTTTTACTGGTGTAGGTTTCACAGCAATTTCCTGAAAGACATTCTCCGGAATCATCCGCGCTTTTTATCTGTCGTTCCGGTAATCCGTGATAGCTGAATAGTATATGATCATACTTGTCGGGTTGAAGCATCGACCCGATGGCTGAAAAGGCTTTTATGAAACCCGGATGATCGCAATAGCTGTTGATGAATTTTATTTGTGGTACTATCTGCCAGGTCGAAACTATTCTCATGATCTTTTCATGAACACTGCCTGTGCTTGCCGAAGCATATTGCGGAAAGAGTGGCAATACAATCAGCTCTTTAAAAACCGGTTTTTTAAACTTTTGCAAACCATTTTCCAATGATGGATTTTGATACCGCATGGCATACTCAACCTGATATTCTTCTCCCAGCATAGCCTGAAGCAGAGCAGCCTGTTTTTGTGTATAGATCAAAAGAGGAGACCCTTGGCTGGTCCAAATGCTTTTGTAAAGTTTTGCTGAACGGGGACCTCTGAGTGGCGCGATGATGAGATTAACCAGCAGGTAGCGGTTTAGTTTCGGAATATCTATTACTCTGGGATCATTCAGAAATTCTCTCAGGTATTTTCTTACATCAGAGTTTGAAGGACTATCCGGTGTTCCCAGGTTCACAAGCAGTACTCCCGTTTTCAGTCTGTCAGTCATTTTCAGAATTTTTCAGCATAATGCTTGCCTTAAAGTTATTGTCAGATATGTATGGCCCTGTTAGCAGTCGCGGCAAGGCATGCTTCTTTGAAAGCTTCTGTATAGGTCGGATGTGCGTGGCTCATGCGGGCAATGTCTTCTGCAGATGCCCTGAATTCCATAGCTACGACTGCCTCCGCGATCATGTCTGCAGCCCGTGGCCCGATCATATGAGTGCCAAGAATTTCATCAGTCTCCCCGTCTGCAAGTACTTTAACAAATCCGGCTGTATCCATACTTGCTCTGGCTCGCCCGCTTGCTTTGAACGGAAACATCCCTTTTTTGTATTTCCTTCCCTGTGATTTTAATTCTTCCTCGGTGTATCCAACAGCGGCAACTTCAGGCCAGGTATAGACAACAGAGGGTATGAGCAGGTAATTAATATGTGGTTTCTGCCCGGCGATATGTTCAGCAACATAGATACCTTCTTCTTCAGCCTTGTGTGCAAGCATTGGGCCCTTGATCACGTCACCTATGGCATAAACATTTTTTGCAGAAGTTTCCAGGTTTTCATTCACAACAATCCTGTTTCGTTCATCTGTTTGGATTCCTGCATCCTTAAGTCCAAGGTTCTCTGTATAGGGAATACGACCTATACTTAACAGACAATAGTCGCCTTTTAAGCTGAGCTCCTTACCATTTTTAGCTTTGGCACTGACAAATACCTCTTTCCCTTTTGATTCCGCTGAGCTGAGCTTGTGCCCGGTGTAAAACTCAAATCCCAGTTTTTGCAGAGAGGATTGCAGCTCCTTTCCCAATGACAGGTCCATAGTCCCGATAAGGGAATCAGTAAATTCGACAATGGATACTTTTGCACCGAGTCTCGCATAGACGGAACCTAATTCCAACCCGATCACCCCACCGCCCACCACAATCAGGTGAGTAGGAACTTCCTTCAAATTCAGCGCTTCCGTAGAAGTGATTATTCTTTTCTTGTCAATCGTAATACCTTTTAAGGGAGCCGGTTTTGAACCTGTAGCAAGAATCACTTTATCTGCATTTATCTCATGGCTTTTACCATCAGCCTCCGTGATCCGTATATGATCAGGTTTGATGAGTGTTGCGTGACCGGTGATAACATCGATCATGTTTTTCTTCATCAGGTAATTGATGCCTTCCGTGTTTTGTTTCACCACTTCATTTTTTCTTGCGATCATGGCTTTCAGATCGAAACCTGTTTCTTTTATTCTGATCCCATGAAGATTGAAATTGTGTAAGGCGTTGTGATAGTGTTCTGATGAGTCCAGTAAGGCTTTGCTGGGAATGCAACCGACATTCAGGCACGTGCCTCCAAGCACAGGGTATTTTTCTATAATGGCGGTCTTCATGCCAAGCTGAGAACACCTGATGGCTGCAACATAACCTCCGGGACCGGAACCGATAACTATAATATCGTATTTCATAATTTATGATTTGATCAGAACGTATACTTTTTGCAGATCAGCTACCATCCGACAACCCGCTTTACACCCATGAAGAGTAAGATACATATGGAAAGAAAGGCGGCGATAAAACCCAGATAATCTCCATACCGCGCATAAAAAGTAATGGTACGGTTCTTATAAAGCGTTTCGCTGATAACATCCTCTTCCCACCAGTTGGTTTCCTGCATTATGTCCCCTCTTTGATTGATGAAACAGGAAATTCCCGTATTGGCTGAACGCGCAATACTTTTCCGGAATTCAACAGCCCGAAGCCGGGCATAGTCTTTATGTTGCCTGTATCCGGGTGTATCTTTCCACCAACCATCATTGGTGATGATGGTTATGAGTTCAGCCCCGCCCCGGATATAGTTGGACATAAAACCTCCATAAACGGATTCGTAACAGATGGCAGGTGCTATCCTGGTTCCATCCGACAAAATGAAGTTCGTCCGCTCTTTCTGAATTCCTAGACTTCCTGACGTACCACCCAGTTCAATGGCATAATCTTCAAGAAATCCGAAGATCGATGGATAAGGCATCTTTTCCACACCGGGAACTAATTTGGATTTATGATATAATTGAATACTGTCGCCGCTGTTTATAAGCATCGCTGTATTGTAAGCGTCATAATAGGCATCTGCATCCCTGAACTTTCTGGCTGTTAAGGAAGGTTTTTCATCAGTACGGTATGCATGAAAGGAAGATAAACCCATTAAAATCTGAAGGCGGGGAAAAGCGTCATTGAACAAAGTTATGGTGTGAATATTTTTGTCCGTGAAGATTTCTTCTTCCCATATTCCTTCAGCAAGTGCGGTTTCGGGTCCAAGCAAAAGATCCGTGCTGCTGTCGATCATACTTGAGCCAAGCCGCAGCAGTTTGGCCAGTTGGTCGGAAGCGGGACCGGAGAATTTTTCATTGTATGGGTCAATATTGGGCTGAACCACTGTCACACGGAACGGGGAACCCTTGTCTAGTCTCTTACCGTAAAGGTAAAAGGAAATGAGGAGTGGAAAAACTATGAGCGCGAAGCTAACGACAGAAAGTATGACTGTATTGATCCTGCGGATCTTTGGCATCGTATTCTTCTTGAAAAGATTTTTTATCAATTGATAGAAAACCATATTCACTACAAGTATCCATATTGAGCCGCCCAGAACGCCTGTATATTCATACCACTGTATCCATTTGGGATTATGGGCAAATGCATTTCCGAGTGTAAGCCAGGGCCAGGACAGTTCCCAGTTCAGGTGTAAAAATTCGAACGCCACCCAATAACAGATAAGAGAAAAATAACCCACCAATGTTCCGTACCGTTTTCTCGTACTGAAATAGGTAAGCCAAATGATGGTCATCAGCAAACTGTTTGCGGCGATGGCAACGACACTACCTGCATTGGATGAATACCAGATCCAGTAGGTGCTTAATCCGTTCCAGCTGAGAAAAGTGAGGTAGTAATAAAAGAACATCCTGAGATGAGCGCGGCGTCTTTCACTTGCAAGTGCCTGTTCTTCGAGCCAGAGGAGCGGAATGAATGCAAAGAAGATAAACGGACTGAAGCCCCTTTCAGGCCAGGCAAGCCAGAGCAGGCACCCGCTGAGAAGCGCAATAAAGCTTAGTAGGACTGCAGATCTTTTTTTGCTCATTTTCTACTGCAAGATTGTTAAAATTATACTTTCCGGGAAATGCTTTTCAATAAAGGATATCTCTAAATACCAGATTTTCTTATGTGCACAAAGATTTATTGCTTTCAGAACAATATAGAAGAATATACTGAAACCACTAACTGTTGGTGAGTACCGGAACCTGCCTGTCAGGGTTTGGACGGTGTCGGTATGAAACGCTTAAATCAATCTTTTTTTATTTTCATTTTCACAAATAAAACTTCAGCGCCTGATTCTTATTCTCCGAAAGCTAACGTCATGTGCCAATTCCACCTTGCTGCGTCGGAACCGAATAGTATGAAGGAATCGATGGCAGTGCCTTCCGGAGTCTGCGTACAGACATTACTCAGGAGACATCTTTCTTTACAATATAAGAAGTGTTAGCCTGAGCAAGTGGTGTAACGACGATATCGTTCAATACGACATGAGCGGGTCTTGTCGCAGCGAAGTATGCGATATCGGCGATATCGTCAGCATGCAGAGGTTCATAGCCCTGATAAGCCTTTTTGGCCCTTTCCACATCTCCGTGGAATCGTACCAGAGAAAATTCAGTTTCAGCGGCGCCCGGGTCAATGGATGTTACCTTGATGCCATGCTCGAGAAGATCTATCCGCATACTTTTAGTGAGTGCGTCAACCGCATGCTTGGTGGCACAGTAGACATTACCTTTAGCGTAAGCCTCCTTTCCCGCTATGGAACTGATATTGATAATATGACCGCGATGTTGCGCCACCATCTGTGGCATGATTTGCCGTGATACATACAGCAATCCTCTTACATTGGTATCTATCATGAGATCCCAGTCATCGGGATCGCCTTCCTGGATCGTTGAAAGTCCGGAAGCCAGTCCCGCATTGTTCACCAGAACGTCTATATTTTTCCAGTCATGAGGAAGTGACTGAATACTTCTCGTTACTTCCTCACGATCCCGTATGTCAAAAGGAAGTGACAAGACACGGGCATTATACTGATCTTTCAGATCCCGTTCGATCGCTGTCAGTCTTTCCTTGCGTCTGCCATTGATGATTACGTCCCACCCGTGCGCAGCGAATTTATACGCAATGGCTTTGCCGAAACCGGCGGTTGCTCCTGTTATGAAAATTATTTTTCCTACTCCCATAATTAAAAATCGTGTGGTAAATACTAACAGTCAAAGATAAAACAGTTATTTGGCATATTCATTCAACTTGCTCCTTTTGACCGAATAACCAAAGTAAATGAGCAGACCCGCCAGCAACCACAATCCGAAACCAATCCAGTTAGAGATACCAAGTTCACTCATCATATAGAGGCAGCAAATCAGTCCTAAGAGAGGAATGAGTGAAAGTTTTTTGGAATAAGCCAGATACGTAAGGACCAGACTGCAGAGCATGAAGATCCACAGAGGGATTTTATGTTTGAACACATCCCAGCCCTTTTCAATTTTTTTGTCTTCGCTCAGCGGCAACTTAGCTACAAAGGATGAATAAATTTCAGCCGGCAAGGCGCTCAGGTAAGACTCCAGGTCGTAATCGGCTTGTTCAAACCCTTTCGAATCCATGCGGAGGGTACTTTCCTTGATCATCTCAAGATCCTCCGCTGACGCGTTTCCGATAAGTTTGGCTGCATCCATTATCAGCGGGTCATTACTGAAAAAGCCGGCTACTTTTTCGCGGTTATAAGTTACACTCAGTACGATAGCGGTGATGAGGAGAAAAGGCATTATGTACCGGGAATTAATATACGGGGTTTTGAATTTTCCTCTTGGAGCATCGGGCATGGATTCGAGTTTCAGCACCCCCGCACAAACAAGCACAAAGGCGAAAAGAGTTCCGATACTTACAAGGTCGGTCACCATGGTAAGATTCATGAACAGAGCCGGAACGGCTGTTACAATACCTGTAACAATGGTGGCGAAGGATGGAGTCCGGAATGTTGGATGTATCCTGGAAAATTTCTTTGGCAAAAGTCCGTCGCGACTCATACTCATCCAGATTCTTGGCTGTCCCAGTGCGAATACGAGCAAAACGCTGGCCATGGCAACGATGGCGCTGATGGCGACAATACCGGAAAACCATTGGAGGTTCACTTTTTGAAACACGAAAGCAAGCGGGTCACCCACGGCCAGTTCGCTGAAGTTTACCATTCCCGTAAGCACCAAGGCAATCGCGACATAAAGTATGGTGCAAATAATGATCGCCCACATCATGCCCCGTGGAAGATCCCGCTGTGGATTTTTACATTCCTCCGCGGTGGTGCTGATCGCGTCAAAGCCTATATAGGCGAAGAAAACAGCACTCACACCCTGCAGAACCCCGCTAATCCCATTGGGCATGAAGGGATCCCAGTTATCGGTGTTGACATAAAAGGCTCCTACGGCGATCACAAGCATGACGATCAAAACCTTAATGACCACCATGAGGTTACTGGCATTTCTGGATTCTCTTATCCCACGGTATACTAACCAGGTGATGAGTACTATGATGAATAAGGCAGGAAGATCGGCAACAAGGTGAATCCCCATCAACTGGGGCGCGGTTGACCAGGCGGTATGCGATTGTTGGAGTGCGGGACTAAGATTACCAAAATCCTTTCCCGCCAGCAGCAAGGCTTCTGCCTTGTTAAATCCGTTCATCGCGCTCAGAAAATCCATCGTCATCCACGCGGGTAAATGTATTCCGTTTGCTGACAGAAGGCCGGTGAGGTAATCTGACCAGGAAATGGCAACGGTGATATTACCGATGGCATATTCCATAATTAAAGCCCAGCCAATGATCCAGGCAATGATCTCGCCGAAAGCCACATAGCTATAGGTATAGGCGCTCCCTGAGACAGGAACAATGCTGGCGAATTCTGCATAGGCGAATGCAGTGAATCCGCAGGCTAAGGCCGTAAACAAAAAAAGAAAAACAACGCCGGGTCCGCCGCTGGCGCTTGCATTGCCTATCGTACTGAAGATTCCGGCACCTATAATGGCAGCAATCCCGAAAGCCGTCAGGTCTCTCACCCCCAAGTGCCTTGATAATGGCAAATGATCGCCACTGTCTGTGCCATCCGCCTGTTCAAGTATTTTTGAGACGGATTTTTTTCTGAATAGATTCATAAACTTCAGGGAATTAATTGAGTAAGACAAATGTAAAAAGATATTTCATTTTATTCCTGAACTCGCCGGTGACAAGAAGCACATGACAATTTAATTGTCCTTCGCTTTTCGAAAGACATTCAACAGTCGTTGTGAATCGAACGAGCTGACCAACAGAAACATGAGAAAAGGCAAGGCAGGAACTTTGTATCGAACAAGGGCGCCAAGTATGGGAGTGATGAGTCCGCTTAACGTGAAGATCAGGATAACAAAACAAATTGAGACGAGGATCAAGGGATGCAAGGAGCCGGTATTCCTGCGGTGAAAAATGAAAGTGGTAATAGTGAAGCCTGCTATGAACAGGTTTTCAAGGCATGCCATTAAAATAAAAGGATTCCCATGCACATCCATGGGTAGCGGCCTTATAAAAGTATTCAGAAATGCAAGAGGAGAATTCAGGATGATACTGGTCAGTCCATACTCAAGCTGAGGAATGCTGATAACACTCTTTGCCTGTGTGAGTTCTGCCAGTGTATTGAAATTTTTTTGTTTCCAGTAAATGAGATCTGTAAAATTATACTGCGGTAAAATATGGTGAATGTTAAAGATCATCAGGAAGTATAAGCCATAGCAGAATGCGAATTTTAACGGGACCTTCCAGCCGCTCTGCCGGACAGTCCAGGCCCAGGCCATAAGACCCGGAAGAACAGCGACAAGAACATACAGTTTTATGAGTATCATCAGGAAAAGTCCAAGAATTAATCCGGCATAGACCTGAAATCCTTTATTGCCATTTAGTGCGCGACTGAAATTCATCATCAGTAAACCGAACGCGAAGAGCAAGAGTCCGTCTTTAAGCAAACCTGAACCCCAGAAGAGGACGGAAGGAAGCAGGAAGGTTCCGGCAAAAAGTAATTTTTTTGAGCCGGTGAATGAAACGATAAAGGTTTTGTAAAGAAAGATGAGTCCTGCAAATGAAAGTATATTCAACAAAACAACGTGCACATAATACTTTCCCAGTGATATGAAATGGAACAGGGCATTTAGTCTGATTATGGTTTTGTTGTCATTGAAAAGTACATCTGTATTCAGCCATGCATCCATCTGCAGGTAGTACTTTCTCAGTTCCGGAGCATTCGCGTCAATCCCGCTGACCATTCTCAAAAAATCATAAGGATTCTCCTGCAGGGCATCGAACATCACCCGGCTGTCATCAAAGAATTTGAAAGTGTCGGCTGTGCTTCGGTCGGTATAGTGATGTGTATATATCAAGCCCAGGGTAATTCCGGCGAGTACTTTTATCAGAAATGTTGCGGCAAGCCATCCTGGCGGAATGCCGGGCAATTCAAAGGCTTTAAGTCTCAGGACAAGAGCGATAAAGAGAAAAGTATAAACGGCGGTCAGGATCCACTCCATAAAGCATATTGAACCAAATTTATCAGACCATGAAGAGGTTTAACAAATTCTTTTTGTACTCCAAAAGTAGAGAAATAAATTATCCCTACTTTTGTGATAAATTCAATTCCTCTTAATTTATAATCATTTGACATGTCAGAAGTGATGGAGCCGGCAGTAAGTCTGTCTACTGCTAAAAGCCTGGGACTGCTTGAAGAAGAGTATTCAAAGATCATCCAGTACCTGGGCCGGACTCCCAATTACACTGAGTTAAGTATTTACAGTGTAATGTGGAGTGAGCATTGTTCGTATAAAAATTCTATCGTCTGGCTTAAGACCTTGCCGAAGGAAGGCCCGCATATGCTTGCGGAGGCCGGGCAGGAAAATGCGGGGCTCGTCGCCATAGGTGACGGATTAGCCTGTGCTTTTAAGATCGAAAGTCATAATCATCCCAGTGCCATTGAACCTTATCAGGGGGCAGCGACAGGGGTAGGTGGTATTAACCGGGACATTTTCACCATGGGCGCAAGACCTGTGGCACAGCTGAACTCACTTCGTTTTGGAAATCCATCATCGGAAAAAAACAGGGCCCTGCTGAGAGGTGTTGTCAAGGGAATCGGTGATTATGGAAACGCTTTCGGTGTACCTACTGTTGGTGGCGAATTGTATTTCGATGATTGTTACAATGTAAATCCGCTCGTGAACGCCATGTCTGCCGGAATTGTTGAAGCAGGTAAAACTGTTTCGGCCATTTCTTTCGGTTCAGGCAATCCGGTTTTTATTGTTGGTTCCGCCACCGGTAAAGACGGTATTCACGGTGCGACCTTCGCCTCGGGTGATTTACACGAAGATTCCGCAGACGACCTCCCTTCCGTGCAGGTAGGCGATCCATTCACTGAAAAATTACTGCTGGAAGCAAGCCTTGAAGTGATAAAAACCGGAGCCGTTGTGGGTATGCAGGACATGGGCGCTGCCGGTATCATCTGTTCTACCTCTGAAATGTCGGCGAAAGGGAAGAGCGGAATGATAATTCATCTTGACAAGGTTCCGACGCGTCAGCAGAACATGCTTGCCTGGGAAATCCTCCTCAGCGAATCGCAGGAGAGAATGCTGGTGGTAGTGAAGAAGGGAAGGGAAGCTGAAGTGAAGGCCGTTTTTGATAAATGGGATCTTAATTGCGTACAGATTGGTGAAGTGACCAGCGGAACCCAACTCCGGTTTTATATGGGAAGTGAACTGGTCGCGGATGTTCCGGCTGATTCACTTGTACTTGGTGGAGGCGCCCCGGTATATCACCGCGAATATGCTGTACCGGCATACTTCAAAGACAATAAACGTTTTTCGATCAATGATATTGATGAACCGCAAGACCTGAAAGAAGTCGCGGATTTTCTGGTCAGTCATCCCAACATCGCTTCAAGAAAATGGGTTTATCATCAATACGACTCCATGGTTGGAACCGTGAACATGAGTACGAATGCTCCATCCGATGCAGCCATTGTCAATATCAAAGGAACTGACAAGGCGCTGGCGCTGACCGTCGATTGCAATTCCCGGTATGTATATGCAGATCCTGAGCAAGGGTGTGCCATCGCGGTAAGTGAAGCGGCAAGAAATATCGTTTGCAGCGGTGCTGAGCCTTCAGCGATAACCAATTGCCTCAATTTCGGTAATCCCTATAACAAAGAGGTTTACTGGCAATTCGTTCAGTCAATCAAAGGTATGGCAAAGGCATGCCGTAAATTCCAGACTCCTGTCACCGGAGGAAATGTGAGTTTCTACAACCAAAGTTCAGATGAAGGACCTGTATTTCCCACACCAACCATTGGAATGCTCGGTGTGTTGCCTTCCAAGTCGAACAGGATGACGCTGGATTTCAAAGCCGGCGGAGATTCCATTTATCTGATAGGCGAATCAAAGAACGATATTTCAAGTTCGGAATATTTATATTCATATCATAAGGTAAAAAATTCACCGGCACCCTCCTTCGATCTTGATGAAGAATATAAAGTGCAGCAACTGGTGAAGTCTCTCATAAAGAAAAAACTCGTCCGTTCCGCTCACGATGTTTCGGATGGAGGTTTATTCATCGCATTACTCGAATCGGCCATGCCGAATTCGCTGGGTTTTTCCATTGAAACCGACTTTGACTGCCGTGCGGATGCCTTTTTATTCGGTGAATCTCAAAGTCGTATTCTGGTTTCAGTATCACCTGAACAGATTGATGCCTTCGTGGAATTCCTTGCAGCCAGCGATGTTGAATTCGCAAACCTCGGTGTGGTTACCGACGGTGAATTGCTCATTGATGATTCTTCTTTTGGAAATATCGCTGATGCAAAGAACCGGTATGAGAATGCACTGGGCGAATTGATGAAAACCGTTTGATCCAACCGGAACCTTAATGCATTGTTAAAGCTTGTCAGGGCATTTCTGAGAGTTGGAGCCGTTTTATTACACGTGCATGGCCTATCTTTTATGATGACGACCTCGCCTGGGTAGAGTTCCTCTTCAGCATTGCTTCCTTTAATGAAGTCTTGTTTCTTAAGGAAATGTTCGGAAATTAGCGTGATAAAACAAAAACCATGAAAATTTTTTATTCCCGTGTAACTGCTTTTGCTTTTCTTTTAATGCTGAGCATTAATCAGAACGCTTATTCACAACTCAAAGCAAGTACGGCGGCAGACAGGCTTTCAGGAATTTCTAAGCGAAAGGTTCTTGATCAGAGGTCTCTGGTCTCCAATATTAAATTCAGGAACGTTGGCCCAACCATTATGAGCGGAAGAGTAAGCGATATAGAAGTCAATCCTTCAGATCCTACGGAATTTTATGTAGCCTACGCTTCCGGCGGCTTATGGCATACAAAGAATAATGGCCAGTCTTTTAATCCGCTCTTCGATAATGAGGATGTCATCACCATAGGCGACATCGCAGTCAACTGGAAAAACCGTTCCATCTGGATTGGTACCGGTGAGGTGAACAGCAGCAGAAGTTCATATGCAGGAACAGGTATCTATCTTAGTGAGGACAGTGGAAAGACATGGGTACATAAAGGCCTTCCTGAGTCGCATCATATTGGGAAAGTACTCCTGCATCCTTCCGATGATAGAACAGTATGGGTAGCCGTATTGGGACATTTATTTTCGGCTAATCCGGAACGGGGCGTATATAAAAGCACCGACAAAGGTTCAACTTGGAAACTGGTCTTGTCTTCAGATGATAATACCGGTGCCGTGGATATGGATATTGACCCCGGAAATCCTTCCATCCTCTATGCATCCCTGTGGCATCGCGAAAGGAGAGCATGGAATTTTGTGGAAGCAGGTCCCGGTTCAGGTATTTATAAGTCTGAAGACGGAGGAGAAAACTGGAGATTGATCAGCGGAAGCGGAAGCGGATTTCCCGGAGGAGATGGTCTTGGCAGAATAGGCTTGTCTGTGTATCAAGCTGATCCGCGGATAATTTATGCAGTACTTGACAATCAAAACAAGCGTACGGAAGAGGAAGTTCAGGATACCTCAAAGATCGTAACAAAAGACCTTAGGAATATTCCGGATGAGACGTTTTTGAAGCTGGATGACAAGAAGCTGGATGCATTCCTGAAAGAGAATGATTTCCCTTCGAAGTATAACGCCGGAATCCTTAAATCCCTTGTCAGGGATGATTCGATTCAGGTCAGTGACTTGGTGGACTATCTGAATGACGCCAACAACTCACTGTTCGATACTCCGGTCACAGGTGCGGAAGTATATAAGAGCCTGGATGCCGGCAGAACATGGAAACGAACACACGATCATTATCTGAAGAATCTTTTTTATACATATGGATATTATTTTGGAAAGATCAGTGTCGCAGCTTATGATGAAAATAAAATTTCGGTTTGCGGAGTACCCTTGCTGTTATCTTACGATGGTGGTAAAAGTTTTAAGTCGATAGATGGAGATAATACTCATGTGGATCATCATGCGCTCTGGATGAATCCGGAACGACCCGGCCATATGATTATTGGTAATGACGGTGGTGTAAATATTACCTATGATGATGGCAAATCCTGGTTTAAAGCAAATACTCCTCCTGTTGGACAGTTTTACAGTGTAGAGGTTGACATGGAAACACCTTATAATGTATATGGAGGTTTGCAGGATAATGGAGTCTGGACTGGACCTTCAACCTACAGCGGCGACAAGAGCTGGTTGCAGTACGGAAAGTATCCCTATACAGGTCTGATGGGTGGTGACGGCATGCAGGTGCAGGTCGACACCAGGGATAACACCACCGTGTATACGGGTTTCCAATTCGGATATTATTACAGGATCCTCAAGAATAATCCCAGGGAATCACTTTCCATTAAACCAAGGAATGATATAGGCGAAAAGAATTACAGGTTCAACTGGCAAAGTCCTGTTCATCTTTCCAGGCATTGTCAGGATATACTCTATTTCGGCTCTAACCACTTTCACCGTTCCATGCTGAAAGGAGAAGAGATGCGTACACTTTCACCTGACCTCACTATGAATGACAAGACAGGTGATGTACCCTACAATACCCTGGTAAGTATAGCTGAATCCCCGCTCCGTTTTGGATTGATCTATGCAGGTACAGATGATGGTCTGGTATGGATGAGTAAGGACGTCGGCTACTCATGGAATAAAATTTCTGAAGGATTGCCAACAGATCTCTATGTAAGCAGGGTAAGCCCTTCTTCGCATACCGAAGGCCGGATCTATGTAAGCATGAACGGATATAGGCATGATCATTTTGATCCCTATATTTTTGTTTCTGAAGATTATGGAAAGAGCTGGAAAAGCATTTCCTCCGGACTTCCTGCCGAGCCGGTCAATGTCATACGGGAAGATCTGCAGAATGAGAATCTGCTCTTTGCAGGAACTGACAATGGATTTTATATTTCCCTTAATCGTGGTAAGGATTGGATGAGCATGAACGGCGATTTGCCGAGAGTAGCCGTACATGACGCCGTGATTCATCCAAGCGATAACGAAATTATTTTGGGAACCCATGGCAGGAGTATATTTATCGCCGGACTGACAGAGCTAAGAATGCTTACGGACTCTCTGCTTCTTAAGGACCTCGAACTTTTCAGCGTAAAGGCACCTGATTTTGACAAGAACTGGGGGAAGGCATTCAGTATGTTTGAGCAGGCAGGTGTGCCTGAATTAGCGGTAGCCTACTATTCGCGTTCCGCGGCTGTTTCCACCTTCAACATTTATTCCGGCGATGGCCGGATCTTACAAACCCTGAAGGATACGTCTGAGGCGGGAATCAATTATATAAGCACTGTATTAACGCTCCGGGAAGCGGATGCGAAGTTGCTCATGAAGAAAAAGACGAAAGTCCCTTATGGAATACCTGTTAAAGCTGAAGACGGAAATTATTATTTTCCGGCAGGTTCATACCGGTTGGAAATTGAACAGGAAGGTAAAAAGCGGGAATTAAAATTTGAAATCACCGTTAAGTGATCGTTGGAGTTGCCCTTTAGTCTTTCGCTCAAGGTTTCTTATTCCTGGAATGGTGATCTATAAAATCCCGCAATTTTTCCGTGTCAAGACGCTTGGCAAGAATTTTCTTCTCTGCATCCAGAAGGTAGACCACCGGAGTTGAATAAATATCGTAATAACTCCTGAAGCCCGTATTATTATAAAGGTCTGATACATTCACCCAGGGTAATTTATTATCACGGATATACTTTTTCCACAATTCAATATCGGATTCAATTCCTACAGCGAATACTTCGAAACTCAAACCTGCCGTCCTGACGCTGTCATAGTAGTGTACTAATTTAGGCATCTCAATCTTGCAATGACTGCAGGTTGGATCCCAGAAAACGATTACCGTATAATCAGCTTTAATGTTATACAGTGCCTGCAGCTTGAGCGAAGTATCCGGCATGATCATGTTGTATGCCTTCTCGCCGAGAATGTTCGGTTTTATTTTTTGTACCCGTTCATGGATCTTGGCCTGAAGGGTCGAATCAGCCCAGAAAGCTTCCTTGGTGAGGTAATACCTTTCCGCGATGTGGACGAAAACTTTATCATAGCCCATCACTTTGGATGTCTCATAATAGTTGGCAAAGTGCGCTACACAATACTTGAAAACTTCTTTATTGGCGCGTGCGCGCTGGATGATCGTATCCACAGCCACGATGATGGAATCAGGGAGTGGTACCGTAAGTTGCTGTGTATAGGTCTTGATCTTATTGTAAAATACCGGTGTCCGCAACAACCTGTCATCTGAAAAATCCAGGTCTTTCAGGTAATTGTTTTTATAATACCGGAACTGAAAAGTGGAGTCGGTGATATTGCCATTCGCGTCTTTGGGAGCTTCGGGAACTTCCGGTTCAGACATGGCCCGGATGAGCTGAGCCATGAAAGTTTTTGGATGATCTTTCAGGATCTGAAGCCTGTAATTTTTCACTTCCTGATCCACATTTTTCATCTCTTCTCTGATCGAGTCGGCTTTCGTCTTATCATCTTTGTGAATATCCAGCTGAATTTTCAAAGCCTGTGATTTTTTTGACTTTTCAATTATGAAAAGCTGGTGCTCATTGAAAAGCTTGTTTTCCAGTGAGCCGCTTATTTTCATGTGGGAGATAAAATCCAGTGTATCTGTTTCCAGTGTGAATTTCTGTTCATTGACGATCATCTCGAAATAGGTCTTTCCCGGAAGAATGACAAGGTATATACCTCCGGCAAGAGAATCCTCGCCTTTGAATAACATCCATCCTTCTTTGTCAACCCTTACCGTATCTCTTACATATTGTTTATCTCCGAAGTGATTACCGAGATAGCATACTGTATCCGAAAGGCCTTTGATCCGGACTTTTATTTCATAGCCTTTTGCCGAAGTATCTGAAGATGCAGTAAATAAGAGTGCGGAGAAAAAAATGACTGACCTGAGAAGACCTGGGAAACTGGTAAATTTCATAGAATCGTTAGTTGTTTATGTGCACGCGAATTTTACAAAAGTAATACCACAGATGTTCAGAAAATGAATTATTTATTAATAGCTGATATACAATCCTTTGCAATGAATTTGCCGGCCTTGAATCCGTCGCCTGTGTGCAGGAAACCTGAAGAAATGGCTGCTACTTACATGAAATACCAAGGGGAAATTTTCCTGCAGGAAAATTTCCCCTTGACGGTTAACATGGGCAATATAGATCAGAGATTACCTCGGATCGCCTGTTCCCTTTCAATAGCTTCAAAAAGCGCTTTGAAATTTCCTTTACCAAAGGACTTAGCTCCTTTACGCTGAATGATCTCATAGAACAGAGTAGGCCGGTCTTCTACAGGCTTGGTAAATATCTGTAGCAGATATCCTTCATCATCCCTGTCCACAAGAATTCCCAGCTTACCCAGGGTAGAAATATCTTCATCGATTTTTCCAACACGTTTCTCCAACTCCTCATAGTAATTGGAAGGCACTCTCAGAAATTCAATTCCTCTTTTCTGCAACTCCGTTACGGTCTTGATCACATCATTGGTCAGGACGGCAATATGCTGTACACCGGCCCCTCTGTAAAATTCCAGGTACTCGTCAATTTGTGATTTTTTCTTCCCTTCGGCAGGTTCATTGATAGGGAATTTGATATACCCATTACCATTAGAAACCACTTTACTCATCAAAGCGGAGTATTCGGTCGAAATGTCCTTGTCATCAAAGGTGATGATCATCTTGAATCCAAGCACATCCTCATAAAACTTGACCCATTCGTTCATGCGTCCCAACTCCACATTTCCGACACAGTGATCGATCACTTCAAGCCCGATAGGTTCGGTTTTGAAGGATGATTTCGCCGCAATATATCCGGGCATGAATGCTCCCTTGTAATTTTTTCTCTCTACAAACGTATGTATTGTGTCTCCGTAGGTATGGATGGATGCGGTCTTCACTTCACCCTGTTCATCCCGTAAGGTCTGTAATGCCGTATGCTGTCTGGCTCCGCGCGACATCGTTTCATAGAAGGACTTCTCTGCGTCATCGACCCATAAGGCAAGAACCTTGACTCCGTCTCCATGTTTTCTCACATGTTCCGAGATCTCGCTGTCGGGCAGCAGGGAAGTGGTGAGTACCAGCCGTATCTTTCCCTGTTGCAGTACATAGGAAGCTCTGTCGCGTATACCGGTCTCCGGACCTGCATAAGCGATCAGTTCAAAGCCAAATGCATGTTGATAGAAGTAGGATGCCTGCTTTGCATTACCAACCCAGAATTCTATATGGTCAGTACCTAACAAGGGAAGAAAATCAGCTGCCATGATTATTGATTTTTAACTGTTGATGAATTGTTCAAGCCTAAATTTACGAATCTTCCAAAAAGTCGCCAAGTTCGGAAGCATGATATTTATCTCTTTTTGGGAGGTTGAATTCCGCGTTCTTTAGCCATCGTTTCCAGTCTCTGCTGAAAGGACGATTTTTTCACCGGTTTTTTCTTGTTTTCCTGAATCTGGCGGTGTATGGCATCTTCGTCGATGAAAGCCTTGAAAAGGTATTGCTGTCCGAATCCGAAAATATTGCTCAGGAAGTAGTAATAGCTCAGTCCGGATGAATAATTATTAAAGAATCCCAGGAAAAATATGGGCATCAGGTACATCATCCATTTCATCTGGGGATTGGTTGCCGTTGCCATCTGCAGATTGACCTTTGTATAGATAATGGTGGAAATGGTCATCAGCAGGGTAAAGAGACTCACGTGCGCGCCGTAAAAAGGTATCTTGAAGGGAAGGTCCAGGATATTGTCATAAGTTGAAAGGTCAGTTGCCCAAAGGAATGGCTCCTGCCGGAGTTCGATGGAAGAGGGAAAGAAATTGAACATCGCGATAAGGATTGGCATCTGTAATAAACCGGGTATGCATCCTCCAAGCGGATTAACACCTGCCTTGCGGTAAAGTCCCATTACCTCTTGCTGTTTCTTCATCGGGTCATCCTTGAACTTCTCATTGATTTCCGTCATTTCGGGTTGCAGCACTTTCATCTTGGCCTGCGACTTGAATGAACCATAGGTGAGAGGAAGCAAGATGATCCTCACAAGAATAGTGAGCAGGAGGATGATGATCCCGTAGTTGAAATTGAAACTGTTGAGAAAATTAAAAGTGGGAATCACCAGGAACTTGTTTACCCATCCAAAGATGCCCCAACCCAGCGGTATCAGTTTCTCAAGGTTCAGGTCGTCGATTTTCTTAAGGGTCTGGTAATGGTTGGGACCGGCATAAAATCGCATGCCATAGCTCTCTTTTTCTTTGCGGTCATAAGGGAGGGAGAAGGAGGCGGACATGCTTTTTACATATTCACTGTTCTCATCGGTGATGGTTTCCACCACGGGAGAGTCAAAAGTTTCATCGGCGATCAGTGCGACTGTAAAGAAGTGTTGTTTAAAGGCGACCCATTTCACACGGGTCTTGAGACTTTCCTTTTCATCACTCGTCGGACTCAGGTAATCCACATCCTCCTCCGCGAAGCGGTAATAAATGGTGGCGCTTGCGCGCTCATTCTCCAGATTATTTTCTTTCCGTGTCAGCTGGTCTTTCCAGTCCAGATTGATATAAGAAGCATTGGAAGCTATGATATCCTGCATACCTACCGCGTTGATTCTGAAATCCAGCAGGTAAGAATCTTCAACCAGGCTGTAAACGTATTCAATATACTTTCCTTCACCTGCAGGCAGGCGCATGCTTACTTCATTGCTCTTTCCTGCCGTACCGGCCGACTGAAAATACAAATCTTTGGTATTGATGATCCTGTTGCCCGCGGAAAGGGACAGGTTGAATTCACCGGAATCTCCGGACATCAGGATAACCGGTCTTCCATCCCAGGTCTGATAATTCTTCAGTTCTATTCCTCTGATCCTTCCTCCATGGGAAGAGATCTCAACCTTTATCAGTTTATTTTCCAGACTGAGAATCTGTTCAACTCCTTCAGCGCCTCCTGCAAATTCGCCATACATCTCCTTATTGCGGTCAGGCGCGATACTGTCAGTTTGCAGAGAATCAGTCCCGGCCTTCTGTGAAGCGGTATCGCTGTAAGGTACCGTTGAGGAAGCTGCCGCAGCCATGGCTTCAAGTTTAGCCTGGGCCGCTGCAACCGAGTCCCTGCGATCCTGCATGGCCCTGATCTCTTCTTTACTCGGCTGCGTATAAATCGTGTAGGCAATGATCAGCAAGCCTATTAACAACAAACCTATTATTGACTGTCTGTCCATCAGGAATTTTTAGAGAGGCCGCAAAGATAAAAAAAAAGGCTTGCCTTCCCTGTTGGAATGGGTCCAAAAAAAAGCCGGAAGAATCTCCCGGCTTTTCATTAAATAATTTGTTTTTAATTCTTTATGAACCTGACCTGTCGTGGGTTTTCTGTCCTGTCAACATGATCGAGTTTCAGGTAATATACACCCGGTGAAAGTTGTTCTATATTGCTCTGAAGAATATTGGCGCCGCGCTGGGTTCCGAATCTTTCCCAACTGACCAGTTTTCCATACACATCCAGAATCTGCACATTGATCACACTTTCATATTCTTCAAAGAAGGAATAAGTGATGGTGGTTCTGGCAGGATTAGGATATACTGAAAGCGCGTCTTTGGTCTTCAGGCAGTTCAGGGCGACTATATCAGAAACACTTTCTGTTCCGTCTATATCCACCTGGCGTAATCTGTAATACACAACTCCGTTGCAAGGATCTTCATCCGTAAAATTGTATTCTCTTGTTTCGGTAGTAGTACCTGCGCCGTAACCATTGATCTGCGCGATCTTCACGAAATTTTCTCCATCATAGCTTCTTTCAAGAATGAAGTAATCATTGTTGATCTCGGATGCCGTGATCCACTCACAACGGTTACCTCTTTCGGTATTCTCGGCCCGGAAGGAGATAAGCTCAATCGGAAGTGCGGTACCGAACTGCACCGTGGCAAAGTTGAAGAACCCGGTATTGCTTGCATCATAGGCATAACGGCGTGATGCAGGTTTTGGCGGAGGTGGGAAGGTCGGGTTACATGGACAGGTTGCTTCCATCGTCCAGCTTCCTGAACCGTTTACATCTTTCATAATGGTCAGTGCGGCGAATGATCCGGCTGCTCCGGCTGTAAAGAAGTCAATATAAGTACCTGCCGGAACAGCCAGGGTGGTAGCTGCGCTGAGAGTAACGGTGGTAGCCGTAACTGCCGTGATGGTGGCTCCGGGAGGAACACCAAATCCCAGTACATTCATACCCACACTCAGAGCAGGGAAACCGGGAGTCGCCGTTGATGCAAAGGTGAGTACGGTTCCCGGAGCGCCCTGCGCAACACTTACGGCATGACTGATGGATGCCGGCGTAGCCGTTCCCACGTAGTTTGAATAGGTACGGTTGTACAAAGTCATGGTATAGGTACCCGTAGGAGTTGCTGTACTGGAAATGGTATTCCAGTAACCGTGATTCAGCGCCTGACGAAGACTCCAGTTATAGCCCGAACATTCAAGCGGCGGATAAACTCCGTTCACGAGCGGCAGGTTGGCTCCGCCCCAGCGCAGGAAGCGCATCAACAGATTATAAGGAGCGCTTGGAGGAGTGGTGAATTCAATATTCGCTCTCTCCCAACCGGTGATGGCATCCCCGACAGGGAAATCATAACTGGCAACGCTGGTCCCAAAATAACGGCGCATCCATCCTTCAACATAACTGGCTGTATTTCCAATGGTCGAAGCGGCGCCGGCGGTATTGGTAATTACAACTTCATTCGTACCGGTAATGATCTTACCATTGGTAAGAGTCAAAACCCCCGCGGTTCCCAGTACCATATTGTTAAAGGCTCCGGCGCTCAACGTCACTGAGGAGTTGATCGTCTGGGCCATTCTCACATTGTTCAGCGTAAGAAGACTTCCATTATTGGTGAAGGTCTGTGGCGCCGCACCTATAAAGGAAAGCATGGATCCGGCAGGTGACTGAAATGTTGAGGTTCCGTTGAAGTTCGTGAAGTTTCTTCCTATTCTCAGATCAAACCCATTGCAGTTAAATACACTCGTTCCGTTGACAGTACTAAAGTCCCTGGCAACCTCCACGATAGCATTCATCTGGACATTGCCACCGCTTTTATTGATGACAAGATTACCCATTCTGCTTGTGCCGGTTATATTTCCGTTAATGGTTTGATTGGCACTACCGATAAATTCAATGATAGATGTTGGATCAGCAATTAAAGTCCCATCGTTTGTATAATTACCGCAAATCTGAAGAGTAACCCCTGCATTGATGGTGAGTGTGGCTCCGGGTCCGATATAAACATCCTTAACCTGCTCATTGGCTGTCAGTACCGGTTGGTTCAGGGGACCGGAGTTAATATTCGCACTGGTCACGCAACTGGGCGTACCGCATCCTCCCCAGTTAGCCACATCCGACCAGGTGCTGTTGGCACCGCCGGTCCAGCTTAAGGTGGCCGGTGAACCGAAATTCACCGGTGAGGAGGTGCCAAAGTCAAGGGTAAATCCGGCTGCAAGACCTGATGTATTATTGATCATGAGCAGGTAAGTTTCACCGGCAGTGACCAGGATATCCTGTGAGAATGGAGGATTAACCGGCAGGCAAATGGTACAGGTTCCTATACTCTGCATTCCCGTTGTACCTGCCGTGGTGCTGTAATTACAAGCCGCAATGGTGGCTGCATTGCTCAGAACCTGGGCGCAGGCATTGGCTATGGTCGGATAGCTGGAAATATTCCAAAGCACCCAGTCATAATTAATATTGCTGGTCGGGATGATATCAAAGAACAGGTTACCGGTTGTAGCGATGTTGAAAGTGAACCAGGCTGAATTATTTTCTCTTGCACCTGTGGCTGGCACGCAGCCATAGGCAGTGGCTGTATTACCCAGGTCACAGATATTTCCTGCTCCCTGGAAGCCGGGACTTCCATAGGTTGTTTGCTGGGCGCAGATCTGTGTAGGCAGCACGCAATCCTGTTGCGGTATGGGTGCCAGCGGAATCGAATTATCATAAATCGTTATACCGAAGGTACCGGTGAGCGCATTTCGGCCGTCTACAACCACATAATAGGTTACGCCAGGAGTAAGACCTGTGGCAATCAGCTCAGAGGCAAAAGTGCTCACTCCGCATTGTGTATAGTCATCATTACAACTGACGGCGCCAAACGGTACGAGGGAGAAACAGAAAGCGCCCTGATAGATGGCTATTTGTGTATTGGTGAGCGTTCCAAGTGTGGTCCTTATTCTTACCTGTCCGGATGCAGGTGCTACGAAAGTATACCAAACCGTATTGAGTTCGCCTGCTCCTGAATTTGCCCAGCATGATGGGGCAGCACCGGCGCCATCCGGAGGATAAGGTTCACTCAGACCATTACTGCAGGAATTATATCCGGTATAGGTCGTTCCCAGCGTGACCAACTGAGCGTTACAGGGAAGATCGTTGCTTGGCGGTCCAAGAGGACATGGGTCTGTCACACATATTTCAAAACCACCGCTGAGGCCGTTCTTCGCCCAGATCCTTATGTATAGTGTTTCACCCGCTGTTCTTCCTGTAAGTGTAAGTGAGGGCATGGCTGGATTCACACTGCTGTTATCATTACATCCGATCTGCGTAAATGCCGTACTGCAACTGGCCGCTGAATAAACCGCCATCACCGCATCAGGGATGTTGATACTTCTTGTGTCAATGGAAACCTGGCCACTGGCGGGTACGGTAACCGAGAACCAAACATCCCTGCTGGTGGTATTGAAGTTTCCGCAGGTGGTGACCGTTGCCGGAACACCTGCCTGCACCGTGTTGGTGGCGCAAAGAGTAGTATAAGGTTTATAGATACATCCGGCGCTTACTGAGAGCGGGATTGCCTGACATGGATTGTCATTGGGAACAGCCGTACTGCATGGAGTCTCAACACAGAACCCAAAATCACCTGTACGGGTAGTGTTACCATTCCATATCCAGTGTCTTACATAAAGTATTTCACCCGGTACCAGTCCGCCTAGTGAGATATAAGGCATCAGTCCCGGACCACTGAGGTCGTCGCAGGCAAGTTGTGTAAAGGTCGAGCAGTTGGTAGAACGGTAAACAGCCATCTGATCATCGGTAACACTGCCAGCGGCAGTAACAAAGTTCATGGTAGTAATTCCGGGAGGAACTACAACGCGGACCCAGGTATCATTACTTGGATTCCAGCCCGGCGCCCAGAAAGGATCGCAGTTTACCGGTGCGGGAATACCAGCCGTTACCGCAGTGGGTGTCTGACAACGAAGTGAGAGTGTGGTATAAGTATTACAGGTTCCAGTTGTAACAGGGAAGTCGTTTGTGATCTGGCAGGGTTCATCAGCCTGGTATGGATTGGGCGCAGAAAGAGGGGAGGTCTCATAGGCCGCCAACTGGAAGGTTCCTTCGTTAGCCGGCAGTGTTGATCCATATGGCCAGACTCGCAGCCATAAGGTCTCTCCCGGCGTGAGTCCTCCGCAAAGAGTTATCTCCGGTGCCAGTCCCGGTCCCGCATCATCATTGCAGGCCACCTGGGTCAGTGAGGTACAGGTTCCGCGATACACCTGCAGTACCGGATCACGCATACCGCCGGTGGTAGGACCGACCAGTCCGGTAATGGTAAGACCACCGGATGGAGGAACAATGATGCGGATCCATACGTCTATCCTCGGGGCGGTGGCGCAGGTATTTCCAGGCATACCGGTGGAAGTGGTAGCGCAAACATTGGTAAAGGTTGAATACACCGGTACTCCTCCGGTAGTGACAGTCAATGGCGTGGCGCTGCAGGGTTCGTCGTATGAATTACAGGCGGAACTGAGACAGAATTCAATGCTTCCGTTAGACGCATTGTTTTCCGACCATACTCTGACCCAAACGACTTCACCGGGTGTTCTTCCGGTGAGAGCGACAAGCGGGAAGTTGGCATTGATACTCGAACCGTTATCCGCGCAGGCGATCTGGGTAAATGGACCTGCGCAACTTCCGGCTGAATAGACCGCCATAGCCGCATTGCCCATTGGATTGGTAGCGCCGGGGCGGGTATCAATCACCACGTTACCTGCCGCAGGGATCGTCACACGGAACCATATATCCCCACCGTTATAATTTCCGCAGCTTGGAGCGGGAACTCCGGTGGTTGCCGATGCGCAGTTATTCGAATATCCCGCGGCTGTCCAGGTACAGGTCGCGCCGCCGACAGCAAGCATTGGTACACCGGCATCACAGGGATCATTATTCACCGGAGCCAGTCCGGCAGTGGCGATCTGTAAGGTGAATGGGATACAAGGCGGGGTGCCGTTGTTGTCAACCACTATGTAATAGGTGTTTCCTACAACCAGACTCACGGATGAAATACTTACCGAGTTGCCGGTAGAATTGTTTGATGCGAGACAAACAACACCAGCGGCGGTAGGACAATCGTTCAGAACGAAGATCCCGGGATTGGAACCCGCGCCTGTATTGGTCACGTTAATGGAAATACAGGAGTTGGCGATAGAGGTAGGAGTATAGGTATAGACAAAGTCTTCTCCGTTCATGTAACTGCTGCTGCAGCCATGAGTGGAGTTATAATCATTTACTGCTCCGCAGGTTGTCTGGCAGTTTAAAGTAAGCGGGAGTGTAGTGGAAAGAGCCGTTGCATTGGCACAATTTGAGGCTCCGTAATTTTCCACGCAGATCTGGAATTCACCCTGTGCGGAGGCGTCGCCCGCAACACGAATATAGTACTGCGTTGCGTTACAGGCATTGGCCGGATCGCTGATATCTAAAACAGCATTGTTCGCGTTAATGGTGCCTCCTGTGCTGGCACAACCCATGGATACCAGCGCGCCGCAGGCACCGGAATATACTTCAACTGAAGTGGTAACTCCTCTGCATAAGGCTGCAAAATCTGTTGTGACCCGGAAGGAGGTGATGTTCGCCGGTTTGGTGAACCGATACCATACATCATTGGTATTGCCTGCATCGCATGGAGCGGCCGGGGTACCTGTATTGGTAGCACCGATGAGAGTTCCAATGGTAGGCGTGCAGGCTCCGGCAGGGATGCTTCCCAGATTAACCGCGTTAGCACATTGATCGTTGGCGGGTACGCCTTTGTCAAAAGTGATGTATTGAACCTGGGTTATGACAGTATTAGCAGAACCCAGATTATTTATATTGGATGTCTCAACGGTTTTGGAAGCGCTTCCGTTCGTCCAGCCGGGCAGATTCACCGGAGCGGTGCTTTGCACGACGGAATAAAAATCACCTCCGCAGGTATCGGCAAAACCTATGCTGGCACCTCCTGAAGTTCCGGAATAAGGGCCGTATGCCTGTGGGAGAGTCGTTACGATAGGTTGATAGAAATACTGTATCCTGCCTCTGTTAGCTACCGTGGTATGCGTGGAAGAATAAAAGCGAACGCACATCTTGGCAAGGTATGCTGAACCTGCATTCTTGTCCCAAACTACGTTCTGCCATTCCACATAGAATATTCCGTTAGCCAATCCCCCAATGGCACGGTATCCTGCTCCGGTGATGAGGTCATCCCAGAGTGGCGCGATCAGCGGGCCGTCTCCGGCAGGAATTGCTGTCAGATTATTGGCAGGCGTTGGACCAATGGGTGCAGGAGTACCAGCAGGCGCATTGGTAAGGATGATGAATCCGTTGGATGAAATGTGAAAGGCGCTATAATCCCTTCCTCCGAAATTCACGCTGAAGGCGGCCGTTCCGACTATGGCGATAGCGGGTGTGATCTGTTCATCGGTACCGGCAGCTATGGGTGAAGCCGTAAGTGCGCCGATGGTCGGATAAGCGATGTAGCCGTAGGTATCTGTATAGGTAATCCCTCGACCGGCCTGGGCAAAACTGGTGTTCCACTGAAGGGAAATCAGCGTGAACAAGGCAAATAAAGTTTTAAGGAGAGTAGTTTTTTTCCACATGGTCAGGTATGGCTTAGCGTATGGTTTTTTAATCATGGTATGGCGATTGAATGGAGATCATGGCAGCTTAACAGCCAATCACTCAATACATAATTTCAGAACCTCAAACTTACTGATTTTAGAGGCTCAAAGCAAGAAAAATATCTCTTGATTATCAACAGGTTGCCTCGTTTTTCAGGTGTATGTGAACGATCCTGATTCAAGGGTGAACGAATGCAAATCTTGGGTGAAAACGCCGACCCTGTTTCAGTACAATTATTTCTGTATTGAGGAACATGAAGAAATGACCCCGATCCGGAGAATTGTTAATAAAAAAAATGACGGATTTTGGTATTGATCCGGATGAATTCAAGTTCAATCACACATTAAAAAATCCTGAACAATACCCGTATCAACTTAAAGCAGAAAATAATTTTCAGCCATGCATTTTATGATCGAGCGAGGCTTTGATGAATCGTACGAAGAGGGGATGAGGTGATTCAACCGTGCTCTTGTATTCAGGATGAAACTGAACGCCGATAAACCAGGGATGATTTTTCAACTCAACGATCTCGACCAGTTCACCCTCCGGATTTATACCTGAAGCGACCATGCCGGCTTCTTCAAAAGTCTTCAGGAATTTATTGTTGAATTCATAACGGTGCCGGTGCCTTTCAGCGATTTTTTGTTTCCCGTAAACGGATGCCGCCTTGCTTCCTTTGGAAATAATACATGGGTATTCACCCAGTCTCATGGTTCCGCCTTTCTTCGTGATCTTTTTCTGTTCCTCCATAAAATCAATCACGGGATGTTTTGTTTCCGGACTCATCTCCGTTGAATGTGCGTCCTTCCAGCCGATCACATGGCGTGCGAATTCGATCACGGCGCATTGCATGCCAAGGCAAATGCCGAGAAAGGGAATATTGTTTTCTCTGGCATAACGTATCGCGCTGATCTTTCCTTCTATGCCTCTTCCTCCGAAACCGGGTGCGACAAGAATTCCATGAAGGTCCGCGAGGCGGGAGGCAACATTCGTGTCATCCGTTTTTTCAGAATGTATCCACTCTATCTGGACACGGCATTCGTTGGCCACTCCTGCATGAATGAAGGCTTCGGCAATTGATTTATAGGCGTCCTTCAGTTCAATATATTTACCGACAAGTCCGATCCGCACCGAATGGATCGGATTCTTCAACTTACCCAGAAATACTTTCCACTGTTCCAGCTCGGGTTCATGCTGCAAAGGCAGTTTAAGTTTTGTGAGCACCACTTTGTCAAGTTGTTCCTTATACATTAACAGAGGCACATCATAAATACTTTCGGCATCAATGGACTCAATGACGGCATTCACGTTCACATTGCAGAATAGAGCGATCTTTCTTCTGATATCGGCAGACAATGGTTTCTCCGTACGGCAGGCAAGAATATCAGGTTGTACTCCCAGTTCAAGTAGTGCCTTAACGGAATGTTGTGTGGGTTTTGTCTTTAGTTCACCCGCGGCTGCGAGAAAAGGGATCAGAGTGAGATGTAAGGAAAGTGCGCTGCTGCCCAGTTCCCATTTCAATTGCCTCACCGATTCCACATAAGGAAGCGATTCAATATCGCCTACCGTTCCGCCGATCTCGGTGATTACGATATCGAATTCACCGGTATCGCCGAGTAACTTAATTCTCCTCTTGATCTCATCGGTAATATGAGGGATGATCTGTACGGTTTTGCCAAGGTATTCACCTTCGCGTTCCTTGTTGATGACGGTCTGGTATATCCTGCCTGTGGTCACATTGTTAGCCTGAGAGGTCGGTTTATTCAGAAACCTCTCGTAATGTCCCAGGTCAAGATCAGTTTCCGCTCCGTCGTGGGTCACATAACATTCACCGTGTTCATAAGGATTCAGTGTACCCGGATCAATATTGATATAGGGATCCAGTTTCTGGATCGTGACGGAGTAGCCACGGGCCTGTAAAAGTTTTGCCAGGGAAGCCGAAATGATCCCCTTACCAAGGGATGAGGTTACGCCACCGGTTACGAAAATATATTTTGCTGATGCCACCGTGTTGTTATTTAAATGATTGCGGAAAAGAGCCGGATGAATTCCGGCAACACGGGGTACAAAAGTATTAATATTTAGCTGAGAAAAAAATAATCAGGATCCATGCCGGAAAAAGACCGGCATCATAGCTTATCCGGCTCCGCATATATCAGTCCAATGAGCAACATTATTCAAATCTTTGTTGATCATTCGTTTCAGGTTTCTCCGGTGATTGTAAGTAATGATATAAATTGCGATCCGCAATAATCACTATCCGTGAAAAGACTTCTCTGCGTTCAGGCATTTATTCTGATGTCCGCGTTTCTCTTTGCTTCCGGTCCGGGTCACGAATCGCATGCAGCATTCAGTTCCGCGGAAAAGACGGAGTTCAACCGTTTGTTCCGGGAAGATTCCCTTTGGTCTTTCCGTTCCGCGAAGGGTTTTGTGCCTATGTTGTGGTATAACACTAAAAGACAAGCGACATCTTTTCTCCGGATGTCGGAAGGTCAGGCATTGTTCCTTATGGGTGCTGCCGGACTAACGGCTGCATTATACTATTATGACGAAGATATAGACCGTCATTTCAAACCGCTGGAAGACGAGCATGACTGGCTGGCAAAAACCAGTCCTGTGCTGACTGAATTCGGTGATTACTATGGTTATTCATTCCTGGCGCTGACCGGTGTTTATAGTCTGGCAGCCGGTAATCACAAGTTGCTTCATACTTCGGTGATGGCGGCACAAAGCGCGATCAGTGCCGGACTCTGGTGCAGAGTGGGAAAGATCATGACCGGCAGGATGAGGCCCGGAGCCACCTATGGTGATCCTGAGTTCACTTCCGATCACTGGTTCGGGCCTTTCGGGCAGTACAATAAAAAGGAGAGAGGCGAAAGGGGCATTGGCGCATATGACGCATTTCCGAGCGGACATACAGCTGCGGCCTTCTCCATCGCGAGCGTCTTTGCCGATCGTTACAGTGACCGTCCGGCGGTAGCCTGGATCTCCTATGGACTTGCAGGTATCGTAGCCGTCACACGTATGGTTGAACACGAGCATTGGGCTTCAGACCTGATTCCCGGCGCGCTGATCGGTTACGGTTGTGGCAGACAGGTACTGAGCAATTACAGGAGACTTTTTCCGCAGTATGCCGAGGAGGATTACCGCAGGAAAAAGAAGAAAAGCCTGAGCTGGAATGTAGCCCCGACGCACAATGGAGTTTATTTTCTTATAAGCTTTTGAAAAAGCCGGATCAAAAAAGCAAGGCTAGTCCGAAGGTAGGTATTATGGGTAACTGATACACTCTCTGTGCGGTGACCCTGTTCACATAAAATATATTTTTTCTGTCGAGCACATTGGTGACTCCTGCATTCACCTCCAGACTTGTATTCTTGTTGAACCTGAATGTTCTTTGCACGGCAAGGTCAAGGCGCTGAAAGTCCGATAGCCTGCCTTTGTTCAGATCGCCGTACTGAATTCCAAGGTTTCCATTCTGATTCTGAAGGTCGGTCCCTGTTCCGTTATTGAAACTGAGCATCTCATAGAAATTCTGTGTCTGTGTGAAGGGGAATGGCGAACCGAAATTGAATCTTCCGTTTGCCTGCCACAAGCCGTTCTTTCCGAATTTTACCGAAGCGACCACATTCACATTGTGGCGTCTGTCAAAACCGGGTTCATAGGTGATCCTTCCATCATATCGTTTCACATAACCCAGGGAATATACCATCCATACATATACGTTTTTGTGATCGTATTTCAATACAACATCAACACCTCGTGCGGTGCCTGACTCAATGATGAATTCTTTCTTCTGATAGTCCGGCTTGTCGCTGTGCAGTCCGTCATCCGCATAGATTTTATCCCGGTTGGTGTTCTGTAACTGGTTAAAGTCCTTGAAATAGGCTTCCGCATTAAGGCTGAGATGAAGCGGCAGATCCAGTTCAAATCCGGCAACAGCGTGCGTGGCTTTTTGAAGTTTTGAGTCCACAGGTTCGCCGTCAAACTCGTCCGGCAATTCATCTGAGCCGGAGAGGAAGCCGTAAAAAAGGTTCACCACATCTCTGTCGGAAGTGGCGGCAAGAAAGTTCTGGCTGTAAAATCCGCCGGCACCTTTGATCCGTATCGAATTGGTGAGATTGACCTTGAAACCGATTCTGGGTTCAAGCGTGAATTCGGACAGGGATGAGTAATAGTTGGCTCTCAGGCCGGGTTCAATGACAAATTTTCCCGCGACCTTTTTGTATTTCAGAAATGCGGCCAGCTCCGTTGTATTTTCAGTCTGGCCCGATTCTGAACTGTAGATATTGGTAAACTTATAATCGGTTTTGAATCCGAGCAATTCAATACCGTACATCATCTCGTCCTTCCCCATGAAATAGGAAAAGTTCAGTCCGGCATTGAAGCCGCCGATTTCGCTGTAGCGCTCACGTCCATCTTGTTCTTCCAGTGAAATCCTGTAACCGGAATAAGCAAAGTTTCCGTCAATGAGAACAGATGATCCGGATGGAACGAGAACGAAATTGGTACCGGCGCCGCTTGACTTCCAGTTGAGGTCGGCGATCTCTCCATAGTCAACCGCATCAGTAAACCTGAAACCGAACAGATTCCATTTACTTCCCGTCGCGCTGTTCATGGAAATCTTTCCATAAAGATCGGTGAACGAATAGGGCAGTCCCGCCGTATCAAGATTGCTGTAAAGTGATTTGGAAGTTTGATCCAGGTAGGATGTCTTTCCGGTAAAGAGGAATGATGAACTTCCGTCATTGCCTTCTTTTTCTTTTTTAAGCGGGCCTTCAAGAAGTAGCTTAGAAGTGAAAGTATTTGCGGATAGCTTTCCGGCGAGCCGTTTTTTGTTACCGTCTCTGGAGGTGATATCCATAACCGAGGATATCCGGTCGCCATATTCCACATTAAAGCCGCCCGTATAGATATCCGCGCCTCTGATGGCATCCGCGTCAAGTACGGAATAAAGTCCGATGGAATGGAAAGGATTATAGATGATCATTCCGTCAAGCAATACTTTATTCTGAATCGGTGTTCCACCCCGTATATAAAGCTGACCGCCCTGGTCGCCTGAGAAAACAATTCCCGGAAGCACTTGCAGATACTGTGCGAGGTCGGGTTCGCCTCCAACTGTCGGCACTTGCCTTATCTCTTTGGGTGTGATCTTATTCACCGAGATCCGTACATCGGTTTTTTTCTCTTCACTTTCCGCAGAGATCTGCACTTCTCCGATTTCTATAGTCGATTTCTTCAGGTACAGCTTGCGGGTAATGAGAGATCCGGCAGTCACGCTGACCGGTATCTGAATGGAATCAAAACCGATCGAACTCACAAATAACTGGTATTCTCCGGGTGGTAATTTGGATATGGAGAAGAATCCGTCCATATTGGTTTGCGAGCCGTATTTGGTTCCCTTCAGGTAAACACTTGTATATATGGCCGGTTCGGATGTTTCTTCTTCATATACAAAGCCGCGTATCTCACCGGTCTGGGCCATTATTGGAAGAATGAAGATGGCCGAAAGGATAAAGAAGAGTGAAAATATTTTTTTCATAATGTTTCAGGATCGGCAAATGTATAGAATGAGCCTGAATGATCATCAGAAATTCTCAGCTCCGTTTTGTTAAAATATGTGAATTTCGGGTGAGGCTAATTGTCCAGCGACATTTCCAGAATTCTGTCAAAGTGTTTCTTCGACAGCGGCATAACCGAAAGCCTTGAAATCTTTACCAGCATGATGTCTTTCAGTGCCGGATCTTTTTTGATGTGACTGAGTGGAACCGTTTGTTTCAGCTTTTGGACCGCTTTAAGTCCTACACTCTGCCAGGTATCATCCATCGCCGTTGGGTCCTTATAGGGATTTTTATTGACGGCAGCCAATCCATAAACGCAGGATTCCCCGCCACTGTGATAAACAAGAACCTGATCGCCAATCCTCATCTCTCTGAGAAAATTCCTGGCCGCGTAGTTTCTTATTCCGTCCCAGGAAGTGCTTTTGTCTTTCAGGAGGTCTTCAAATGAATAGGTTTCGGGATCCGATTTAACAAGCCAGTAATTCATCGTATGATTTTTAGATCAGGGTAGAATAAAAAAAAAAGAACCAATGTTCAGTGAACAATTCTGAAGACCATTTCCTTCAACAACTGACCATGGTCTGCGGAAGCGTTTTTTATCCCTTTACTGCGATTGTCGTACTCGCGGATGATACTGATATTCCTGAGGCAATGATCCCTGTTATATGACCTCGCGGCGGTTTCATAGTCAGGGACAAAAAACTGGTTAACACCCAGTGAACTGGCTACATTGGCGCGTGAACGGTCTTGAAGGGTGTGATAGGTAAGTACCTTAAGGAAGAAACTATACAGCTGGGAAACGGTCATCACGAAGGGATTGCTCTTCGGGTTCTTTATGAAGTACTGAACGATGAGGTTGGCTTTGTATATGTTTCTTTTTCCCAGGGCGTCATTCAGTTCGAAGATGTTGTAATCCTTGCTGATGTCAATATTTTTCTGGACATGATCGGTGCTGATTCTTTCGCCCGGTTTCAGGTTCAGTACCAGCTTGGATATCGCATTTTCAATCCTTGACAGGTCATTACCCAGATAACTGGTCATCATCAGCGTTGCTTTGGGTTCAATCGTAAAACCTGATTTCTGAACCTGAGCTTCTATCCAGCCCGGTACCTTGTCTTCGTAAAGCTTCTTTGATTCCAGTACAAGGGCCTTTTTATCCAACAGTTTGTACAGCCTGGTTCGTTTGTCTAAGGTCTTATACTTGTAGCAAATGACCAGCAGCGTACTGGGTAATGGATTCTGAAGGTATTCGGCAAACGGGTCTTTACTGTCTTTGTCCTGTGCTTCCTTCGAAACAAGATTTTTAATATTCTGAGCTTCCTTCACGATCACTACCTGATAATTTGACATCATCGGATAACGCTTGGCCGTACTGATCATGGTCAGGGTGTCGATGTCCTTCCCGTAAAGTATGCTCTCGTTGAATTCCTTTTCGCTTTCTGAGAGAACATTTTTTTCTATGTAGTCGGCAATCTGGTCAATAAAATACGGTTCCTCTCCGCACAGAAAATAGACAGGCGCGTATATTTTTTTCTTCAGGTCATTAAGTATTTGCTCGTAAGTCATAATTCTTTCATCTCATTTCAGAACCTGAGGTGTTTGACGGTGAGTCCGTTATTGATAAGTTCATTGAGTGAGGCAATACCGATCTTCAGGTGTATATTAACATACTGTGCCGTGACTTTTTTATCACTCTCCGCGGTTTTAACTCCTGTGGAAATCATCGGCTGATCAGATACCAGCAGCAGTGCACCGGTTGGAATCTTATTGGCAAAACCTGCAATAAAGATGGTTGCCGTTTCCATATCAATGGCCATCGAGCGGGTCAGTTGCAGGTATTTCTTGAATTCTTTGTCGTGTTCCCAGACACGGCGATTGGTTGAAAATACGGAACCGGTCCAGTAATCCTTGTCATGATTTCTGATCGTGGTGGAGACGGCTTTTTGCAGGCTGAACGCCGGCAGCGCGGGTATTTCACTGGGGAGGTAGTCATTGGATGTACCTTCTCCCCTGATGGCCGCGATAGGGAGAATAAGGTCCCCTACCTTATTCTTCTTTTTTAGTCCACCGCACTTGCCAAGGAACAGCGCCGCTTTGGGTGCTATGGCGGATAAAAGATCCATGATCAGGGCCGCGTTCGGACTGCCGATACCGAAATTAATAATGGTGATGCCATTGTGCGTGGCATTGGGCATCGGCTTGTCACTTCCATTCACAGGAACCTTGTGCCATTCGGAAAATAAATTTACGTAGTGATTAAAATTCGTCAGAAGTATATACTTGCCGAAATCTTCCAGTTTGGTACCGGTGTATCTTGGAAGCCAGTTTTCTACTATTTCTTTTTTATTGATCATAAAGATATATTCGTTGAAAATATAAAGAGGTGGAATTGATAAAGCTCAACTTCCCGGACTACAAGTTTACGCTGAAAGGACAAGATTCCGGCGGAAAAAGTTTAAAAATTTTCGACATAATAAGGAAAAAGTATGTGAACCTGAGTCCGGAAGAATGGGTCAGGCAACATCTGATTCACTATCTCATCAGGGATAAAGCGTATCCGGAGTCACTCACTGCCGTTGAGAAGATGGTGATGGTGAATCGTTTACAACGCAGGTTCGATTTGCTTGTTTATTCACGGGACCATCAACCGCTGCTTCTCGCCGAATGCAAATCACCCAGTGTTCCGGTAAGTCAGGAAGTTTTTGATCAGGCTGCGCGGTATAATCTCAGTATTGGCGCACGGTATTTTGTACTGAGCAATGGTTTGCAGACTTATTGCTGCAAGGTACTTGATGAGGAAGGCAGATATGAATTTCTTGAGGACGTCCCTTTTTATGAAAAGAAATAAGTTTTAACAGTATCCTCCGGTATTGACATGAGAGTGTAAAATTCCGATTAAACGCAGGGGAATAGTCATGGTCATTTCCCGTAAGGGAATTAACTGTACCTTGTGTTTTCTTACGACGATTTAACCAAAACAACAATGAAAAAATTAGTATGCCTGATTCTGTCAGGCTTATTTGTAACCGGCACTGTCTATCAGGTCATGTCCGTTGATCCTTCCCGTTCGGCCGGGACTTTCTCCGGGAAACAAGCTGCATCGGATGTGTATAACGGAGCCAGGATCAAAGCGGGACTACTGGTTATAAAGGTCAGTGCTCAGTACAGGCAGTTCTGTACACCAGACGAGATCCGGGAACCGCGGATAAAAGCTTCCTTACTGAAGATCGGGACTACCCGTGTTGAAAGGAAATTCCCGCTTGCAACCCCTCCTTCAGCTGAGCTGAACAGGCATGGGAAAGCCAGAACCGATCTCAGTCTGATGTACACGGTGCATTTTACATCTTCTGTATCCATGGATGAGGCAATTGCGACGCTCAGCTCGTCCGGCTTATTGGAATACGCGGAACCACTTTACATACATAATCTCAGTTATACTCCCACTGATCCGGAGCTCGGATCACAGTATTTCATCGGAAAGATCAACGCTTATACAGCCTGGGATGTAACGCAGGGTGATACAAATGTCGTAATCGGTATTGTTGACAGCGGCACCGACTGGGATCATCCGGATCTTGCCGGAAATATTAAATACAACTGGTCGGACCCGATTGACGGCATTGACAATGACCTTGACGGTTTCACGGATAATTTCCGAGGCTGGGATGTGAGCGAAAATGATAATGATCCGATGAACGGAAGCAGTGACCATGGTTCACACGTTTCTGGATGCGCCGCCGCTGTTACCGATAACGGTATTGGTGTCGCCAGTCCGGGTTTCAATTCAAAATTCCTTCCGGTTAAAAGTTCCCTGGATGCCAGTACAACATCGATTGACGATGGCTATGACGGAGTGGTTTATGCCGCCGAGCATGGCGCCGACATCATCAATTGTTCCTGGGGTCGTGGTGGCAGTCCGAGCCTGTTTGAACAGGATATCATCAATTACGTAACGCTTGATCTCGACAGACTGGTTATCGGCGCCGCCGGAAATGACGGCGTTGAAGAGCTGCATTTCCCGAGCAGTTATAAATATGTTACCTCGGTTGCCTGGACCGGGATGACCGATGCAAAGAACGGCAGTTCCAATTATGGTTTCGGAATAGATGTGTGTGCGCCCGGTACATCGATTTACAGTACGGTGCATAACAATTCATATGTTGCCTATAGTGGTACTTCCATGGCAGCTCCGGTAGCGGCCGGAGGAGCGGCGCTGATCAAGGCCCGCTTCCCTTCGATGAATGCGCTTCAGATCGGACAACAGCTTCGCGTGACCTGCGATAATATATACGGTACTTCAGGGAATACTGCCTATCAGTTCAAACTGGGTAAGGGAAGGATCAACCTGTTCAAAGCGGTGACAGATTCACTTTCTCCCGGCGTAATGGTGGATTCAATCAGTACCCGTGACAACAATGATCAGGTATTCGTTCCGGATGATACGCTGAGCATTCATGCCTTCTTTAAAAATTTTCTGAGACCTACATCGGGACTGACCTGCAATCTCACCAGTTCCTCTCCATACGTCAGCATTGTTTCCGGCTCCTTCAGTCCGGGTGTGCTTGGCAGTCTGGATACGGTCAGCAATCACAGCGCGCTTTATAAAGTGCACGTTTCTCCCGGTGCGCCGGAGAATACCGAGGTTGTTTTCAGAATTACCATGACTGACGGAACCTGGTCTGATTTTTACGCGTTCCGGATCACGGTGAATGTGGATTATATAAATATTGCCATCAACGATGTAGCGACCAGTATCACCAGCAAAAGCGTGATCGGTTACAACGATGATTTGCAAAGTCAGGGATTTGGTTTCACTTACCTTGGCAGTCCTTCCATCCTCTATGAAATGGGCCTGATGATCGGAGCGCAGGGAACCCAGGTTTCCGATAATGTAAGGTCAACAGGCGGCGGAGCCGATGTTGACTTCTCTTCTGTGGTGAAGGTGCAGGGACAGGAACCCGGAAGCATTTCCGATTTCGACGCTTATGGAGTGTTTAGTGATGCCAATAGTCCTGCTCCCTTGAATCTGCTCGTAACGCACAAAGCCTATGCCTGGACCTCTGTACCGGACAGGAAATATGTCATGGTCGACTATTTCATTAAGAACACGGGAAGTGCAACGCTGAACTCAATGTATGCGGGATTATGTGCCGACTGGGATATACCATCCTATGAGAATAACAAGGCATCGGTCGATAACAGCCGGCGCATGGGTTATGTGTGGAGTACCGATGCGGGTGGCTTGTACGGCGCCATGAAATTGTTGTCAGCAGGTTCCTTTTCTCACTACGCGATTGACAATGTGCAGGGAGGCGGAGGCGCTGATCTCAGCGACGGCTTCAGTAATTCAGAAAAGTATCTTGTTCTCTCCACCAGTCGGTCTAATGCAGGAAACACAGCACCAACGGGAAACGACGTCATCAACGTGGTTTCCAGCGGGCCTCACAACCTTTCACCGGGTGATTCGGTGCGGGTAAGTTTTGCGCTCATTGCCGGAGAAGATCTTTCCATGATCCAGCAAAGCGCTGACGCGGCACAGGCTAAATACGACAGTCTCTTTACCGGCATCGAACAGATTGCCTTGTCCGGTGCTTTTGCGCTGGAACAGAATTTTCCCAATCCTGTGAGTGATCTCACCAGAATTCATTTCACACTCAAAGAAAATGGATTCACGGAACTGTCTGTTTACAATGTATTGGGCAATAAGGTGAAGACTCTTGTAAACGAATTCCTTGGAGGGGGTAAATATTCGGTGGTCGCAGACCTTTCAGAACTTCCTTCCGGTGTTTACTTCTATACTCTCAGCTCAGGTACATCCCGCAAATCATTGCCTCTCACGATTATGGAATAATACCCCTGAGCACTGATTGTTGCCATCCTGAAACCCGTGCATGTCACGGGTTTTTTTTTACCTGCCGGAGAATGAGACTATAATCCCGTTTGCGGAATATTTTCTGTTTTTCGTTTTGTATCTTTGATGCTGATAAATAACAGAACTATGGAATTAAAAGATATTATTTCAGTTCCCGGAATGAGCGGACTGTATAAAGTTGTGGGGAACAACAAGAATGGATTCATTGTCGAATCGGTGAGTGATAATAAGCGTACCATGATCAGTTCCAGCCAGCGTATCATGACTCTGGTTGATATCGGAGTGTATACCGGTGACAAGGAAGTGCCATTGAATGAAGTATTTCTCAAAATACAGCAATCAGGGAAAGACCAGACAATTGACACAAAAGGAGATTCAAAAAAGCTTCGCGAATTTTTCAGAGAGGTGCTTCCAAATTATGATGAGGGAAGGGTTTATGATTCCGATATTAAGAAAATACTGAACTGGTATTTATTGCTCAACGGAAAAGTTGATTTCAGCAAGGTGGAAGAAGCGGATGAAAAATTGCATGCGCAGCAGGACCACGATAAGCACATCCCAAAGATACACGAAGCGCATGGGCCAAAGGAAAGCGCGGCTAAGGCAAGTACAGCCCGCACGCGTAAAAAGGTCTGAAATTATTTTCGTATTGAATCGCCAAATCCATTATTCATGTCATATAGCGCTGATCCGGTAAGTGCTCCGGAAAAATTGAAACGGAATTATGTTGAGGAGTCATTGAACCTGGATGACTGGTCAAAGCTTGAACCGCTTTATAAGGATCTTGAGCAGAGAGTGCTGAATTCTCCTGATGATCTCCGGAAATGGCTGACCGACCTGAGTGAGCTGGAATCAGTTATCTCGGAACATGCAGGATGGTTGTATATAAGAATGACATGCGATACGATGGATGCAGAGAAGAGCAAGGCTTATACACATTTCGTTGAGGAGATAAATCCGAAGATCGAGCCTTATAACGACCGCTTGAACAGAAAACTGCTTGCCTGTCCTCATGTGAAGAGTTTGCCGGCATCTTACCGCTTGTTCCTTAAACAGGTTGAGAATTCGATCCGGATTTTCAGAGAGGAAAACATTCCTCTGGAGGCTGAGATGACAGTCAAGGAGCAGAAGTATGGAGAGCTTTCAGGTGCCATGACCGTTGAGATGGGAGGGAAGGTACTCACCCTGCAGCAGGCATCTAATTTTCTCAGGGATCCTGACAGACGCGTACGTGAAGCGGTTTACGGAAAAGTCAGTGCAAGAAGATTACAGGACAGGGAAAACTTTGATTCGCTTTTCAATGAACTTGTGTCGCTTCGTGATCAGGTGGGAAGAAACGCGGGATTCCGGGATTACCGCGACTATATTTTCGTTGAGCTCGACCGTTTTGACTATACCTCCGATGACTGCCTCAGATTTCATGAATCCGTCCGTAAGGTAGTCGTGCCGGTGCTTGATGAAATGATGTCTTCGCGCCGGGCTGCGATGAAGCTGGAAATCCTGAAGCCCTGGGATACCGAAGTGGATGAACTGGGCAGGCCAGACCTCAAGCCTTTCACTGACGGGAAGGAACTGATGGTCAAAACCATTTCATGCTTCAAGGCTATCCATCCTTATTTCGCGGAAGTTGCTTCGACGCTTCAGTCAATGAATTATACGGATCTCGACAGCCGTATCGGCAAAGCGCCTGGTGGGTATAATTATCCTCTCTATGAAAGTGGTGTGCCATTCATCTTCATGAATTCAAGCGGATCCCTGAGAGATGTGGTGACCATGGTTCACGAGGGTGGGCATGCGATCCACTCCATGCTCACACGGGACCTGGAGTTCATCGCGTTCAAGGAACTGCCTTCTGAAATAGCCGAACTTGCCTCCATGAGTATGGAACTGATCTCGATGGAGCACTGGGAACATTTTTTCTCAGATCCCGAAGATCTCCGGAGGGCAAAGCGTGAGCAACTCGAAGGTGTATTGGAAACACTTCCCTGGATCGCCTGCATTGATTCATTCCAGCATTGGTTGTATACACACCCAACGCATAGCATACAGGAAAGAACGGAAGCCTGGAAACAGATCTATCATTCCTTCAGTTCAGGCATCATAGACTGGTCAGGGAATCAGGCGGAACTGGAAACGCTTTGGCAAAAACAGTTGCATTTGTTTGAAGTGCCGTTTTATTACATTGAATATGGCATCGCGCAGTTGGGCGCCATAGCGGTATGGCGAAACTATAAGAAAGATCCGGAGACGGCCGTAAAAAGGTATATGGATGCCCTGAGTCTGGGTTATTCCAGATCCATTCCGGAGGTCTATGAAACCGCCGGAATACGCTTCGATTTTTCTGAAGAATACATCCGGGAACTGATTTCTTTCACGCGTGACGAACTCTCAAAAGTGTAAGATTTTATCGTCTTTTTTTTACTCGTTTTGACGAATTCCTCAATTCCGGGTTTCCCATTGAGAATTAATGGTAAAGAACTTGCCTTAGACTTAAAATTTCGATGTGTCATTAATTTCCTGTGATGGAGAGTTCATTCCATTGCCTCAGGAATTGTTTTTCCGCTTCTCTGGGTGAAATTCCGGGACGGTTCAGGATGTAATGAAAAGCCCCATTTTTCAATCAATCAGGCGCATTTAACCCAAACCCGGAGCGCATGCTTAGCATATAAGGAATCGCACTAATTGTGTGCATACCTTGGCTAAAATTACAAATCAATCTCAGCGAAAAGTTTCGGATGAGGGCCGGAAGATCCTGTATAGGCTGCTGCTCTTCGCCGTAAGCATAATCTATGCCCTGGTATTTATTCTGGACTATCTGTTGCAATTACAGTTTACTTTTTTCCTGCTGCTCAGTCTCTTCGGATTTGTCATTCTCACTTTGCTTTACATGTGGTTCAGGGTTTCAGTTGTGGAACCTGTTGAAGCGACGGAAGCAGCAGAGGCTGAACCGGAAAGTTCCCCGGAAAAATTTCAGGATGCTCAGTTTCTCGTAAACATGCTCACCGGCCTTACCATTGATTGTACTGAGGCCGCCTGTTCATTGTTTGAAGCTGACAGCGTTTCAGAACTCAGCGGCATAGACCTGACAGGACTGATGGCGGTTAAATGGAGTGTGGATGAGAATACGCTGATCCGCAGACAACTTCAGCAAACCAATAAGGCAAGCGCGATAGGAACCTATGTAAGTCTGAAGGGAAGAGTTTTCAAAGGACTGATGCAGGCATCGCGCCTGAGCGGTACGGAAGAAAAAATCCTCGCCGTCAGGATAACGGACTTATCCAATCTGCCTGAAAGCATAACTTCTACGGCGCGTGCGGAAACAGAAGCCATTGAACGTGATCATACGTCCCGTCTGCTCTTCGAAGAAGGTATTATACCAATTGCCTTTGTGGGAATTAACTACAAGTTTGAGCAGGTGAACAAGGCTTTCTGTGATTTGCTGGGCTATTCAAAGGAAGAACTGAAGCAGTTAACCGTGCTGGATATTGTGTTTCCGGATGACAAGGTTCAGGAACGGAAAAATCTGTCTCTGGTATTCAGTGGCGAAAGTCCGGTGAGTAAAAAGGAGAAAAGATTTGTACGTCGTAACGGAGATGTGATCTGGGTCAATACCTCTTCGACACTGGTGAGAAATGAGAGAAACCATCCCGGTTTTGTTTTGACGATGGCCGAAAATATCACCCGCCGTAAGCGGATCGAATACAGCACTCATGCAAAAAAGGATAAGCTCAGCAGTTTACTGGAGAATGCGGAATACTCCATTATATCGGTTGACAGACATTGCACTATCCTTCTGATCAATTCAAAGTTATGCGACATCTTGTTTTCACTTACGGGTATAGTTGTGGAAACGGGTTACAATGTGATGGACGTATTGCCCGGTTCATTCCGGGAAGAGTTTGCTGAGCTGCATCGCCGCGCCTTCACCGGTGAGCATTTTGTGCATGAAAAGAAGATTGTGGTTTCCGGAAGCGCTGTTGATATTGAACTTGTATTTACCCCTGTTACGGATGAAAATGGCAAGGTGTTGAGTGTTTCCGTCTTTGGCCATAATATTACGGAGCGCAAGAAATTGGAAGAAGAGCTTGTCAGACAGAAAACGGAAGCGGAATCTGCCACCGCAGCCAAGTCCGGCTTTCTTGCAACCATGAGTCATGAGATCAGAACTCCGCTCAATGGCGTTATAGGAATGGGAAGATTACTGAGCGATACACAACTGACGCCAAAGCAACAGGATTATGTAGATTCGATGTTGCTGAGCGGTGAAGCTTTGCTTTCCGTGATCAATGATATCCTTGACTACTCCAAAATCGAATCAGCGAAGATGGAACTGGAGGAAAAGCCGTTCGCCGTCCGCAGATGCATTGAGGAGACCTTTGACCTGCTTGCTGCCAGGGCAATTGAGAAAAAACTCTCGCTGCAATACAGTATAGCACGCGATGTGCCTACCTATATCATAGGAGATATTGTCCGACTGCGGCAGATTCTTATGAACCTGGTTGGCAATGCCATCAAATTCACACCGGCGGGAAAAATTACCGTCAGGGTAAACACAGTGAGTCGGGAAAACGAAAATTATGAACTCCTGTTCTCCGTGAAGGATACCGGTATCGGAATTCAGAAAGACAAGATTGGTAAGCTTTTCCAGAGCTATAGTCAGGCTGAAAAGAGTACGGCGGGCACTTATGGAGGTACTGGTCTTGGACTGATGATCTGTAAAAATCTGGTGAACCTGATGGAAGGAAAGATCTGGGTGGAAAGCGAGGCCGGAATGGGATCCGATTTCCTCTTTACTATCAAGACGAGGAAAGCTTCAAGTTCGGCGGTTCCCGAGCAGGTCCGCACCGGTTCGAACCGGCTGGTGAATTCTCATGTCTTGCTGATCGCTGATGATAAGTCCGAGGCAGACATCTATTATAATTATTTTAAAAGATGGAGCATGATCCCGCGGATTGAGTATGGTATACAGGCAGGCCTGGATCTGATCCGTGAACATCCGGAATATAGCCTTGTTCTTATCGATGCCCAGATGACGAGCACAAAACCGCTGGAGATTGCCGGTCAGTTGCGTCGTCTTCGTCCCCAGGATGAGTTGCCGATCATTCTTTTCAACGCGGATAAGGGAAATGAAATTTTCTATGATTATACCGGAGATCTGGTGTCTGCTGTGATTCCGGGCAATGTGGACCGGTCAAAGGTGCTTGATATTCTGATCGGGGTATTCTCCGTTGAGGATCATCAACGAACACAGCATGAAGCCGGATTAAAAAGCATGACTTCAAGGCTGGCAGATGAGTATCCGCTTAGAATACTTATCGCGGAGGACAACATGATAAATCAAAAGCTGGTTCAGAATATTTTTGAAGGACTCGGTTACAAGCCGGAGATAGTATCCAATGGTCTTCAGGTAATTGAAAAGCTTAAGTCTGCCGATTTTGATCTTATTTTCATGGATATTCAGATGCCGGAAATGGATGGACTCGAAACGACACGCTTCATCATGCAGAAGATTGAAGCTTCCAGGAGGCCGGTGATTGTAGCCATGACCGCTTTTGCCCTTGAAGGTGATAAAGCAAAGTGCATAGAGGCTGGAATGAACGATTATATAAGCAAACCGTTCATGGTGGAGGAGATTGTCGAGAAAATAAAAAGGTGGTCCCAACCCCGAACAAATCCATCTTCAGGAAGTATAACAACACCAGACATGGAACTAATTCAGAAACAGGCAATGCTTGACGAAAAAGTGTTGAACCGGCTGCGTGACATGGCAGCCAGCGCCGACATGGATTTCTTCGGAGAGGTCATGCGGATGTTCATACAACAGGGACGCGAGATAATTGATGATGTGGAAAAATTATGTCTCAACCGGGAATGGGAAAAGATGAGCCAACAGGCTCATAAGCTCAAAGGTTCTTCCTTGAATATCGGTGCTAATATGCTGGCGGAAACCTGCCGGATGATTGAGATAAAAGGTAAGGAATCTGAGTCTCAGGATTGTGTTTCCCTGACGAAGCGTCTTCGCACAGATTTCGAAGAAACGGTAAAGCGGATCCTGGAAGTGACCGGTCTGAAGGAAGATTGATTCTACCGGGGGCGTCAAACTGAGATTCCTTAAATCAGGTTGACTTCCATTTCCATCAGTACACCGAACTTTTCATTCACACTATCCTGTACTTTACGTGCATGTGTAAGCAATTCCTTTCCTTTTGCTCCTCCGTAATTAACAAGTACCAGAGCCTGTTTATGGTGCATCCCGACTCTCCCTTCGATCTTTCCTTTCCAGCCACATTGTTCAATTAACCAACCGGCTGCAAGTTTCATCTTGTGGTTGACGGTTTTATAAGCGACTATGTCAGGGTGCTTTTTCCGAAGTTCTTCAAAGACGGACTCATCGATCTCCGGATTCTTAAAAAAACTCCCTGCGTTTCCGAACTCTGCAGGATCCGGTAATTTGCTGCGGCGTATATTAATGACAGCCCGGCTCACATCTCTTATATCAGGCTTCGTAACACCCATCGCCATTAATTCCTGATTTATGGCACCATAACTCGTATTGAGTACGGGATTTTTACTCAGCCTGAAACTTACCGAGGCGATCAGATACCTGTTCCTTGCCTCGTGCTTGAAGATACTGTCACGGTAGGCAAAGCCGCACTCATCATGCAAAAATGTCCTCAGCCCGTCATCCTGCAGATCTACGGCTTCCAAAGAGTGAAAACTGTCTTTCATTTCCACGCCGTAGGCGCCGATATTCTGGATAGGAGATGCCCCCACGCAGCCGGGTATGAGGGATAAATTCTCCAGTCCCCCCAGGCCATTATCAATACTGAACATCACCAGGTCATGCCAGACCTCGCCTGCTCCGGCTTCTACGATGGCATGGTCAGAATCTTCCCTGACAATTTTAATCCCTTTGATCACATTATGGATCACCAGACCGGGAAAATCTCCTGTCAGCAGAATATTGCTACCGCCTCCCAATACGAGCCTGGGTAACTGGCGGTACTCGGGCAGGAGCAGCAGAGAACGGACTTCCTCCGGATTATGTACTCTTGTATAAAAAGCAGTTTTGCATTCAACACCCAGGGTGTTCAGGTGGAGTAAGGAATAATTTCTGAGGATCTTCATATAATCGGAAAAGTGAAATTACATGCTCAGAACTATCAAAATTTATCTCCGGATCTTTCTTTTAAACCGAATTACTCACAAGGTAAAATCATCATTTCACCAAGCAGGTACCGGTATGGACTGAATAGATTTGAAGGGCGGTGTGAGAGGCTTTATTTTGCAGGCTCATGGTTTAGTTTTTGGTTAAACAACCTGGATGTGCCTTGGGTTAAGCACAGGCAGCGGTCTCCGGACCGCTGTTTTTTTTTTCTCAAAATTTTATCATCAGTGCCACACCTATATTCGCGCCCTCTAACAATAGTTCATAATCGCTTTTATTGCCGGAATTATCTTCGATTTCGCCATTCTTATACGTTAACGAATTATAGGCGGCATGTACATTGAATCCTATATGTTCTCCCGGGAAGAAATTAGCCCCAAGCACTGCCTGTAAATGTCCGCCGGTGGCATTAAACTCTCCCAGGTCGATCTTGTTTTTATAATTGAATTTCGAAAGGCCGTATTTGATGCCAAGCTGCATATTGAAAAAGCTGGATCTGAGAAAGTGATAGTTCAGCAGCAAACTGATATCGGTATTTGAAGCGGATGTTGAATCCTTATCACTTGCATATTTGTTCAGTCCGGCCTGCAATCCTATTCCGATGTTATTGGTCAGACCGTATTCAATGCCAATGGGAATGATCCTGCTGACGGCATTATCCGTATTTTTTATTTCAGCGACCGGATCAAATCCCTCGGTATCGTAAATGCCGAGGTCAATGCCTGCGGAAAGAATGAAATCACCTCTTTCAAAGCTTTGGGCATTGGAAATAAATGGCAATAAAATCAGGAGAAGCAGAATTCGTTTCATAAATGTTGGAGATTGAATGCTATAATTTTACAAGGAAGCGGTTAAAATTATTCTGATATACCTTTAGTTCATACCTTCACGCCGTAAATAAATGTTTACATGAATAAAACGGAAATTATCAAAGGAAATTTTACCGAAGCGGCCGAGCTTCTCAACAACTTTATTTCCTCCGCGGATAACCTGAGCAAGATAGCAAAGGCGGCGGAAATCATGTCTGAAGCCCTGAAAAAGGGAAATACGATCATCTCTTGTGGTAATGGAGGCAGCATGTGTGACGCCATGCATTTTGCCGAAGAACTCAGTGGCCGTTTTCGTGAAAACCGCAAGGCGCTGGCTGCCGTCTCGATCTCGGATCCTTCTCATATCACCTGCGTGGCCAATGATTACGGTTTCGATCAGGTGTTCTCGAGGTATATTCAGGCTGTGGGAAAGCAAGGGGATGTATTGCTGGCCATCAGTACGAGCGGGAATTCAAAGAATGTTCTGAATGCCATCAGTTCAGCCCGGGAGAAAAAAATGCATGTCGTCGGACTAACGGGAAAGAATGGAGGTAAGATGGCGGATCTTTGCGATGTTGAGATCAGGGCTCCGCATTCTGAATACGCAGACCGGGCGCAGGAAATACACATTAAAGTGATTCATTCCCTGATTCAGGTTATCGAATCCGGTTTGTGAAAATAATTTGAGCGCATATATTAATATATGCATGAAGTTAGATACAATAATCGGGCTTTAATACCGGCCTGATTTCATTCATCACAAGAGTATTATTCTGAAAAAAAATGACGCCTCGCGTCCTGAAATCGTATTGCCTGTAGTATGCTGGTAAAAACTTATGGAAGCGCTGTTTACGGAGTACACGCCACCACCATTACGGTCGAGGTCAACCTGAGCAGCGGGGTCAATTTCATCCTTGTCGGATTGCCCGACAGTGCCGTGAAGGAAAGTCAGAAGCGAATAGTTGCCGCTCTTAATAATTGCGGCTATAAGTATCCTAAAAGAGAGATTACCGTGAATATGGCACCCGCGGATGTACGCAAGGAAGGTTCCGCCTATGACCTTACCATAGCGGTTGGGATATTGGCCGCTTCCGCCCAGTTGCAGCAGGAGGAGCTGGATAAGTACATCATCATGGGAGAGCTCTCACTGGATGGCGGACTTCAACCAATCAGAGGGGTTCTTCCAATCGCTATTCAGGCAAGGGACGAGGGTTTTAAAGGTTTTATTCTCCCTATGCAGAATGCGAAGGAGGCAGCCATTGTGAACGACCTGAATATATATGGTGTTGAAAATATTTCGGAGGTGCTTGATTTTTTTAACGGCATCAGGGAGTTGCAAACTGTTAAAGTGGATGCGGTGAGTATTTTCCGGGAAAGCCAGGGTAGGTCTGAATTTGATTTCTCGGATGTAAAGGGGCAGGAGAATATCAAAAGAGCCATGGAGGTTGCCGCCGCCGGAGGGCACAACATTATTCTGATCGGTCCGCCCGGTGCCGGAAAGACCATGCTTGCCAAGAGGCTGCCAACAATTTTGCCCCCACTAACGCTGGAGGAAGCGCTCGAAACAACTAAGATCCATTCAGTGGCTGGTAAGCTGGGCAAGGAGTCATCCATGATCTCGGTTCGGCCCTTTCGCGCTCCGCATCACACCATCAGTGATGTGGCACTGGTTGGAGGAGGTACCTTTCCTCAGCCCGGAGAGATTTCGTTAGCACATCACGGAGTATTGTTTCTGGACGAACTGCCTGAGTTTAAACGAACGGTGCTGGAAGTGATGCGTCAGCCACTTGAGGAAAGAACGGTTACGATTTCGCGGGCGAAGTTTTCCATAGAGTACCCGGCCAGCTTCATGCTGGTCAGTTCCATGAATCCATGCCCTTGCGGTTTCTATAATCATCCTGAGAAGGATTGTGTATGTGGAGTAGGTGTTGTACAGAAATACCTCAATAAAATTTCCGGACCCTTGCTCGACCGGATCGATATTCATGTGGAAGTAACTCCGGTTCCATTCAGGGAGCTGACCAGGGACAGAAAGTCAGAGAGAAGTGAAGCTATCCGGCAAAGGGTAGTCTCGGCGCGACAGTTGCAGGCGGAACGTTTCTCCGGTCATGAAGGCGTGTATTGCAATGCACAAATGAATTCAAGGATGCTGCAGGAAATCTGTCAGATCACTGAAGAAGGGAAACAATTACTTAAAACCGCTATGGAACGATTGGGATTATCAGCCAGAGCCTACGACAGGATATTAAAGGTCTCCCGGACGATTGCTGACCTGCAATCAAGCGCGGATATTAAAACAGAACACCTGGCAGAAGCGATACAGTACCGGAGCCTGGACAGAGAAGGATGGGCGGGCTAAGGTTGCGGAAGGGCGGAAACCGAAGTTTTCCGGAGCCGGGATCAGGTTTTTGAGTGAGTTATAAAGTGTTGAATAAGCAGAGAGTTAAAACACAAAAATGCATAGAGAAAGATGTTTTATTTATCCTACCAGTTTTTTTCGAGGTAGGCTAAAAATGGTTCTTTGCGCCGGGTGGAAACTTCAATTTGTTTGTTATCCGAAAGTGTGACGAAACCACCTTTTCCCCGATTGTAGCTTTTAATAAAGCGGGTATTTATAAGGTGTGAATTATGTACCCTGAAGAAACCGTGATCCGTGAGTAATTCCTCAAATTCTTTTAAAGTTTTGGCAACCATAATTTTGGATTGATCCTTTAAAAAAATGTGAGTGTAGTTTATTTCGCTTTCAAGTCTTACAATTTCATCTGTATTCAGATAGGTATAACCGGTTAAAGTCGGTACCGCTATCCGTTTGGATGTATGATGAATATTATGAATCAGTGTTTCAAATTTCCTGGTTTTTTCAATTTCAGAAATCCTTTTGCTAAGTTTTCCGACAGCGCCGGAGAGGTCTCCCGCATCCACAGGTTTCATCAGATAATCAATGGCGCTAAATCTGAATGCCTGAACTGCATACTTCTCAAAGGCAGTAGTAAAGATTACCTCAAAGTTTATTTCTTTAAACTGCTGAAGCAGATCAAACCCGGTTCCGTCGCTCATAGAAACGTCCAAAAAAATAAGTTCGGGTTTCAGTCTTTCAATACCATTTTTTGCGTCTTTAACATTTTTAAAACTATCCATCAGCAGAATGCTCTGCTTACAGTTCTCTTCAAGCAACCTGCTGAGACGGTCAATGCAGTGTTGTTCATCGTCTATGATTATTGTTCGTATCATTATCCGGAATATTAAAAGTTGCTGATGAGCGGAAGTTTTACTTCTACACGCAATCCTTCAGTTAGATTGGAAAAATTTATTTCTGCAGCAGATTTTTTAATTTTGTTAAGAATATCAATTCGTGCCTGGGTTATTTTCATGCCCATTGAAGATTTTTCATGAGCGGAGGTGGTTTGCGAAAAATTTCCTAAACCGGGACCATTATCATCCACCCTGCATTTTATCATATTTCCTTCCCGCACAATACTTATGTTGATCCTGCCTTCCGTTTTTTCCTTATTGGCAATACCATGCCAAATGCTGTTTTCAACAAAAGGTTGCAGAATCAGAGGAGGGATCATCGTATTTTCAGTATCAATTTCAGAATCTACGTATATGGTATAGCTGAATTTATTTTGAAGCCGCATTGCCTCCAGTTGAATGTAATTTTCTAAGGCTTTCAAGTCTTTACTTAATGTAATTTCTTTCGATTCTGAATTTTCCAGGATCTGGCGGATAAGGGTTGCAAATTTTACAAGGTATGTATCTGCGCTCTTGGTGTCATTTTTATTTATATAATCGCTTATTGAATTCAAAGAATTAAAAATAAAATGCGGATTCATTTGCGCTCGCAGGGCTTTCATCTCCGTACTGGTTACCTCTGCATTGAATTCAGCTTCTTTCTTTTCAAACATGGCATCGCGACGTTTTTTGTACGACACAAAAATACCTGTTCCGGCCAGTAAGATGAGCATGCTGCCTGCAATGGAATAATTACGGATCATTTGTTCTTTTTCGATTTGTGCACTTGAAATAGCCTGTTGCTTATCGCTTTCAGCCATAATCAAAGCTTCTTTTTTATCAAATCGAAACTGCGTTTCCATTTTAATGATATCCGTTTGCTTATCAATATTGAAAACACTGTCTTTCAGGCTGGAATATTGCATTGCGAATTCATAAGCCTGTTGATAGTCCTTTTTCCTGTAGAATAGTGTACTCAGGCTTTCGGTTATTTCCGCTTGCAGAGCAACATTACCTGTATTTCTTAAAATTTCCAGTGCATTTTGTTTAAGACGTATTGCTTTTGTGGATGAATCCTGAATTTTGAATTTTCTTAGCAAGGATAATGGTGCCTTTGAATAAATAGTTCCGATTTCATGCAGCATAAAGGCAGTGTTGATTTTGTCACCCAGCTCATCGAATACCTTATATGCTTTAGTTAAGTAATCCAAAGCATTCTCAAGCTCAAGCCGGTTGCTTAGTAGTATTCCAATGTTAGCCATGTTGCTGGCTGTTCCGAACCGGTAATTTGCTCTTTGATTTATGCTTAAAGCGTTCTGATAACTTTTCAAGGCATTCTCAGCCTCATTTATACTCTCGTAAATATTTCCTAAATTGTTAAAGCATTTGGCAAGATTAATATCATCTTCGGTCCTTGTGTAAATTTTAACTGCATTTTGCTGATATTCAATTGCCTTTTTAAAATTTCCGGTGTTTTTAAAGAGGATTCCGATATTGGAATAAGTATTTGCAATATTATTACTGTCAGAGGCATTTTCATATAATTTCAAGGAACGTAAGTAATATTCAAGAGCTGTTTCATAGTCTGACATATTCATATATACAACTCCGATATTGCTCAAGATAGCCGCCTGAAGAACGGAATTTCCCAGTTCAACCTGAAGAGCAAAGGCAGTTTGATAACTTTTCAATGCTGATGAATAATCCGACAAGTTAGAGTGGCAGATTCCTGTATTTGTCGCGATACTCGCACATGCCTGTAGTCTGCCATTCTTTTCGTTAATCGAATACGATATTTTGTAATATTCAATGGCCAGCGAGTCTTTTCCTGCCTTAGCATAATTGTATGCTTTAGCAAAATATGCCGTTGCCAGCTTTGGTTCATGTTTGATTTTTGTTGTCAAACTAATGGATGAATCGGCATAGAGTATACCGGTCTCCGGATCAAAGTCAGCATAACTCAACGAAATGTTGTTCAGGACAGTGGCACGGACGGAATCTGACTGGGTATGCTCCTTGAGTAGTAGGAGAAGTGAATCAATTTCTGCCTGATTCGCAAACGTGTAATTCATAAGAAAAAGACAGAGAATAATAATTAAATTTTTCATTTAAGTCGAAGTAAGTTGATGGACAATGCAAGAGTTGTAAATTATGCAAAATATAAGTTCTTTCCGGCAGAAAATAAATAGCGATTGCCAGCGGGTTTAACCTGCCCTAGGTTTACCGGATACAAAGCTTATCAAAATGTGTCTGTCTGTTAGAGTATCCAAAAGAGAAAAGCAGGTATTATTTCTGATTGCATCAGGCAAAACAAGCGGGGAAATTGGACTTTTACTCAACATCAGTATAAAAACTGTTGAAACACATCGAAAAAACCTGCTCATCAGATTTAATGCTTCCAATGCCTGCCACTTGATATACAAAGCTGTAAAATGTGGTATTATTTAAAATTTTCGACGAATTAAAGCGGCTATGAATTTTTGTATATGAAGTACCATGTTTTTCCAACAGGGCTAAAATAGTAAGATTTCTTTTCGTTTTCAGCCAAATACTGTTTTCTGACAAATTGAATGTATTGGCTGGAAACGCAGAGATCACAAATTTTCTGAACCACTATACAGGCTTACTATTCTATTGATATTCCAATTTCAGGGTTTTCAGGTATTGTTTGCAAAGTTTATTGATTCAATCTTTGGGCAATAATGTTTTGTATTTGTAACATCCTCCTGTATGATTGCAAGCAAAGTGACATGCCTTTAGAATTTCAGCTCGTTTTCTAAAACAGCAAAGCTGCCGAAATTGAGATATCCTTGATTTTAAGCTTAAAAATGTGTTTTTGTATCCGGATTATGCAGATGGTTTTTATGCTGTTTATTTCATAGATCCTTTGGGTATAGCAGAAAATAAGTGGAGACTGGCAATTAATAAATACAGATTGATGCCGGATTGGGTAGGGTTTAGTTTTGACCCATGATTTTAAAAACAACTCTAAAAACCACACTCTCATGAAAACGACAAGCACAATCACCCTAATCCTGCTTACCCTGATTCTGACTATTCTTTCTTCCTGCAGAAAGGATGATGAAACTCAACCAAAGAATAAAGCACCCGGACCGAACTATCCTGCTAATCCCAATAACCCGACTATCATTAACGGAACGGACTATGTGGAATTCAAACTGGACGGAAATCAAATTATACTTAATAATTTCTCCTATACCCCGCCTGCTTTTAGTGTCGGAATTGCTTCCATTTTGAGTGAACCGGTGATACCATTGTATCAGTTTATCGGACAATTTCATAGTCTTCCGGGTTCAGAAATGAGTTATGTTTTGATGAATCTTTCTGATACGGTTCCACTAATTCTTGGCCGACATGATTTTCAGGGCTATAGTGTTTATAGACGATTTTCACTGAGTTTGATCACTAAAGACGGAAATTTTTTACTCCCTGATGGAAACTGTATCAGCAACATAGAATTCAGCAGGCTGGATACGATTGACGAAGGAAAGGTGGAGGGTACATTTAGTTTGTCAAACCTGAATCTACAGGACGCTGATGAAAACATTATATCCAGAAATCATTCAATTAATGATGGTAAGTTCAGTTTGACCCTGAAGAAATAATCTAACGAATATTAAACCACCAAAAAATGAAAACTTTATCTCACTTTATGGTATTCTTTATTCTTCTGTTTGTATCGGCATCGTGTCAGAAAGAAGATGCTACCAGTCCGGCAATACCACCGGTTGTTAACGGCGAATTTATTGAGTTCAGAATTGATGGCCATCAATATAAAATAACAGGATCCACAGCAGGAGGCACGGTGAATGCTGATGCCGCAGCTATGTTGTTTGATTCCGGATTCCAGAAAGGGCTGGTATTTCGCTTTGTCAACATGGATCCGCTTCAAATGGTTGGTTTCACCGTTTACGACCTGACTTTCCCAATGGGGAATCGGTATACTATTTCAGCTGATCCAAATCAGACAAATCCGTATAATCCAAGTGAATTTGGCTTTATTATGGAAGACGAAAGACAATATATTTTCTCTCTTGCTACAACAGGAAGTTTCGAATTTACCAGTATTGATAGTGTAGTTGGTGGAATTGTGGAAGGTACCATGCACCTTACGAACCTTGATCTCACTGATGAGAATGGGGACGTTATTTCTTCAGGACATACATTGACAAATGGAAAATTTAGAGTGATAATTCAATAAAATGAATGAATTCCTGTCCTCTACATTAGTATGGAGATTAAATAGGGAAAAATCAATTGGCGATTCCGAAAAATATTGTACTTATTACTTGAACTTACAAATTAATATATATATTTGGAATTTCCGATTAATATTCACATTTAAAACCAATTAACATGAAATACATTTTTAGCATCATCATAGTCTCATTTCTCTCCCTTGCTGCTGATGCTCAGTCCTTAAGCCCGGAGGCTGAGTTTCTCTTCAGGGATGTAAAAACGAATCTCTCCATTGCAGAAAAAAATGAAATAGCCAAATCGGCCGGAACACTTTCGAAAGACAGATCTACCTTTCAGTACATAGATCCCGATTTAGATGAACCGATTGATATTGGGACTTCCGTTTCTATTTATGATTTCAACAAGGATGGCATTGAAGAAGTTGTGTTGTCAACAAGCAGTTCATACTTATATGGGAATACAGGTGAAGGGTTTGAATTACTTGTGAAAGGGATGGCCAATGCGTATCAATCGGTTTTAAACTTGCCAGGCATACCTGAATTTGAGCAGAGTTCGGGTAAACAGTATCCCGATATTACTATCGGGGGTCCGGGTTTTGTTTTTCCGGTTTATGGATGGAATGGAAAAAGCTATGAAATTGTAGGGGAGGTTAAAGAGGGTGGGTTTAAAGTCAATAATGAAGTTGCTGATGTTGCATCATCCAATGTACATAAGGAAAATGACCTACAGGGATCTTCAGGAATGGAAAGTGTTTCAGAGCAATTGTCACCACCGGCAAATATGCTCTTCCATAATGTGATGTCTAATCTTACAAATGCTGAGAAAAACATGATTGCCATGCTGTCCCAGGTTTCTCCTCAGGATACGCTGGAGAAAACAAAGAAGGGAAGATCAAAAACGGAATACGATGTTTATCCGGTTGATTTCAACCGTGACGGAAGCGATGAAATATTCCTGCGCGTGACAAACCTTCTCCTGGGTTTACCTACGTATAATTATTCTTTCTACGCGAAGGATCATTCGGGGAATTACAAACCCGCCCCGGGGAAGATTGGCCCTGCGGTCCGGATTATGCTCAATGGAAAGCAAGGCTTTCCCGATTTAATCAAAGGTGTTGCCGGTTTCTCACGAGAAATATGGATATGGAATGGCAGCAACTATGCAATTGCGCAAAAGCTGGACCCGGATGCAAAAGTAGCTACAGAACTAATGAATGTTGAGGATGCGAACAAGTATTATAGCTCCCACAGCAACGTTAAGGGATCCAATACCGCGTTCAACCATTTTAACGGCGAATGGTACAGCCATGATTATAAATATTCATTTCGTATCAATGGAAAGGAGGGAGTGGCAACCTTGTCGAACTCTCCAAATTACAGAGTTGGTGATCTCATGTTGCGTATTGATTCTTTCGATGGCGCCCTCTATCACGGACAGCAAATATTTACCGATGGGAAATGGCATAATGTTACCATGCAATTACTGCCCAATGAAATTGTAATGAAAGGGAGCGGATATAACTGGAAGATGGTGCGGACAAGGTGAGGCTGAGGGATGCAGACATTCTTACTATGAGAACTCGACAAAACAGAACACTAATCAATTTGAAATATTTTAAGGTTATTGAAATACCTATTTACCCTATTAACTAACCATAAAAACCAAAAAGCATGAAAAAGACAAACATTATCACCGCATTATTTATTATTGCCGCCGCCTTCGGTATTCCTAAATTAGTGAATGGAAAGGTTTGGCGGGTTAATAACACACCTGCATATAATCAATTTACGGGTGCTCCACCTTTTGAGGTCTTTAGTAATTTGGGTCAGGCCATAGGCGATCCGGACGTTGGTCAAGGCGATACTCTGTTAATTGAAAGTTCCGGAACTCGTTATCCAGGAGTAACATTAAATAAAAAATTGGTATTAATTGGTACCGGATATTTCTTGGGTGAAAATCTCGGGAGACAACAGAATCAAACACCAGCAATTATTGATTATTTGATTTTCGGGCAAAATTCAAGCGGCTCAACAATTATGGGATTAAATATCTCTGGAACCGCCTCATCTGGAGTGGCTTTATCGAATTTTAATCTCGATAGCATTGCAATTACCCGATGCTACATTAATGGAGACATTAATTTTCAGAATGGAGCTGGTATTATACACAATCGAATTATCATAACCAAGAACTTTATCACTGGTGCAATAGACCAGCCTGCTGGAAGTCCCGGAACAATTACAAATTTAATTTTTACAAATAATCAAGTCGGTTGGTACATGCAATTTGACGGAACGAACCATCATGGAATTGTTGAGAATAATGCGTTGGCTCGCGACATATATATTCAAGGGAACATCGTTTTTCGAAACAATATTATAACCGGTGGAACATTTGTCCAAAATCCTACCAATTCAAGCACAAATATCTATAATAACCTTTTCAGCTATGCTCAACCGGCATGGTTGACGGGAGGTGATAACAATTTTGGAGTGGCTTCAAATATTATTTATCACTCTACAGGAACGACTGATAGTATATTTACTCCAAAGGCAATAAGCGACTGTCCGCAGTGCTATCAGGGTTTTCCCGGTGGAACTGCCATGCTTGGTATGTTTGGCGGCAGTGATCCGTACATATTAAGTGGAATTCCTGCAATCCCGACAATTTATCAGCTACAGACTCCTGTAAACGCACCACAGGGAGGCACTATTCAGGGAACTATCAGTACACGTAGTAATAATTAATTTTAAATTCAGAAAATTATGAAAAAAATTAACGTGCATCTGCTCGTTCTGCTACTGTGTTGTTGTACTTGTACCGTATCGGCTCAAAATATTGTGAAAGCAGAATATTGGATAAACAGCGATCCCGGTATGGGCTTGGCAACAGATATCCCCGGAATTACACCCGCCCTTAATGTTGCAAACCTGGTATTCTCTGTTCCCGCAACCATCAGTCCGGGTGTACATACGCTTGGACTTCGCAGCAAGGATTCAAACAATCGCTGGAGTCATACGAACATGTTTCCCGTACTTGTTTTAAGTCCGCCTTCTAATCCGATTATTGATAGTGTTGAGTATTTTATAAATACTGATGCAGGTTTTGGAAACGGAACAAAGGTATTGGGTATTACTCCCCAACAAACTATTGCTAATCTGGCCTTGACTATCCCCGCATCTCTTACAACAGGTATCCATACGATTGGTGTCCGGTCAAAGGATACTGATGGAAATTGGAGCCATACCAATTTTTATCCGGTTCTGATAAATGATTCCACATCAGCAGGAGTTATTGTTGCCATTGAATATTTTTGGGATGTTGATACGGGTTTTTATCAAAACCTGTCCTATACACCTACAGGTATTGTAAGCGACCTCAACAATGAATTGATGAATATTAATGTTCCATTTAATTTGCCATTTGGACAACATACTGTTTTTATGCGAAGTCGGGATAGCAGAGGTAGATGGAGTCATACCAACTATTCTTCGGTAAATGTAGTGGATTCGAACTCTGTTGGCATGCATGAAATGGAACACAGCAGTATTACAGTCTATCCAAATCCATGTATTGATCACATTACAGTCTCATCAGTAAATAATCAAAAAATTCGAGTGATTCTGTACAATGAAAGTGGCCAACTCATTCTCGACAAAAGCATAGAGCATTCAGAGCAAATTAATACCTCACAGTTTGCTCCGGGTGCATACACTGTATTCATTTGGTCAGATCAAAATAAAATTTATAAGACAACTCTTCTCAAAACAAGATAGTAGTTAATGAATATAAATCCCATCTTATGCGATTGAAAGAAAAGTATTAACAAAATTGATTGCATAAGATGGGATTATCACATAATTTAAGCGCATTTACTGTGAGAGATTATTTCAACAGAACTGACCAGGTCTTACACGGGCAATTGACAAATATTCTGCTTTATTCTCTCCTCTTAACAAGAAAAATGCCCTAAAGTCAAATCGGGATGAAAAAATGGGGAGCTTACATTCACCTTTGCAAAAGCTTCCTGCAGGGAATGCACTTTAAGTTTCTTGTATCTATTCTTAATGGGGAACCGTACCGTATTCTTTCGAACCCGTCGCAATTGAATGGATCAAACCCCGCTGCGAAACTCAGGTACAGCCGGTCAATACTTAATTAATTTTACCGGCTTTTCCGGAGGAACCGAGATAAAATACACTCCTTTTAGTAAAGTGCTTATATTGACAATAGTGATTTCCGGTTCTATTTTTCCTGTAAATAATTTTTGCCCAAGCAAATTATAGATTGTGAAATCAGAACCGGCCAAATGACTCTTTGTACGGATCTGAAATTCATTTTTAGCAGGATTTGGAAAAACAATGACATTGGAATTGAGATTTTCCTGCTTCCTTAATAATAAATTGCTGAGGGTGGGAGTCGGCTCGAGATAGTATATCGATGTAGTTCCATCCGGATACCTTCCCCAGGTTGAACGGTTGCTTTGTATTGAAAAAGATAAACTATCAATCAACAAATAATCATCCAATCTTCTCTGATAAATTCCCAGTGATTCGCCGGAAGCATTTAGTTTAAACGCAACATGCTTGGCGCCTTGTTCAATCTGATTGTCGGCCCACAAAATATAATATCCTCCGGCAGGAATAATAGTTAATGCCGGGAAATTCAAAGGTAATTGATGTTTGTCGTAATTTGATATTTGATCCGTTAAATAAAGTCCGCCGAGATTGATCGGACTGCCGCTGCTGTTAAAAATTTCAAACCAGTCATCATATTCATTGAAATCGTCTGCTATGATTCCGGTGTTAGAAGCCATTACTTCATTTATAAATAGACCACTGAAATCAGGTGGAAGAGTGTTAGCAGCTCCGGAAGAGCCCATGAGTAAAAAACTTTCGTGCCAATCCTGAACGAGATTTCCTTCTTTTGATTCATTCAGTTCCAGGGTTGCCCCTCTGCCATCAGCCAATGCCGGCCATGGCCTGGAATCGGAATATCTGATGCTATGGATCAGGTTGCCGTTATGATCGTATAGTGAAATCTTATCGGATTTATTATCCAATTCATAAAATAAGTTTCCGCATATATTATTTACAGCAGGATGGTAGGATTTAAATAAAAGCGTGTCCTCGCAAATCACCAGATAGTCACCCGGCAGAATAACTGTATTTTGCTTTAGTGAAAAGTTATTTTTTACAGTACTTAATCTCCATCCGCTTACATCAACCGCCTGGCTGGTTCTGTTAAATATTTCTACCCAATCACCCGTATTGTAATTGTCAGCGGAATGGTAGTTTATTTCATTTATATGTACAGTTAACCCATAATTGCCATGATGAGTATAATAGGCGCCTATATCAGCAGCAGAGCTGTCAGGGTCAGGTGGTGACAGTGGGTTTCCCGAATCAATACAGGGTGAGGTGTTTTTAAGCTGCAGATTACCTGTTGTTGCATGAATAAACTGAGGGTCAGCAAAAATATTATGATTGCCTGTAAGCAATTCTTTATCTGAAAGAGAATAGCTGATTTCTACTTCTGATTTATCGTCAATCGAAACAGTTTCATAGATTGACCCCGCCAAAATGGAGTTTTGAATAAAAGCTTTTCCCCCGCCCCTAAGTGTACTCTTTTCATAACATGCAATGGAATGGTGGTTTCTGTAGAAAGTATTTTGGTTCAGATAGGCAACTGATGAACTGTCTTTAACTCCGATTCCTAAACCACAGTCGTATATCAGGTTGCGGTAGATCGTTGCATTTGACTGTGAGCCAATAGAGATACCTTTATCTGTACAGTTATAAATTATGTTATTTTCAACAATATTGTTGACGGAATTTATTCCAAAATCAATTCCATCGCAGTTCGTGCCTGAGAAATCATGGATATAATTGTTCTTAACCACAGCATTAGTAACTCCCTTTAAGTCCAATGCATCAGTATCCGTAGCTTTATTGCCATTGAAAGAGCAATCTTCAACGATTGGGTTATTAATATTGTTTAAACTGATGAATCCATTGCAAGGATTGAGGGTGTGAAAGGCAGAGTTCCCAATATATACATTACCACCCTCTGCATAAAATGGCGGCCCGCCATCTGAAATATCCGAGTGTTCAAATCGTATGTTTGCATTGTAAGCGGAAATGGTCGAAAAATATTTTATCGGGTCATTACCGTAACTTCCATTACGAATATTTACATATTGTATAAGAATCGAGTCGCCTGGATTATCAGCAATGATACTGCCCCACCGGATACTTGCTTTATCATTTTTAGATGAATAAATTGTGTCGGCACGGATACTTATCAAACTGTCCGGCGTGCCATGTATTTTTAATCCACCTTCAACATAAATAGATTTATTCTCGCAAATAAATATTTCAACACCAGGTTCAACTATGAGTTTTGCGCCAGGTTTAATAATTACATCCTCTAATCCATACCAGGGTGAATAAGCCACACTGAGTATGGTATCATTTTGAATCAGTGGAGGTATTATACTGATTGGGTCAGGAGCAAAGACTGCCGTAATGCTTGTGTCGCTTACCGGAATAAAGACCATTTCCGGAGATGTGTTTCCTGATCCTTGCCATTCAATAAATTTATAGCCCGGTTTGGGAAAGGCTTTTAATTTTATTGGAATGTTTTTAAAATATTGGCCAGAATATATTGAGTCTTTTAATAATACGCCACACAAAGATACATTTCCCCCGCCGGAAATATTTATTTCAACATGTGCACTATCCTGAATTCCGAATTGAGTAGTAATATGTTGACGAAGATGTTCTCCGCGATATTGTAAAAAAGTTTTGATAAAATCAATGTTGGAATGCCAGGATGACAGCGACAGAGGCGTACCCCATTTATTAATGTGCCTTGGCATTTGAAGACTTAGAAGTGCTTTTAAACTGTCTGCAATGGGCAAAGTAACAGCGGGATTAAATACTGTATTCAAAAAAGTGGATGTACGTTGTATAAAATCATTTTTGAACCCCTCATTTTCCAGCAGGTTTCTGAATAAAAAAGTTGACCAATCAGGCAGGTTTCCGGTAATTCCTGAAACTTTACTCAACGTGTTGTCCATGTAATCGTCTCCGCCTAATTTTCCAAATGCATGTTCATTGTCGTTTGTAATCCAGCGCCACTTGCTTTCAGTATCATTGTTTCTCCAATACTTATTATTATAATCAACAATCCAGTAGCCGATAAATATTTTATGAATTATGTAATTGGTAAATTCATGAATGTCGATTTGTTCAGAAACGTAATGGTAATTATCGTCCACACTCAGGTCATTGTTTTCAATAAAGTAAATCAGATTATTATAATGGTTTCTACTGCCTGAGACGACGCTTATACTGTCTTCGAGAAGATCAAGGTTGGCATTATTGGTGTAGTGATTGTTTGAAATATAGTTTTCATCCAGCCTTTCTCTTATTTCATAAATGCCGTTGTACTGTCCATTGATAAAAACAACACAAGGCTGATATTCCTGATAATCCACGTCTATTTTATTTTTTATCAGAGAGGTGGATAAGCCCTCACGGAAATAGGAAAGATTATAATCGTTACCGCCATTTCTTAAGAGAAAGGAATAATAAACGACGGATTCTCTGTCATTAAATAATTTATAGTTTATTTTATCATCGCCGTATTTTGATTTTACTTCGAGAGAAATTGGTCTTTGAGGTAAATTGAAAATGCTTGATCCGAATAGTTTCGCACCGGCATTTACATTAAATTTTCTTTGTTTATTCAGATCAAAATATTCAACATAAGCCGGAACTTCTCTACCCTTCATTGCATTTTGCAGTATGCCGTATTCAAAGTCATAGAAGTTTGAAATGTCTGTGGAAATTGAAATAACAGGAAGGTCGATGTTTTCATTTATGAAATAGGATTTAGTAATGACCTTACCCGGTAATTTTCCCGGTTGGTACGCACGAGCTTTGATAACATAATTACGTGCAATGTTAAGGCTTCCGGTAAATACAGGAGAACTTTCAACCGGTGTTGTTCCATCAATGGTAAACCGTATGAGAGAATTGGGTTCCGAAGAACTGATTTGCAATTGTTGAGCAGAAGGGTAAAAACCCTCAGAAATTGAGAATATCGGTTCGGATGCATAATTCAGGGACGTTGAACCGAAAGATGAATTAATTTTACCGGGCGTAGGTTCACTGTAATAATACCATCCCTGGGAATTTTGATTATTTCTTCCAATTGAAATATCATATTCCTGTACATCTAATTTCAGACTATCCTCAAGTTCTTCATGATTGTTATATAGATAAATTGTTTCGCCCAGACTGCTGACCTTAAAGTTAGCATGTAAAGAGTTTATGGTAATTGTATCATTTTTGTATTTACTGTACGCGCGTTCTCCGGGATATTTGGATTCCCCGTCCGTCCATATAATCAGATATTGATCTGCTGACAAGACCTGGGATGGCAGTATCCATTTTCTCTTTATATCAGGATCATCAGTAATAGAATAGTTTTGGAGATTGATAGCGTATGCGGCTGTATTGTGTAACTCAATAAAATCCGAAAATTCTCCAAAATCAGGATCGCTTAAAACGGAACTGTTAAGGGCAAGAATTTCATTTATTCTGATTTGCGCATTTAAACACAGGCTCAGTAATATGAAAACAATGAGCAGTGAATTTTTCATAGGATTAGTCATTTACATCCAGAATGCTTGTAATTATGCACAATGTAGTTTACGTACTTCTTCATACTTTTTTGCTTGATCAAAAAAGTATGCAAAAAAATCAAGCCAAATTCCCGCCTGCAACGGGCAGGGATTCTGCCTGCCGCACGAGCAGGCGCTTCCCGCCGCAATTAATCAAATTCATGCTTCGAATTGTATATAAATAAAATTCCATTTTGCCTCTAAAAATTTGCTCACAAAAAATTCAGAGCACAATTGATAAGGATTATGGAACTAAGTGGTTAATCCTATTTTTCATTCCCTGATTAATTTATGTATAGCTCTGTTGTTTTTTGAGTCAACAACAACAAAGTAGATCCCGGATGCAATTTCATTTGCGTCAACTTTCAGTATTTCAAATGGTGAATTGTGATAATCGGATCTGATCAATCGTCCATCAATTGAATAAATAGATACCTTGGTTCCTGATACAGGTTTAGTCAGAAACTTTATGAAGAAAAAATCGTTTGCCGGATTTGGGAAAAGAGAAATTTTCATTGATTTGTTCAGTTCATCTATATTGATTGTAGAATCATTTTCAAAATAACTTATAAAGCTTACTTGTTTTTTTCCAAAGCGAATTGGGCTTATGTGAACATAAATACTGTCCACTTCCCCGCTATTTTCCAATACATGACTATCGAAGGTTATAGTGTCCGATTCAAACATACCTCCATAATAGAAATTTTCATTTGATGCGGCCATAACAATAGTTGCCTCGTCAAGTAAGTGTCCTCCGAAAAAATTTCCCCATAACTCATCTCCTGTTGGTCCATACTTAAGAACAAATGCCTGGGGGTAATAATAACTTATGTAGTATTCATTCAGGAGTGTTGTGTTGGCAAAATGAAGTGTATCGCTGAAAGAAAATCCTGCAACATAAGAATTGCCAAATGCATCAACTGTGATAGCTCTGGCAAGATCATAGTTTTCATCGTATATGGAACTCGAGACTCCTCCGTTTTCCTTTTGCCAGATTTTATTTAAAGCACTGTCAAGCTTGGTTACATATATTTTAGAAGATTGAAGTGGCCAGCCCCAGCCCATCCTCCATGTCATTTTTTCACCGCAGGTAAATAGTTCATTGTTGAGAGATGTTATATCGTTTACCTGGGTAAGACTGGTGTCAGCGATACCCGACATGTAGAGACCGGCTGAATTGTATTTTACAATAAAGCCACTTTGTGTTCCATATCCAATAGTGTGTGTATTGCTGAATGTAGCGTAACCATAAAAGGATCCGGAGAGATAAACATTTTGGTTGTCATCCAAAGTTAATGATGTGGAAGTCATGGAATTGAAACCGACACTATCCGTGGTTCCGGATACTTCCCACAAGAGATTATTGTTGTTGTCATACTTTTTTACAAAAACATTGTAAATTGGATGTAGAGAAGAGTGACCGCTTACATAAACATTTCCTGAGCTATCCACACCTAACCCGGAAATTACGTCAGCCAGATTTGTTCCAATATTTCGTGCCCATTCAACAGTATTGTTAGAATTGAATTTAACAAGAAAACCATCTGATTCACCTGAGTTAATTAATACAGAACTACCGATGGTCAGTGATAAGCTATAATAGGTTCCGGCAACATAAATGTTACCCATACTGTCGGATACGATATTCGAAATGTTATCCGATTCAAGACCGCCGATTTTATTTGCCCATAAATAATTCCCGTTCTTGTCCATGACAACGAAGAAGGCATCTTCCTGACCTGAATTGGTAAGTGTATGCGAGTTAAATGTTAGGGTTGGAGAGGTGAATGAGCCGGCTATAATTATATTGTCACCGCTATATTTACAAATGGCATTCAGTTTTGTATTGCTGTTTATAAGTCCAATCTGATTTGCCCACTGGCAATTTTGTGCTTTTGTGTGCATATTGATTGAGAAGCAAAGACACAGGAAAAGCAGTCTTAGGTAATGTTTTATTTCCATTCTATCTTAATATTTAAGCAAATATAAGACCTGTCCAATGAAATATGAAGGCCGGATTGTCAGTAAAGAGTAAGTATTCATTATGGTTGATACGAACCGCAAAGCCGGATTATTAATTCAACAGACGTTCTTGAACTGGCTATCTGCATAGTTCTTCTTTACCTGTGCAACTGATTAAAATGACTTCTTCACTTTCGCGAAAGCTTCCTGAAGCGAGTGTACTTCCAGTTTTTTGTATATGTTCTTGATGTGAAAACGAACGGTATCGTGAGAAATATTCATCTGGTCGGCAGTCATCTTATAACTGTTACCGAGACTCATAAATTGCAATACTTCCTGTTCGCGTTCTGTCAGAACAGAGTTAATAAAGTTGTTGAATGACCTGACTACCATTCGGGCAATCCGTGGACTCATGGGAGCTCCTCCCATTCTGACTTCTCTCACCGCATCCAGAATCTCATCTGGTGAGGCATTCTTGGTAATATAACCACAGGCGCCGGCGCAGAGTGAGTCAAATACGGTTTTATCTTCCGCAAAAACAGTGAGCATGATCACATCGAGTGAGGGTAAAATGCCTTTCAGCTTGCGTACACATTCGATCCCTGAGATTCCGGGTAGTTTAATATCCATCAGTACTACCTGAGGATCAAGTTCAGGAATTTTCTGCAAGGCCTCTTCCGCATTGGAGAATGCTCCCACACAACTGAATTCTGCCGGATGTTCTTTAATGGCGATCTGCAAGCCTTCACGCAGATCATTATTGTCATCGACCAGTGCGATTGTGATCATATCAGGATAGATTTTTTAAAGGAATTTCAAGTTCCAGAACAGTGCCATTCATGCCGGAATCAAGTTTTATTTTTGCTCCAATTACATCACTCCGCTTTTTAACATTGTTCAGACCATTGCCCGACTTATTCCAATCCGCCTGAAATCCTTTTCCATTGTCTTCAAGCTTAATGGTGATATGATTGTTTTCTCTGAACAGGTTTAGTTTTACCCGGTCGCTTTCGGAATGCCTGAAACTGTTATGCATCGCCTCCTTAAAGATAAGGAGTACATGCCTCTTTTGAGAAAGGGGTATACTGATACCGTTGAATTCACCGTTGAGTTCTTCCGCCTGGAAACTGACTCCGGTCTGATCGAAAAGCGACTCGCCGAATTCTTTCATCTGCCTGTACAGGTCTTTCACCGAATCTTTTCCGGGATCCATGGCCCAAACCATATCTCGCATGGTATGATAAAGGCTGCCGGCTGTGTCAATGATCTTTTCCAGGTGTTCACGCAGCTCCTTTTGCTCAGGACCAATCTTTTTCTTCAGAATTTCTCCGAACCATGAAATGGTTGTCAGTTTGTGTCCCAGTTCATCATGAAAATCGGCAGCTGTTTCCTTGCGGATTGCTTCGATTTCTTCAACCTGTTTCAGCCGTAACTTAAGCAGATAAGCATGAAGTAACCAGGCGACGAGACCAATAAAAAGCGCAAGGAAAAGATAAAACCAGGCGGTTTTCCAGAATGGAGGCTGGATGATGATGGCCAGACGGTCTGCCTGTTCATTGAACACTCCATCCTGGTTGGAACCTTTCACTTCGAATATATATTCACCGGGAGGCAGCTGGGAATAGTTTATCTGATTGCCCGTACTGCTCTCGTTCCATTCTTTGTCAAATCCCTCAAGTCTGTATTGAAATTTGTTCTTGACCGGATTGGTATACTGCAAGGCAATGAACCTGATCGAAAAATTATTCTGATCATGTTTCAGGCTGATCTTCTTTTCATCCGCAAAGGAAAGCAGATTCTTTTGTTCGCCCGGCATTGAAAAGGAGGTGATATATACCCTGGGAACAACGCTGTCAATTCTGATCTCAGCCGGATAGAATGAAGTATAACCGGCAATGCCACCAAAAAGAAATTCATTATCGGCTGCCCTGAAGAAAGCGCCACCGTTGAACTCATTGCTTTGCAGCCCGTCATGAATATCAAAATTCCGGAAGCTCAGATTTTCCGGATCGAAATTGGTCAGACCACCGTTCGTACTCATCCAAAGCGTGCCATCATCAGGATTTTCAAGTACACCATAAACGGCATTATTTTTTAGTCCGTCCCTGGTGGAGAAATTTCTGAAAGTTGTTTTCTGATCCTTGTAGTTTGCGCGGATAAAACCATTGGGAGTGCAAATCCAGATATTTCCTTTCTTGTCTTCCAGCAGATCGTTGACCGTATGCGAACGAAGGCTGTTGGTATCTAGCGGATCATGTTTATAAATAAGGGGCCTGGAAAAATCATAAGTGCTGTCAACGGGATTGTTGGGAAACATAAATAAGCCCATGCTGCTTCCCAGCCAGATATTCTGATCCCTGTCAATAATGCTGCACATGTAATTGAACCCAAAAGGTAGCCTGCGGCCTTCGCTGAAAGCGTTTACAATTTCTCTTGACTTCTGTGACTTCAGCGAAAAATGATACAATCGGCCGGGAAGCACGATCAGCATATCTCCGTTTTTATCATAGCTGATATCCCTTACGGATACATCAGGGAAATCAGGATTTACCGTAATCCTTTCAAATTGAGGAGTACCGGAATTTCTGTCGTTTACTTTATAGAGTCCTTTCTGGGTCCCGGCCCATAACTGATTGTTGCGGTCGAGTGAAAGGTGCATGATATAATTGCTTGCCAGTTCATTTTTCTTTCCCTCGCAGCAACGGTACAAGTCGTAGTCGTCTTTCGTTTTATCAAAACGTATCAGTCCTTCTGTTGTTCCGATCCAGTAATTATTCTCCTTGTCTTTCAGTATGCTGAAGACAAATGCCGATGACATGACATTGTCAAGGTGGTTGGTATAAAAATTTTTATTTTTTACAGACACCAGTTTTATAAGTCCCTGCGCATGTGAGCCCACCCATATGATCCCTTTGCTGATATTGTCTTCCCGCACACACATCACGCCGCCGGTTTCCTCATTTTTTTTCCCGGTACTGAATAACTCCGGTGTTGGCGCTGCCTTGAATACGTTCTTTACTTTATTTGCGCTGATGGTATATAATCCCTGCCCGCCGGCGATCCAGAGCGTACCGTCTGAACTGAAAGTGAAATCATAAAACTCTTTCATCCCGTCAGCGGGACCTTTTTCAGGAACAGGAATTTTAACAATGCTGTTATCCTTGCCGTTGATTACACATATTCCCTTGTAAGTACCAACCCAGTAATTTCCATAAGGATCATGCTGAAAAGCCAGGACCTGATCAGTATAGAGTCCATGTTCGCGGGTGAAAATGTTACCGCCTTCCGGAAGGAATTTATCATTCCCCCTGAAAGACAGCTTCAGTAATCCTCTGGAAGTTCCAATCCATAGATCTCCTTCTTTGCTTTCATATATCGTTGTGATGGCAAGAAGGGTGGCGGTGCTGGTATCGCGGAATACAGTCTCAAATTCAATGAGGGGGTCTGAATTGCCGGATTCAGTTACAATAATCCGTTGTAATCCGTTTCCGGTTCCAAGCCAGATCGTGCCACCTGGCCCTTCATAGATTACATGGATTGTATTGTTGAGAATGCCTGACTTGTTTTTGGGATCATGTTTGAAAGTCCTGAAATTATCATGGTCAGGCCGGTACAAATTCAATCCGTAATTGTCGGTACCAATCCAGAACCTGCCCCTGGAATCGTGCAGTGTTGATCTGACATTCCCCGAAGAGAGTGAAGTGGTATCAAAAGGTTTATGATAATATGTCTGGAAACCAAGTCCGTCGTACCTGTTCAATCCGTCCTGCGTCCCTGCCCAGATAAAGCCCTGCGGATCCTGAGAAAGCGACTGGACCATGCTTTGGGAAAGCCCTTCCGCCAGGGAGATTTTCACCATCTTATAGGGCTGCGAAAAGGCGAAGCCAAAGAAAAAGACGGCCAAAACAGAAAGGAAACAAGGCAAATTTTGTCTTCCTGCCTTAGTCTTTGCTGACGAAGTTCGCCATTTCCTGCAGGATCTCATGTTTCAATACTTTTAGCAAATTTAAGATAATCCTTCCTCTGAAATCAGGTTTTATTGGCTTTGCTTCAGGCTGGATTCCTACATAATCATGTAGGAGGGACGGCAGCCCTGTTTGATTTGTACACCTGGGTCTGCAATTCCTGATTTTCAAAGAATCTAAACGAAACCCGGAACGGAAATTTCAAAGGGTATTACAGACTCAGGCCTGATAAAACTGTTTAAAACAAAGGCCCGCCGGGTCATTTGACCCAAAGCGGTTAAAATCGCAAGGTTTTTCGAGGTTTTTATGATGGATATTTCTAAAAAAATTGCGAAATTGCATACTCAAATCAATACCAACATGAAAAAGACTTATATCTCAGTATTGGCAGCACTGCTCATTATGTTTGTTTGCCACGGCCCTGCTGTTGCCCAAGGCCAGACATCAGCAGGCACAGAAGCTGCTACCTGGACAGAAATGGAATCATTCAAGGCACTGTTGAACGAAACCTTCGCTGCAGCACAGGATGGTAATTTTGTTCCTGTCAAGAAAGGCGCGGAAGACCTGACAAGACTTTCCATCCTTATGGCAAAATCAGAACTGCCAGAGGCGAATGATAATACCGAGTTCCGGACACTCATTGGTAATTTCACTGATCAGTGCGAACAATTTCAGGGGCTTGTACTCACAAGTAAATCTGAGCCGGAGATCATGGAAAACTTCACTAAATTGAACAGTAATTTTGAAGAGATCCTAAGACTAAGGCAAGAGCAGCTTGCACCGAAAGAGTAAACGGGTCATTGTAAAGTAATCTGAAAGCAGGAATTCTTTTTCCTGCTTTTTTTATTTTATTTCTTAATTTAAAGGGCACGGAATCATTTCATATAGTTGATCATTGAACATGGTTTCTTGAGTTCTATGGGCATCATGAAAGCCTGGATCGTGAATTGTCGGCTGCTACTATGTTGCTGCTTGCTGATAATTATCAGTAAAACCCTTGATAGGGGTCATGAACCGGGAGTCATAACCGGAGTATTTTTGTTTCGTTATTGTAATTGACCATTTTGTAAAAACCAACGAACCATGTCTTCAAGTCAACAAACAAGGAGCCTTGTAGGGGTAAAAGAGTTTCCAGCCATTTCGATCATCCTGCCTGTACATGTTCCGGAATCGGGATTCAGCCATTTCAGGGAACGGCTTGCGCAGGCGGCAAGAAAGGTGGAAAACAGACTTTCGGAAAAATACAGTAAGCAAAAGACATCTACGCTGATCAACCGCCTGCATCATGTCATCAATGGCATCGACATGACCTCAACCAACCAGGGAATTGCCATCTTTGTTTCCGATAGAGTGGAGAAAGTGTTTCACTTGCCTTTCCGGGCGGAGGAGAAACTTATCATAGATGATTCTTTTGAAGTACGCGATTTGATATACGCTGCCCTTCTAAACCGCAGTTACCTGCTTGTTGTGGTTTCAAAAAATGAAGTGAAGACCTTTATGGGTTATGGTTCTTCGCTGGTTCATTTCTCAATGGATGGAATGCCGGAAAATCTCCATGACATAAAAACAGAACATAGTTTTCCGGGTTGGGATTACCTTGACACCAAAGCATATGATGAAGGAAACGTCAATCGTTTCATACATTATATCGATTCGGTAATTCAAAAGGAAATGAAAGGTCCTGAGGTGCCGGTGATTTTGATGGGCGACAGTAAAGTGTTGGGCCATTTTAAAAAAACGGCAAAAGTTTCCGCTTCGGTCATCGATTATATTGAAGGGAATTTCGAACATGCTACTAAATCCAGGTTGCTGCAACGTATCGCGCCATCGCTTCAGAAATTAATGATGAAGGAAGAGGCATCTGCGCTGGAAGAGTTGGCGCTTGCTGTAAACAAGAACCAGGTATCGTCCGGAATTTCACAGGTGTGGAGAGCAGCTGCGGAAGCAAGAGGCAGGTTGCTGCTGGTGGAAAAAGAGTATCGTGAAATGGCCAGACTTGGGGAGGACGGTTATACACTGATAGTTGACAAGGACCCGTCGGTAGTGATTAACAGAATAGAGGATGCGGTGGATGATATCATCGAGATGGTATTGAATAATAAAGGAGATGTGGTTTTTGTGTCGGAAGGCGCCCTGAAGGAACATAGCCGGATTGCCATGATTAACAGGTATTGACCGGTTATCTTGTTCTGTAAGATCAGATTTGTAATTTTATCGGGCAGGAATTGATTTTCTCATCAACTCAATACTGAATAAATCTCTCTCAACCATGAAAACATATTTACTCCCAACCGATTTTTCTGATAATGCCGCGCATGCGGTCCGCTACGCGCTTTCACTGAACAGGAAAATAAATGCCAGAGTGGTTTTATTCCATAGTTATGTTATTCCGGTTTACGGAACAGACATTCCTATTGTCGTTCCTCAGGATTCAGAGTTGCGAAAAGCTTCTGAAGATGCTTTACATAAGCTACTTTCGCAGCTGAAACAGGAGTTTCCGGAAACAGAATTTTCCACTGATATTCAATCCGGTTATCCTGAAGAAGAAATTGTGGCCGCAGCTGCATCGCATAAAGCAGATATGATTATCATGGGTACGCAGGGTGCTTCCGGCTTAAGAGAAGCATTGGTAGGTACAATCACCGCTGAAGTAATGAAACACGCCCCCTGTCCTGTAATGGCAGTACCCGCTTCTGCCGCTTTTAAACCTTATAAGAAGATCGTCTTTGCGACCAACTACACCGAAGGCGATTTTCTCTATGTGGAGCAGGTACTTGAATTTGCCCGTCCTTTCGGGGCCGAACTCATCCTGCTGCATATTTCTTCCGGCGAATTTGAAAGGGCCATCGAGTATGATGCCATAGAAAGATTCAAAGAGAGAATAAAGGAAGACAGCCGCTATAAAAATGTGCAATTCAAATTACTGGAGAGCCGTGACGTGTACCAGGGCCTGAATCTGTACCTGGAAGAGATACAGGCTGATCTTGTAGCGATGACTATGAGAAAGAGATCATTTATTCAGAAAATATTTCAACGTTCAGTCACCCGGAAAATGGCTTACCACAGTCACATTCCTCTGATCGCTTTCAGGGCGGCCGGCTGACAGGTGAAAAATATATGCCTATGATCATACGGCAATTTTATGAGAAGCTTGGAGATTTCCTCTATGCCCTGTCAAAGTCAGATGGTATTCTTTACGGAAAAGAAGAGGATGTGATTATGCAGGAGATCGTTTCCATACTGAAAGAGCATCCGGGATTCGAGAACCACCCTGAGATCAAAGATCTGTTACTTACCAAATTGTGTTTTTATAATTCAGGAAAGACGAATAAGCCTGTAAACAAATGCCTTAGCGGATTTTTCGATTTCCTGGAAAAGAACAGAATGCATATAAGTCCGCTTTCACAGAGTATAGCGCTGAGACTGATCAGGAAGACCGGAAGCGCTTTTAAGGGCGTGAATAAGCGGGAAGGGATGTTGATCAGCAGAGTGGAAGATATCCTGTCGGATAATTCCACCTTAAAACAATCCGGATGAAAAACCTCAGTGACATTCTCAAGAGTAGAATATTTTTTATCACGCTGGTAGGATCCTTTTTCTTTTCCTTTCTCTCTCCGGCTCAGGTCAGGAGTATTTCAAGCTCTCTGGACAGTCTGGCCCGCATTCATCTTGATAAGACAAGTGGAATCGGATTTTATGTCGGGATAGTTCAGCCTGGTGAAGAAATAATGAGGTATTATGGCATCTCTAAGCCCGGAACTACGGAGGAAGCGGATACGAATACTCTGTTCGAGTTAGGGCCTGTATCCGGGACATTTACTTCTATACTTTTTGCGGAGATGAGCTTGACCGGATTAATAGAGTATGATTCACCTCTGCAAAAATATCTTCCATTTGATGTTCATTCACCGGTCTTTCAAAACATTGTCTGCAAGCCTGTAAAGAATTCAGCGGCTTCTTATGGTATGAGCGATGATCCCACAGTAAAATTTACACCATATATCTGTAAACCTGATACGAACAGCCGGCCACAACCTGTGCTGCTCTGTTATCTGGCCACTCATACATCTGGTCTGCCCGATCGTCCTTATACTATTGGCAGTGGAAAAGCCGGGAATTCAATCTATCGTAATTACAGCCGTGAGGATCTATACGAATTTCTTGATTCCTACCATCTGACGGAACCCATAAGTTATAATTATGTTCATTCCGACCTTGGACTCGCTGTTTTAGGACATGTACTTTCACTTCATTCTCGTACTACTTTTGATTCACTTTTGAAGTCAAGGATTCTTGACCGGCTGGGGATGAATTCCACCGGTTTCAGTTATGCCGACAAAGAACAGCTTGTATCAGCCGGTTATGATGCACAGGGAAATATAATGCAACTACGTTACTATGATATGTTTGCACCGGCCGGTGCGCTGCATGCACCCATTACTGACATGATGCGATTTCTGTCGGCTAATACCGGTACGGCCCCTGGCGTGTTGAAAGATGTTCTTGATTATACCCATAATCCCCGAATCCTTCTGGAATCTTCTGAAAATTCAGATTCAGAAATCGCGATGGGCTGGAAATTGCGTTCCCTTGGTGTAAACGGATTGAAAGCGGTTTATCAGGGCGGTAGTACGGAAGCGCATTCAGCCTTTATAGGTTTTGAAGAGACCAGAAAATGTGGAGTGGTGATCCTGTCGAATTCCAATGTCAGCGTGGTGGAACCCGGCCTGAGGATATTAAAAATGCTGACGATGGAATGAGCCGGAGCCAAGGAACGTGATGATCACCATTTTTTACTCTCGATATTAATATTTCCAAAAACAGCATTGGCTTCGATCAGGTAATGAGGTTTATCCTGACTATAAGCCGAAGTGCTGAATACCCCGGAACCGAAACCCCCTGTTTGCCGGTCAGCTGACCGTACGTTTCCGAAAACGGAATTCATCTGAACCATGGCCGGAATACTGTCATTCAGGATCAATTCAGCGCTGCCGAATACTACATTCATTTCAAGTTTGGTGTTTTCAGCAGGCGCATCGGCTTTGAAGAGATCTATACTACCTTTCCCGAAAACGACATTGTACTCTTTTTCCTGACGGCTAAAATGTTTACCCCCTGTAGAAAAGACTGTCGTATTTACTTTATTGCTCTTCCAGGAATTACCTGCGATGACTTTTATTCCCCAGTAAATTAACAATACACCGAAAAGCACTCTCAGGAACGGAAAGTGAATATGGAATACCTCCTTTAATATGATGGAGAGTCCGATGAGAATAATTATCACTCCCCAGAATAAACCTGATGAAACAAAGCTCATGTTATGTGAATTTGACATTGTAATTACGAAGATAAAGCCTGCAAATATCCCTAATTTTCTATTTCTTTTTTTCCTGTTTCCTGAAATATTTTCTGAAAAGAAAATTGTTTTTTAATGCATTCATGTATTCCGGCAGTTCTCCTGCCACTGAGTCGATGTTGCTCATTGATGATTTGAATTCTCCTGCAACTGTTGTATCATAAAGAAGAATGGAGAGGCTTCCGCGCGATCGTTGTATTGAGTCCATTGTATTGTTCAGTTTAGAACTGAAAGAATTCAGGTTATCGCTTATCTCAAGAATGTTTCTGATGGAATGCTGCAGCTGACGATGTGTTTCACTGCTGTCTTCCGTAATACTGCCCAATACTCCTTTACCTTCTTTTACATTTTTCGACAAATCGGAAAGATCGCTGCTGAACGATTTTAAATTCTGACTTATCACAGAGATGTTTGAAAGGGTGGTATGGAGTTCAGTGGCAAGACTGGTATCGAGGAGTATGGAATAGAGTGTGCTCTTACTGCTACTGATATTCCCGCTTACTTTAACAAGGTCTTCCGAGATCCTGGAGATATTTCGGTTCGTTTTGTCAAGCACCATCATCATTTCATCGGTGTCGATAATTTCCCTGCTGGGTATGGTATCGCCATCCACAATATTCCGCATACCGTCGGCTCCCGGCTCAATATTAACCAGGCGATTACCCATTAGTCCGTCAGTGCCAAGCATAGCGATTGAATTGACCCTGATGTAATCGCTGACCTTGGCGTCGATAAGCATGCTTACCAGGATCTTTTGCGGACTTTTGATCTCGATCTCATCAACGGTTCCTATGTCTATGCCCGAAAACCGCACATTGTTCCCGGGTCTTAATCCGCTTATATTTTCAAAATACGTGTGTACATAAATACTTTTTGAAAACATGTTTTTTTTGTTTCCGAGAAAATACAGTCCGGTCACGAGCAGAATGGTTCCTGCCGTAACAAATATTCCGAGTCTGATCCTGTTTACTGTTTCCGATGCCATCAGATAAAAAATGAATGTATGATTGAGTCTTTACTTCTCTCCATTTCCTCAAAGGTACCTTCCGCATAATTAATCCCATCCGACAGAAGGGCCATTCTGTTGGAAGTGAGTTTAGCGCAATGCATGTCATGAGAAATGATGATGGATGAGGTATTGTACTTTTCCTGTGTCTTCAACATGAGATTGGTGATTTCTCTGGCTGTAATGGGATCAAGACCGGTAGTGGGCTCGTCATAAAGAATAATATCAGGATTCAGTACCAGTGCACGGGCAAGACCTATCCTTTTTCGCATTCCTCCGGATAGCTCGGCCGGCATGAGGTTCAGGGTATGCAGCAGACCTACATTCTGAAGTGTATCCTTAACGATCTCAAGCATTTCCTTTGAAGATAATTTTAATTTATGTCTTCTCAAAGGAAACTCGAGATTTTTACGAACAGTCATGCTGTCATACAATGCGCTGCTCTGAAAAACAAACCCAATGCGTATTCTTAATTCATCCAGTTGAGCATGTGAAAGATCTTTGATTTCATGACCCAGTACTTTGAGTGAACCTGCATCATATCGGATCAGTCCCACAATGCACTTGATCAATATGGATTTACCGCTTCCGGATTTTCCCAATATGACTATGTTCTCACCTTTTTTAAGCAACAGATTAAATCCCCGCAGAACATGGTTATCACCAAAAGATTTATGCAGATCCTGTATGGAGATCATCAGATTATGATCACCGGTCAGGTGCTTTGCACTAACATCCTTTTGCATCCTTTCGTTTATGGAATTCATCATATGTAGCCGAAGAAACCGGTTATTTGCACTGCAATCAGATCAATAATGAAAATGAGCAGGGAACTGATGACTACGGCTGAATTAGCTGAACGCCCAACGCCTTCGGTTCCTTTCTGAGAGTGATATCCTTTAAAGGTTCCGATCAAACCGATGCAAAATCCGAAGAAGAAGGATTTAATGGTTGCCGGAATGACATCACTGAATTCAACCGATTCAAAAACCTGGTTGAAGTAGAGAGTCATACTCACTTTGTCATTTACGTTCACGGCCAGGTACGAGCCATACAGAGCGATGGCATCGCCTATGATGACCAGTAAGGGAATCATGAGAGTTGTAGCAATGACCCTGCTGACAACAATGAACTTGAATGGATTCGTACCGGATACTTCCATTGCGTCGATCTGTTCGGTTACCTTCATGGAACCCAATTCAGCGCCAATACTGGAGCCGATTTTGCCTGCACAGATCAAAGCGGTGATAACAGGTCCTATCTCGCGGAGTATTGAAATTCCGACCATTGCCGGTAGCCAGGATTCGGCCCCAAACTCTGCCAGTGTCGGTCTTGACTGCAGGGTGAGCACAAGTCCTATGATAAAGGAAGTTATGCCTACCAAGGGTAAAGACCGGTAGCCGATCTCATAGGATTGCCGGACCACTTCTTTTAATTCATAGGGTGGAAACCAGATCTCTCTCCAGAATCTTACCGCGAACCGGGAAGTGTTTCCCACCTCTTCAAAGAATGATCTGCCACCCTTGGGTAGCCAGCTGAAAGATGAAGCACTCATTTATTAAGGTAAAATCGAAATAAATTTCAAAATTCATGAACCCGCTCCGCGAATTGGAAGGTCGGGATATCAAAGCGCACAATTTCTTCTCGCTCTTTTCGGCGATAAATTTACAAATTGAAGCGGTCTGAAACGCAGGATAATGGAATTGAACAGACAGATAATACTGACATTTGTCAATGGGTCTATCTGTAAAATTGTTTTAATTTGTCCTGTATTTTAAATCATTGAATATGAAAAAGAACATGGGACGAAGTGATAAGATGATCCGGATTATTCTGGCTATCGTTTTCATTGCCCTGTATGCAACCGGAGCCGTATCCGGTACTGCCGGGGTGATATTACTCATTCTTGCCATTGTATTTGCCCTGACAAGTTTTATTTCTTTCTGTCCGCTTTATACGCTGGTGGGCATTAATACCTGCGGAACTCCGAAAAAGTCCTGAGAATTGGAGTGCCAGGGAGTATCTGTTCCGGACTTGAAAGTTCCGGCTTGAGAGCATTTGCCATTATTACAGATTTCATTCTTCCTTTGTACCTGCAAATGAGTCATTTTCATCCTCTTTTTCCTCCTTGTTGCGATTGAAAAAATCTTTGATCTTACGGCCTGCTTCGCTAATGAATTCAGTGATGGCGTTTTCAATTTTAATTTCCGATTTCCTGAGGAGTCGTTGAATAACAAAAGTTAAGGCTACGAGCATGCCCTTCTTAAGAAACTCCGCCTTATTGAGAGGAATGCCGGAAATAGAGCTCAGGCTGTTAAGAAAAATGTTTTGAGGGCTGAGATTGCTTTTCAAAGTATGTAATTTTTCAAGAAGGAGTTCTTCCTGAATCTTCTTCTTTTCTTCCAGCCTTGAAATTTCAGCTTTTAGATCCTTGTAATTTTCAATTTTCATCCTTAGGATCTTTTAGCAATTTGCTGATGAGTGAATTGGCAATGGGTTTCTTGATAAGATTTTCCTTGTTGAAATACAGGATGATCGCAAGCAACATGTAAATAACGGAAACTATCAGAAATCCGAGATAAGGTTTACCGAGAAGATCCGAAAGCACTAATGCACCTGCAATGCTGAGGAAAATAAGAAAGAGCAGGAAAAACAGGCCAAGCAATATGATAGTGGTGAGTTCAGATGCAATCTGACTCCCTTTGTCTATAGCCTTCAGCTTGCTTAGCCGGCTCCTGGTTTCCAGGTATTCCCTTACCTCTTCAATCAGGCCGGAAAATTCCCCTTTATTACTTTCCATAAAATGGTATCAGGTTCAGATAAATTCGCCAACTTCACTTTCTGCCTGCTCTTTTTTATGCTTCGCATTGCGGATGCCCTCAGAAAATTTCTGCTTGGTTTTTTCTCCGAATTCTTTTGCTTTGTCGGCAATTTTTTGCCGTGTATCGGATCCCTTTTCAGGTGCAAAGAGGATTCCCAGTGCAGCGCCAATGGCAACCCCGCCTAACAATGCCAGAATAACTTTGGAAGATGAGTTCATGAGCTTTGGTTTTGATCTTTTAAATATACTGATTTTTTTGAAATGCAAGGAGTATGATTTATACCATTCTTTCGATTAACAGGGTTTCAAGTGATTTTCTGATCTGTTCTTACAGAAAAAAACATTAAGAAAAGCCTTCATCTTACCTGTTTTTATCCATTCGATTCATTTTCCCAATTTATCACAATGCTTCGGGCCTGAAAACTTACTGAAAGATTTTAATCTTACAAATGTCGGAAATCAGGTGTTAGTGAACGAATGATCTTTATCAGTGAGTTACTTTGATTGTGATCACCTGGGATATGGGTGAAGCAAAAATCTTGATTATGTATTGGAAGACTAAATTGAAAGGAATGCTCATATTGGGCTTATTATATGGTTTTATATGGATCAGCGCCGGAGCAGGATTTGCCCAGGGCATTGCAGATGACGGAACGAAGGAAGTGGGTGGGATCGGGATCTATCTGACTGTCTCCATGGCCTTGTTGCTCACAGGGCTAACACTGCTGGCCATTAGTCTGCTTGCGCGCTACATTAAATCTATCCAGGGAGATCCGTTTAATAACCTTGAAGATTCGGAATCTTGAGATTTTTCGGGAGGGTTTATTACTTTTACGGAATAAACCCTGCCAACTATGAATTTAATTCTTTGCCCTACTGATTTTTCCACCAGTGCTACCAATGCGATTAAGTATGCGGCCTCCCTCGCGGACAACCTTGCCGGCCGTGTAATCATTCTTCATGTGTATGAGAAACCTGTCATGTTTTCCGATGCGCCGCTTACGCGGATCGCGAATGCGGTTGAACAGATAAAAGCCGGTGCGGAGAAGAAAATTTCGGCCTTGATAAGTAAGCTGAAAAGCACACATAAGAATGTAAGTTTCGAGATGATTCTGAAAGACGGAATAGGAGCGGAAAAGATCCTGTCAGTAGCAACCAAACTCAATGTTGATCTGATCGTCATGGGTTCAACAGGCACCAGTAAATTGCAACGACTCCTGATTGGAAGCACTACGGCCCGTATTATCCGTGATGCAAGTTGTCCGGTTCTGAGTATTCCTAAAAAAGCGGTGTTCAAAGGAATCAATAAACTGGTATTCGCGACCGACCTGAATGAGGACAATATCAATTCGGCTACCATGATCACCAGTTTTGCAAAATCCTTCGGCGCAGAGATCACATTTGTATTTGTTGACGACAAGCACCTCCTGCATAGCGATGAGCACATTGCGGCTATGACTCAGAAGATCAGGAAGCGGGTGAAATATTCCAAAATTTCCGGTTACATCTCTAAGAATACCAGTATCACCAAAGGACTTGAGCATTTCCTGAGTAAGAAGCCTGCTGATATTCTTGTGATGTTTACGCATGCACGGCATTTCCCCGAATCCATGTTCAATTCCAGCATCACAAAAATGATGTCTCACCAGTCAAACATTCCTTTGCTGGCTTTAAAGAAGGCGGACAGACCACTGCTTTCCGGTGCTTAATTAGTTAGTGGATCGTGATGGAATACAAGGATTATTATAAGATACTTGGTCTGAATAAGAATGCCGGTCCGGACCAGATACGGAAAGCTTTTCGCGAACTCGCCAAAAAATATCATCCTGATAAAAATCCGGGAAATAAAAGCGCGGAAGAAAAATTCAAGCAAATCAATGAAGCCTATGAAGTGTTGAAAGATCCGGAGAAGAAGAAACGCTACGATGAACTGGGAGAAAGCTGGCAAAGTTATTCTGCCAACGGGGGAAGGGCTTCAGATTTTGACTGGAACAGGTGGACGGGTGGTCAGGGTGATTTCAGAGGCGGCGGAGAATTTTCCGATTTCTTTGAATCCCTTTTTGGTGGCGGTTTCAGACAGGGCCGCACTTCCCGTAGTCGTGCGGTAAAAGGTGAGGATTTGAGAGCGGTTCTTGAACTGGAGTTGAATGAGGTACTGGAAGGCGCGGAGAAACTGGTTCAGTTAGGTGGACAGACCATCAAATTAAAGATCAGGCCGGGATGTTATGATGATCAGGTTCTCCGCATGAAAGGAAAGGGCTCAGCGGGATATAATGGCGGTGAGCCTGGCGATTTGTTGATGACGATTAAGATCAAGCCGCATCCTCTTTTCAAGATCAAAGGAACGGATCTTTATACCGACCTGTATGTTGACGTATTCACAGCTGTTTTAGGGGGGAAAGTTACATTGAATACTCCGGATAAGCCTGTTTCGATTACTATCCCTCCTGGTACCGACAGCGGAAAAACCCTCCGGCTCAAAGGAGCGGGATTACCTCAGTACGATGCCCCTGCATCCCGGGGAGAGCTTTACGCAAGGGTATTGATACGCGTACCTAAATCTCTCAGCAAGGAGGAAAAGGAACTTTACCGTCAGTTGCAAAGTTTGAGAAGTTCTGAAAATGTCAGCAGGAGCTGATTTTTATCAGATTTTTCCAGTTCTGGTTATAAATTTCTTTTAAATTTATAGGATTAGTCATTTATTTCCAGAACGCAGATAGGTTGCGCAGTGGATGTTTTACTTTGAACAAAAATAAGCGAAAGTGCCAGGATTGAGACTGATGGATTCTCCTCTTACAAACCCTTATCAAAGGAGTATGATCTTTCGCAATATTTGTCAGAAAATGGAAGTAGCTTCCCGGAAATTCATCTCGTCATAATGAACTTCAAATTCTGGCTGTGTGGAATTCATCACAAGTGTCAGTATAGATACTTACAAAAAATATTTAGATGAATTTATTTTTCTATTTAATCGAAGAAATTCAGAAGCGGGAATTTTTAACACCTTTCTTAAACGCTTCGTGGCTGAATCTCCATGAACACTGACGCGGATTTACGAGCTAAATGGCTAATCCTATAAAATAAATATAACTCAATTTGGTTAATGCGACCATAAGTGAATACGGATTTAATGTATTTCTACCTGCGTGACAGCAAGCATGAATACACGAATGACTCGTATTATGGGTAGTGAAGTGTCTGTTTCAATCCACAATAATTCTCGTTTGAAGTCATCAAAAATATTCAGAAGGTGAACTTTTTTACCATCCTAAAGGCTGTTGCTCATTAAGTCAATACTCCAATCTGATTGATATTATCGGGTTGAAACAATGAATGCTTGACTTGTGCAGGTAGGCGTATTTTCGTTCGACGACTGATATTTAATCCCTCTAGCATGTACAGAATATAAACCCGTTTGTAATTCCAAATAAACTTCATTCGGCGAATAGGGGAGTAGCTCTACCAAAATCCGATGGGAGGATGCTTTCAATAATCCCAATTAATTCATTAGCAATATACAAAAATACACCAAAGGCAGATAAGTAGT
>CAZJDX010000005.1:0-173738 GCA_964544885.1 uncultured Flavobacteriales bacterium
GGAGATTTCATATTGGATGGAACAGGATTCAATGATTTCTTAATTAAGAATAATGCTTCATTACATTCTGCCATCAGTAACCAGATCAACAACGCGATCATCTCCTTTGACGGAATTAGCGTACCTTTCGGAGAAGCTATTATAAGTCAGAGAACACAGGTGCAACATGTAATGGATCAGATCAATATCCTGAAGACTACTCTTGAAACACAAGCCCTGCCCTTTATACAGCAGTCTGTAACCGAATAACTGATTGACATCCTTAACGAAATATACTCTGTCCATCACCTGCATGCTTGCCTTCATGCTGGTTGCTTCATGTCGTAAGGCGGAGCCCTTTGAGGAGGAGGATATGGATGAAAGATTATCCGGAGGAGTTCAGACTGTTTTCTCTGATGGCGTCGGTGCATTTTCTGAAGCTTTTCCAACCCTCAGCGAGAGCAGGATGGAATTTCATGAATTGGGAGATGCGCACTTTGAAGCCACTTTTGTAGCAGCACCGGCACCGATCTTTCAGGGTTTAGGCACCATCTATAATAGTAATGCCTGTGTTAACTGCCACATTAATGACGGACGAGGAAAACCTATCCTGAGCAATGAACCCTTAAGCAGCATGTTATTTCGAATAAGTGTTCCGGGCACCGGAATGAATGGTGAACCGAAAGCCGTTCCGGGTTTCGGCGGTCAACTTCAGGATAAATCCGTTTTTGGTTATCAGCCGGAGGCCGGTGTAACGGTCAGTTGGAATGAGTTTCCGGTTTTTTTCAATGACGGAGATTCGGTAATACTGCGTGAACCGCATTGGAATCTCACAAATCCATACATCCCTTTTCCTTCGGGAGTAATGATTTCAGCAAGGGTCGCGCCTCCTGTCCACGGACTGGGTTTACTTGAACAGGTTGATGAGTCCACGCTTCGCTCGTTTGAAGATGTGCATGACGCTGACGGAGACGGTATCTCTGGTAAGCTGAACGAGGTATGGGATGAAAAAAGAAGAAGGATGATGCCAGGCAGATTTGGATGGAAGGCCGAGGCGGCAACGATGGATCAGCAGATCGCAGGCGCCTATAATGAGGACATGGGTGTTACTAGCAATATTTTGAAAACTGAAAGCAGCTTTGGCCAGATTCAATTCGACGGCAGGTCGGATGAACCCGAAGTTCCAGACAGTATTTTGGACGCGGTAGTCTTTTATGTACAAACTCTGGCAGTCCCTGCAAGACGCAAGGTGACAGATCCTGCTGTGATAAGGGGGAAGGAAATTTTTAGTGCGGCCAATTGCAGCAAGTGCCATATCCCCAGGATGAAGACAGGAACAAATGTCGCTTTCCCGGAAGCATCCAATCAGCTCATTCGTCCTTATACTGATCTTCTCCTGCACGACATGGGTCCGGGACTTTCAGATAATCGTCCTGCTTTTCTTGCACAGGGCAGTGAATGGCGTACGCCACCATTGTGGGGGATTGGTTTAACGCAGTTGGTAAACGGACATAATTTTTATCTCCACGACGGCAGAGCCCGCAGTCTGATGGAAGCAATCATGTGGCATGGAGGAGAAGCTGAGGTTTCAGTGGATTATGTGAAGTCTTTAAGTAAATCCGACAGGGATGCCTTGCTGGCATTTTTAAGATCCCTTTAATTTTTTCAGGATTTTTTAAAGATTAGATACACCAACGTGTAAAGCTTTTATTTTTCGCTCACGTCCATACCTGGGACAGCTTAGATTATTTTTGGAATAACCATACATAAAGGTGCCAACGTGCATCTTACTTTTTCGCTTACAGGATACTGATCTTTATCATTCCTAATACGATTCATTAAAAGTAAATTTGAAAATAAGTTTCAAGGGAATTTGAGGTTTTCACCTCTTCATTGTTTGCATTGCTTTTGATTTTCGTTGTGGAAAGTTTAGCCAGTGTAAACGTAGATTCAAGATTAATTATACTGATTTAAGTTCAAATATGCCATCCCAGGTATACGATGGGTATGGCATGCAGATCAAACCTACATTGATAAGCTTAACCTGGCTTGATGAGTATAGACTGTATGGATAGAAATATTACATGCAGAATTGATTTTAAGTGTGAATAATAAGAGGCTAATTGCTTGCTAGCCTTTGAATCTGTTGGGTGTCAAAAATCAGTTTCAAGATATATCATGGATAATAAATCCATTGAAAGTCTCAAGAAACTGTGTGAGTCGAGTGTAAATACTAAATTTATATCTAACTGACCATGAAGGATATTAAGAGTTTACTTGAATATTGTGAAAAGATGTCCTTTGATCTGAATTTTGAAAAGGCCAGGGAATGGAAGGCGCAAAGCGAAACAAGAGTACTGGTTGGTTATACGCCGATTTATTTTCCCAGAGAAATTGTTCATGCAGCAGGCGGAATGACTGTTGGTATTTTCGGAGGAGGTGACCGTAAGCAGGTTATCAGAGGAGATGCATATTATCAAAGCTACATCTGTCACATTCCGAGAAGTATCATAGAAATTACTCTTGACAAGCATTTGGATCACATTGATGGCTTTGTTTTTCCTTCTATCTGTGACGTTTTGAGGAATCTGTCGGGGATATTCAAGTTGAAAAAATTCGGAAAGTTTGTTAAGTACATGGATTTTCCTCAAAATTTTTTACCCGAAGTCGGCGGAGTGTTTTATCAGGACGAAATGAGGCACGTACTAAGCTACGTAAAGAACATCAATGGAGTTGAAGTTACGGCTGAAAAGTTGAACAGGTCAATTGCATTATATAATATAAACAGAAAATTAATAGCATCGATTTATGAAATACGTCAGCAGTACCCTTGGCGCATTTCTATGAAAGATTGGTACCATGTACTTCGGACAGGTACTGTAATTCCGGTTGAAGAACATAATGAAATTCTTCAAAAAGTTTACGAATACATCAAAGAGGATGTAGGTGTGCCACAGGACAAAGTCAGAGTGGTGGTTTCCGGAGCATTTTGTGAACAACCTTCCGTGGGGCTGATACGGGCTATTGAAGATGCCGGCTGTTACATTGTCGACGATGATTTACAGCTTGGTTCAAGATTGATAATCGGAGATATAGATGATCAATCTACTGAGCCGCTTAAAGCCATTGCCGATGCATACATACGGCAAAGTCAGTACTCATCATCCATTTACGATGTTGATAATCCCAAGGAGTACAGGTTGGCTCAGATTGTAAAAAGCCGTGGTGCCAACGGAGTCATATTTGCATCCGCAAGTTTCTGCGATCCAAGTCTCCTCGATGCACCGGTTTTTCAAAATGCCTTTGATAAAATGGGCAAGCGGTACATCGCCTTTCAGTTCAGTGAAAATATTAACCAGTTCAAGGTGATTAAAGAGCAGGTTGGGGCATTTTCCGACTCCATTAAATTATGGGATGATGATGAGCAAAGTGTTGAACAAGGTCCGTTAAATAAACAAATGACGTAATCAAAAGGACATGGCAAAGGAAGTAATTAAGGAAAGAAGCATGATTCTCCAAAAGGAGATGGTGGAAGGTTTGTTTAATCAACTGTCGAATGCAAAAGAATCCGGGAAAAAGGTTTGTTACACCTTCGTTCCGGGAAATCTTTCAGAGCTGATCAGAACTTTTGATATGCTTCCAGTATATCCTGAAATCAATGCGCTGCAAAGTGCCATGAGGAAGAAATCCGCAGAGTACATTAAGGAAGCTGAGCGTCATGCACACTCCGAAGATGTATGTACGTATGTTAAATGCGATGTTGGTATGTTACTAAAGGGAAATATTGGTCCAACAGGCCAGGTATTACCTCCTCCCGATGTTCTTCTTCTCAGCTATACGGGTTGCTTCACTTTTATGAAATGGTTTGAAACCCTGAAAAGAGAGTATCCTGAAGCCAAAGTAATCATGATTCATACACCCTATCAGGAGAATGGCGAGATGACCCCTGAAATGATACAATATATGGTCAGGCAGTTTAAGGAAGAGGTTATACCACAATTGGAGGAGGTGACTGGACTAAAGTACGATGAAGCTAAACTGAAAAAAATATTGGCTTATTCTGTGGAAGCGGAAGACTGGATCACGAAAATATTTGAAACAACCAAGAACAAGCCTTCTCCGATTGACGCCTACTTTGCTGGGGTGTATTATATAGGTCCAATCAATATTGGTTTCAGGGGTACTTCAGAAGCAGTTGAATATTATAAAGAGCTATACGCTGAAATACAGGAAAGAATAAAACTTGGTTTAGGTCCAATTACTCCTGAAGGCGAGTTGAAGGAGCAGAAGTACAGGCTCGTGGTTGAAGGCCCTCCTAATTGGACTAATTTCCGGGAGTTCTGGAAAATATTTTACGATATGGGAGCTGTTATCGTAGCCAGTTCTTATACAAAAGTCGGAGGAGTTTATGATATGGGATGGAGACATAATCCGGAGCGGCCCTTGCAATCACTGGCAGAGTATTGTATGAATTGTTATACAAACCTCAATATCCCGCAACGTATTGATCTGCTTGCCAAATGTATTCGTGAGTACCAGGCTGATGGTTATATTACCAATTCGATTAAAAGCTGTAACTCTTTTTCTGCCGGTCAATTAGTGATGATGCGAGACTTGGAAGACAAGTTGAGTATTCCTGTAGGTTTTATTGAATCGGATCTGGTAGACCCGCGATATTTTTCTTATTCCAACATTAAAAACAGGCTTGAATCGTACTTCCAAATGCTGGCACAGCGTAGAGTAATAGAAAGTGAGAAAATAAGTTGACTAAATCATATTGACTTAATTTAAAATCATGATAAAATACTATTTGGGAATAGATCTTGGCTCTACTACATCAAAAGCGGTAATTGTTAATGAGAAAGATGAAATTGTTGGCCGGGGTATAACCAATACCAGAGCGAATTATAAAGTCGCTGCAGAAATCGCCAAAGAGCAGGCAATTTTTGATGCCCGTTTTAACTTGATTGAGAAAAGTCTCAAGGAGAGTACAACGACAAAGCCGGAGTTTGATAAATATATGAATGATTTGCGGAGCGTCTTCCAATACTGTCAGTTTCGGAGAAGAATGGAGAGGCTGGAAAATCTCCTGATTAAAGCAGTATTTGAACTTCATGATACACGTAAAGACGAATTGGTTAAAAAACTAAAATCAATTATTGATGCGATTCGTCCTCAGATAAAGCATGAATTTATAAATGAAGAATTAGGAAGTAAAAATCAGTTTTTCAGAGATATCGTCAGTGAAAAGTATAATTCTGAAGTAGCGAAACACGAAAATAGTTTTTATGAGCCTCTCATGCTTGCGTTTGATAAGAGTATTACTCCGATAGAAAACGAAATGGTACAGTATACATTCAAGGAATTGGTATTGGAGGCTATGGGTATCCTTGAAGAAAAATACGGTGGCCTGGCAGAGCAGCAGGAGGATGGGAGTAAAGAACAATGGTATTACGCCGAATTGAACGCGGTAAAAAATGCTTATAAGTATGTGGAGCGTACTCTTCGGTCTCACATTGAAGAAGTTGCTGATGAAGATATCTATATAGCGAAAATGGTGGGTACCGGTTATGGCCGTGCTTTACTGCCTTTCCCTGAAGATTGTATCAAGTCAGAAATTCTTTGTCATGCCTTTGGTGCACACGCCGTGTTTCCAATGACCAGAACTGTGCTTGATATCGGGGGGCAAGACACCAAAGCAATTCAGGTTGATAAGAACGGGCTGGTAACCAGCTTTCATATGAACGATCGATGTGCAGCCGGGTGTGGTAGGTATTTAGGATATATCGCAGATGAATTCGGATTATCTCTGAACGAATTGGGACCAGAGGCCAATAAAGCTACCAAAGAGACGACAATATGTTCAACCTGTACTGTTTTTGCCGGTGCTGAAGTAAAAGAGCTTCTTCATAATGGAGAACAAAAGTCTGATATTCTCGCGGGATTACATAAGTCCATTGTTCAAAGAGCAATGTCTCTCATTGCCCGGTCCGGGGGAGTACGAGAAGAATTCACTTTTACCGGTGGTGTTGCCAGAAATGAAGCTGTGCTGAAGTATATAAGCCAGATGGTGAAAGAGTCATATGGTGAGGTTACGATGAATATCCATACTGATTCAATCTTTATGGGCGCTTTGGGAGGAGCCATGTTTGCAAGGAGAAATATCAGTGTTGATCTTCCTTCGAAGACAAAAACAGAGTCAGGAGCAATCTGATGATACCGAAAATTCTGATACTGGGTGCAGGGCACATTGGGAAGGTCATTGCGGGTGACTTGAAGGACAGGTATGATGTTACTTGTTCCGATATAAATTCCATGGCCTTGGATGAAGTTCAAAAGAAGCTTCAGGTGAAAATAATTCCGTGCGATTTTTCTGTAGTAACGGACCTTGAAAAATTAATCCAGCCCTATGATCTTATCGTATGTGCCGTACCCGGTTTTATTGGAATGCAAACTTTGAAAACAATTATTAGTTCAGGTAAAGATGTGGTTGACATTTCCTATTCACCAGAAAATTCATTGGAATTAAATGAATTGGCAAGAATGAACAATTCACGCGCACTGGTTGATTGTGGAATTGCTCCGGGATTGTGTAATATACTGGCAGGATATCATGATGCACAGGTGCCACTGACTTTATATGAATGTCTTGTCGGAGGATTACCCATTGAACCTGAGTGGCCTTATTTTTACAAAACCGTTTTTTCACCATTAGATGTAATTGAAGAATATACTCGTCCCGCAAGGTTGGTGGAGCAAGGAAACCTTGTTGTCTATGAGGCGCTCACCGATATAGAAATTATCAAATTTGATGGATTTGGTAAACTTGAATCATTCAATACTGATGGGTTGCGTTCAATGATTTATACTCTTTCTCATGTTCCGGAAATGAGAGAAAAAACATTGCGATATCCCGGTCACGCTGAACTGATGAAAACTTTTCGTGAAGGTGGTTTCTTTAGTAAAGTTCCTGTAGTGGTTGATAAAGTATCCATACGACCCATTGATCTTACTTCCCGACTTTTATTCACACAATGGGAATTTAAGAGTACTGACAGAGATATAACTCTTATGCGAATTACTCTTGAAAATAATTTTGAGACAATTCAGTATCATCTTTCTGACGTATTTGATGAAGATACCGGGACTACATCCATGGCCCGTACAACAGGTTATACATGCACGGCTGCAGTAAATCTTCTGTTAAACGGATTGTATAAGGAGACCGGTGTAAGTCCGCCAGAATATCTCGGAAAGAATGAGATTTGTTTTCAATACATCATTAATTATCTGGAGGAAAAAAATATTAATCTGAAGAAATCTCATAAAGTCAAGACTGTATGAAATCATCTATCTACACAATGGGTATTGATGTCGGAGGAAGTTATGTCAAAGCTGTTTTAATGCGCTATGACAAAGAATCAGGACAGCATGAATTAATTGATAAACAAACTGAGAAAATCAGGAAAAGGAATCCAAAGGATGTATCAGCTGAAGCATTCCGGTCAATTCTGGAAAGAAATAATATGGACTATGACAAGGATATCGCATATCTGGCCTCTACCGGAGAAGGTGAAATGGTTGAAAGAAAGACCGGACACTTTTACAGCATGACATGCCAGGCCAGAGGAGGCGTTTTTTTTGCACCTGATGCTTTAACTGTAGTTGATATGGGAGGCTTATATGTCAGAGCTATTAAAATTGATAGCCGGGGTAAAGTGTTAGATTATAAAATGACAGGCCAGTGTGCATCCGGTTCCGGACAATTTATTGAAAATATTTCAAGATATCTGGGACTTGCTGTCGAGGAAGTGGGTGATATTTCGTTGAAATCGGATAATCCGGAGGTGCCCTCAGGTATTTGCGCAGTTTTGGCGGAAACAGATGTGATTAACCTTGTTTCCAAGGGCGTTTCAACATCAAATATTATAAAAGGTATAAATATCTCAATCGCCCAGCGAGTAATGAAACTCTTAGGTGCGCTTAAAGCGGAGTCACCAATAGTGCTTGCTGGTGGAATGGGAATGAACAAGGGTATGATTCAGGCAATAACCGAGTTATCCCTGGAGAACAAGAAGAACCATCTGCGTTTCATTTCTCATCCGGATGCAATTTATTCGGGTGCAGTTGGAGCCGCACTTTGGGGTGGTTACCGATTTCATGTATTGAAGGAAAAAGGACTGTCAATCGTACAATAATATAACCATCTATACACTAACCTTATGGACATGACCTTGAGATCTCATGAAATCAGTGGTACAATCATACCGAATATTGCTACCATGCTGACTCAAAATGTCCGTGATTATCCTGATAAAATAATTTTTTCATGGAAGAGTGAAGATGGAAAATACAGTGGAATAACATGGAAATTATTTTATGAAGATGTCCTGAATATAGCCTGGAACCTGCATCGTTCCGGCATGAAAGCAGGTAGTAAAATTGTGCTTTTCAGTCCTAACTCACTGAATATGTTAAAGGCTGAGTTGGCTATAATGGCGTCCGGGGGTATTGCCGTACCTGTTTTTGCATATTTTAAAAAGACAACGGCTGAGTTACTGATCAATCATTCGGATGCTGAATTTCTGATTATTGATGGTCAGCAACAGTTCAATGAATTAAAAGACGGTTTAAGTCTGAAAAAAATATGGTCCTTTAATCCGCTTGAAAATATTCTCCCCGGTACTATTCATGATTTCAATGAATTGTTGCAGGTACGGACTGTTCCGGAGTTTGCTCTTTGTACTGATGCCAATCCAGAGACGATTTGTCTTAATATGTATACCTCCGGAACAATGGGTACTCCCAAATGCGTTCAGTTAAGTCACAGGAATATTCTGTCACAACAGGCTGCCATTAAATCCATTCTGAAAGTTGATTCCGGTGATCGTTTCCTTTCCTATCTTCCGTGGCATCATAGCTTTGGAGGGATTTTCGAACTATTTTGCGCATTGAGTAACGCTGCCACCTATCATCTGGAAAGCAGTTATGGTAAAGATGCTCGTTCGATATTCGAGAACTGGAAGATTGTTCGTCCTACCGTTTTCTTCAGTGTTCCAAAAGTTTACCAGTCATTGGTTGAGTATTCAAAAGAGAGTAGGGAGTCGGAAGATATTTTATTCAATTCTGGTTTGAAATTCGTTTTCACTGCCGCGGCAGCCCTTCCGCAACGTTTGTCTGATGAATTTGAAAGTAGAGGAATACCCGTTATTGAGGGATGGGGACTGACAGAGACTGCTCCATGCTGTACACTCACAGATCCTGCAAAAAAGAGAGAGTCTGGTCTTGTTGGTTTTCCAATACCCGGTGTTGAAATCCGGATTGCGAAAGACGGTGAAATTTTTGTAAGGGGACCCAACGTTATGATTTCGTATTATAAGAATGATGAAGCCAATGCAGAAGCATTTACAGAAGATGGATGGTATAAAACAGGCGATGTTGGAGAGATTTCTGAAAATGGTCTAAAGCTGGTTTCAAGAAAAGACAGGATTTTCAAACTTTCAAATGGGGAGAAGGTAATTCCGGCTGAACTGGAAAAGTTCATAGAACTAAAATGTCATTATGTACTGTATGCTGTTGTCTCCGGAAATGGTGAAGAATATCCTGTTGCCCTTATTTTCCCGAATAAGAAACTGTTCAATCATCCTGATTATTCTGTAACACCGGATGAAGGTTGTTTTTGCCCTCGAAGTATCAGTGAACTCGGAAAATGTTTGTCATGGTGTATGCATTTAGCCAATCAAGCCATCGGTCAAAAATTCGCTAAAATAAAAGCTGCCGCAATTATAGGTGATGAGTTGTCTGTCGACAATAATACTCTTACGCACTCTATGAAGGTCGCCCCGAGGAATGTTGTGGAAAGGTACAGAGCGCAAATTCTTAGTCTTTATGGAGAAAACGTTCCGATGGATGAGGAAGTCTACATTATCAAGTTGGATTCAGAAAAAACACAACGAAACGGATGTATAAATTGAAGTCAGCAGATAGATTGAAGGAGGTGATGAGCAATTACTTCCGGTCATTAACGTCTGGCGAAAATAAAATTGCCTGGTGTACAAGTGTTGGCCCTGCCGAACTTTTGCGTTCATTTGGATTTGAAGTTTATTTTCCTGAGAACCATGGTGCCCTTCTGGGTGCAACCAGAACAGCAATGGATTTTATTCCGGAAGCCATTAAGAGAGGTTATTCAGGTCATGTTTGCTCATACACTACAGCTGATATCGGTTCGTACCTTAAAAGCAGTTCTCCACTGGAGTCTCATTATGGATTAAGTGGTATACCAAAACCTGATCTGATTGTATACAACACTAATCAATGCCGGGAGGTACAGGACTGGTTTAACTTTTTTGCAGATGAATTCAATTGTCCCATTGTGGGAATCACGCCACCCAGATTTATTGATGAAGTCACTCGTGGAATAGTGGATCTGGTAGTTAGTCAATTGATGAGTATGATTCCTCTTTGTGAAAAAATCAGCGGAAATAAATTTAGTGAAGACAGGTTTTGTGAAACTGTTCTCAGCAGCAAAGAGGCGACACTACTATGGCAAAAAGTTCTAAAAACAGCTGCAACGAAGAATCCGCCACTCAGTTTTTTTGATGGTACTATTCATATGGGTCCGATTGTAGTTCTGCGGGGCACCCGGACGGCTACGGAATACTATTCAGGATTGCTTGCCGAACTTGAAGAAAACGTCAATAACAATACTGGATACTTGCCTGATGCCCGGACACGGATTTTTTGGGATGGGATGCCAATATGGGGAAAATTGAGAATGTTGAGCGACTTGTTTGTTTCAAATAAAGCATCGGTAGTTGCTTCTACGTACTGCAGCAGCTGGGTATTCGATCAGTTTGACGAGGAAGATCCATGGAATTCGACAGCCAGAGCTTATACTGAGATATTTATAAACAGAAGCGAAAAGATAAAAATGAAAATGTTATCAGATTGGATCAAGGAATACAACATTGATGGAATCGTGTTCCACGACTCAAAAACCTGTTTTAACAATTCAAACGCAAGATTCGGAATGCCACAAAGGCTGAAAGAATTAACGGGAGTTCCTTCTTTGATTATTGAAGGAGACTTATGCGATCTGCGCTTTTTCAGTGAAGGTCAGAGTATCACCAAAATTGAAACATTTATAGAGCAATTGGAAGATAATAAATTACTCAATGCTTAACAACAATAAAATACGTGTAGCATTTATTGGGATTGGACCGGTTGGAATGATTCTGGCCGTTAAACTCCATGAAGCCGGATGTGAGGTAGCCTTATGTGAATTAAATGAGAGTAAAGCTGATAAAATAAAAAGTGATGGCCTCATTCTTGAAAATGTAATTCAACAAAGGGCAAAATTTGATCACATATATACAAGCATTTCCTCCTTGGATAAATTTGATGCGGACTATCTCTTTTTTACACTTAAAACCACGCAGACTCCTAATGCTATCAGGGAAGCAGAAAAGTTGAATACAAAAAAACTGATAGTCATATCGGCTCAGAATGGTATTGACTCCGAATTGATGCTTGCCAGGGCTTTTGGTGAGCATAAAACCCTCCGGATGGTGCTTAATTTTGCGGGTAATACAACCTCGCCCAATACCACAAAGGTTAATTTTTTTACTCCACCAAATTATATTGGTTCATTGAATGACTCCATCAATGATAAGGCTGAGATCATTTCCGGTTTATTGAATAGTGCAGGACTTACTACAAAAGCTATCGATTCATTTGAGTTGCTCAAACGGATATGGGAAAAGACAATATTAAATGCATCGCTTAGCGCTCTATGTGGGGTCAGCAGACTTACCATGGCCGAAGCGGTATCTGATCCGGATACACTGGAACTCATTGAACAGGTAATCCAGGAAGGCATAGCGGTTGCCGAATCCGAAAAAATATTTTTCCCGGATGATTTTCTTCGTCAATGTATCCGTTATCTGAAAAGGGGTGGAGATCATTTCCCATCTCTTGCCCTTGATTTGATTAATAACCGGCCAACGGAGATTGATTATTTCAATGGAAAAATTGTCGAGTACGGTCGCAAACATTATTTGCGAACATCACTGAACCTGGCATTTTCCAACATGGTTAAGGCCATGTCTAATAAAAACATAATTTCCCGTATCCCGGGTGCTGCGGGTGATATGAATAAAAAAATCCTTGAGAAAGGTTTGAGTGACAAAGAACGATCCATTGTTGATCTGCAAAAGGTAGATTCATTCCTGGGCATAGATCTGGGGTCCGCTTTTACAAAGTTTACTGTCATTGACGGTACGGGAAAAGTAGTTTTCCGCTACTTTCTTCCTTCTATGAATAATGATAAGCTGGCACAGAAGATTGTAATGCAAACTATTAGTTCAAACTTTACCATAAGATATAGTTGCGCAACCGGATATGGCCGTAAACATTTTGCCGGAACAGATATCATTAAAACTGAAATAAATTGCGCTTCTGCCGGGGTTTCACTTATGCATCCGGGAGAAAAAAATATTATTGATATGGGAGGAGAGGATATAAAAGTCATACGCTGCCTGCCTGACAATAATGTTCAAAATTTTTATATGAATGACAAGTGTGCAGCCGGTACCGGATCGTTTCTTGCTGAAATTGCAGAGAGAGCTGCCATAAATATTTCGGAGATGAGTTCATTAGCATCATTGTCTGATTATGATAAAGAGTTAAACAGTTTTTGTACTGTTTTTGCCAAGACCGAGATTATGAACTGGATCTTCCAGGGCATGTCACCTGAGGATATTTCAAAAGGAATTTATAATTCAGTCGCTAATAAGATATCAAAAATGAGGTTAGCTCCGGATATCCCCACTTATATGATCGGAGGTGTGATAGCCCATCATCCTTACCTAAAAGTATTGTTGAATGAGAAATTTAACCTGGACATAAAAATCGTTGATTTCCCTCAATATGCGGTGTCTTATGGCGCTGCTGTACTGGCGGCAAAATCATTTAAAAGTATGATGAAGCAGGAGAATGAAGCGAATGAGCAACCAATTGACAGTAAAATTATAAAATAAAATATGAAGCATCTTAGTTTAACGGGACAAGAAGTAAGAATTCCGTATGGTACCTGGGCATCAAGTTATTTTCCAGCCTGGCAGACTTCTCCGTTGGCGGAAGTGAATATTGGACAGTTTGCCGGTGAGTCCATGGCAAGAATTCTCTCGAAGCGAAAAGTTTCTACCACTCATCTCGATTATCTGATAATAGGTTCAACGATTCCATGGCATTGGAAATTCTGGAATGCCACTTTTGTGGCTACTTGTATGGGTAAACGCATTCCCGGTTTTCATGTCGAACAGGCCTGTGCTACAGGTTTGCAGGCAGTGATTTCTGCTGTTATGCATGTGCAGTCAAGAGCGAGTGATGTAACGGGTGTGTTAACCTTTGACAGGACAAGTGATTCGCCGGTAGGAGTGTTCCCCGAAAGAAGAGCATACAGAAGAACCGAAGTAATAAGCGATGTCTGGGATAATTTTAGTTTTGATCCTTCCACGGAGCGGTCTATGATTAGTTCCGCCGGTCATGTTGCCAGAAAGTATAAAATAGAGAAGAGTGAAATTGATGAAATTACTGCCTATCGTTACAAACAGTATTTTGACGGTAAGAAATCAGGATTTGTTGAGCGTGTTACAATGCCATTGGAGCTGCTAAACTTACAGGGTAAATCAGTTGGAATCATTTCCGAGGATACCGGGGTTAAGAATCTTTCATATGAATCATTGAGAGATATGCGCGAACTTGATTCGTGTGTAACCAGTGGAACTCAAACGCATGCATCCGATGGGATGGCAACCTTGCTGGTAACTAATCAAGAGAAGGCAAAGGAAATAAGTCCTAGGCCTGAAATTAATATCCGCTTCATAGCCAAAGCGGAAATCCGGGTTTTACCTTCCTGTATGCCTGAAGCACCTTCGTTAGCCGTGAAGAAACTGCTTGAAAAAACGGGTCTGACCATGAACGATATGGTTGTAGTGAAGGACCACAATCCTTTCGCTGTAAATGATGCTGTCTTTTCAAAACTTCTGAATTATCCATGGGAAAGAATGAATAATAACGGAAGTCCGCTTGTATGGGGGCATCCGCAGGGACCGACTCTCACTCGTATAATCATAGAAGCGCTGGAAGAAGCCGTTGAATTGGGAGGTGGTTATGTGTTAGTCTTTGGTTGCGCTGCCGGAGACATTGGGATTGCTTCAATTTTTATGGTAAACTGAGAAATTATGAGAAAGTTAATGCGAAGCTCCACACTTGAGAACCTCGGATTAGGTACAGTGCTGGACATAATTGTGGAAGGCAGATTGCCGGAAACAACCGAAGAACTGGTGAATGCAGTCTTTGGAAGCAAAGATAACAGAGGTGCTATGGTCATATCAGGATCCGGAGGTGTTGTTGGAGCAGGTAAGGTTATGCAGTTTGCATCCAGGTTGATGAAATATGATGTACCGGTCATTGCTTTGGATCTACCTGGTGCTCCAGATGGACTTGCCTGGCAATATCGGGCGCTTGAAGCTTCATTTGGTTCAGCTGTTGCGAGTAATATTATGAAAAGTGTGATCAGGCTGAATTATGATGGCAATACTCTGCCTGAAGCGTTGAAACTTTATAATCCCAGGTTCCTGTTGGAAGCGATTCCGGAGAATCTTGATTTGAAGAAAGCGCATTACGCATTGTTCAGGAAGGAGTTTCCAGAAATACTTATATGGTCGGTTACTTCAGGATTTCCTTCAAAAGAATTAGGAGTAGATATTATGCATCCGGCATTCCCTCATGAAATAAACAAAGTTTATGAGATTGTTGAGGAGAAACCATCCGTGCATACAAAGCTTTTGTGGTCGACAGGACTTATCCCAATGCAGGTAAGCGACAATTGGTCATTTGTGTTGGATGTATTTTTTTGCGGCTTATTACAGGCAGGAATTCAGTTTTGTAACAAAACAAATACGCCTTATTGGAAAGCCGACAAATATATTCGCAAAATTATTGGCTCCAATCCGTTCAGAGCTCATGATGTTATCGGAGCCAAAGGCGCGAATTTCCTGACATGGTCTTGTCTTCATCACCTTAGTCAGGTTTATGGACCCTTATTTGATCCTGAACCTGAGCTGAGTGAAAGAATGAGAAGTGGTCTTAACTGGTATCCGGGGAATCAATTGCGACCGATAGTGAACTGGAGTATGGAAGAAACGGAGTTACATGAACTAAAAGCAATCATTTTTGGTTCCCTTATTCAGATGACAACAATCATGCTGCACGAGAAGAGAGCGGATATTTTCACAATGAATGCAATTGGTGAATTGTGCGCTCAGTTCAACAGCGGGATACCTGCTCTAATCAGGAAAATGGGAACGGAGAAGTCATTGGAATGGGTTAAGGAGTATCACAAATTAGTTCCCCGTGCAAGCGAAACTAAATGGTATCCGGAAACAATCTCCAATTTTGAAAACCCGGAATGGCAACAGTTGTATGTAAATGCTGAACATGATGGCGAAATGGGGGTCATCACTATAAGCAGAGAAAGCTTTAACCATGATGTGAATGATGAACTAAACCGCGCAATTGATTGGTTACTGGAAGAAGGAATAAATAAAGTTGTACTCACTTCTGACTTTCATTTTTCAACCCAAATGACCGGTGCTGATACAGTTGATTTTTTCCCTGCGATCACAGACCCTCAAATAGGTGAATCGATATCTTATGAATGGTCAAATACGGCCAGGAGATTATATTCTGAGTTTGAAGTTTCCATTAGCCTGGTAAACGGTAAGCGTTGCATGGGTGGCATGTTGGAATTAATGATGCATTGTCACTATTTGATTGCACCCAAACATGTAAAGTTTGCAATGCCGGAGGTTACTCTGCCGGTAATTCCAGGAATGGAAGGTTGCCACTGGGTACTGCGGAAAACAGATAAAAATAACCGCCCGAAATTACTCGAGATGTTACTTGAAGGTAAACACATTGATGCTTCAAAGGCTTTAGGATTTCTTGTGGATTATACGGGAACCTTGAATGATTGTCTCAAAATGACAAGGGAAATACTGATGGAAGGGGAAGCTGCATTGCCCAGAAGGAGTGTCATAAAAACAGCAATACCTGAAGTTGCCGGAGATTTCGCCAAAGTACATCTCTCTGATAATCCGCAATTGCTGGCTGCTCAGAAAGAAATTACGGAATGTGTTATTGCTTCGTGTTCCACTTCTGTAGATGAAGCTCTGAAGGTTCAAGCCAAACATGCAGGAAAGTTTATGACCGGACAGCTATTCAGAAGTGGGAAAATTGGTGTAGAGTACGATAAGCTGTTTCAAAATTGAATGGGTTCATGAAGAAAATCAAGCAATGGCAAATGACCAGCCTGAAAGGTGATTTTAACCTGGCTGAAGTTGAAATTTCTGATATAAGTTCAGAGCAGGCTCTTGTAAAAGTTGCTGGATGCGGTGTGTGTCATACCGACTTAAGCTTTTGGAATGATGGCGTTCGTACAAAAATGGAATTGCCACTTACATTAGGTCATGAAATCAGCGGAACAGTCATTGAAGGACCGGATCATTTACTTGGAAAGAGTGTAATCATACCTGCAGTACTGCCTTGTGGTGAATGTGAATTGTGCAGGAGAGGAAGAAGTAATATTTGTCAGAATCAACAGATGCCCGGAAATGATTTTCATGGAGGATTCGCTTCGCACATAATCGTACCTCATAAGTACTTGTGTGTGGTACCTGATTCTGTTTTGAGCAACTATAAGCTGGAAGAACTTTCAGTTATTGCTGATGCCATATCAACTCCATATCAGGTCTTAAAAAAAGCTGAGATTATTCCTGGTGATTTGGCTATTTGTATTGGCGCGGGTGGAATTGGCGTCTATGGTGCTTTAATCGCCAAAATTTTGGGAGCCAGGGTTATTGCGATTGATATTGTTGATGAGAAGCTGGCCATTGCAGAGAGGAATGGAATAGATGCGACTATTAACTCAAGTAATCTGGATATCAAACAAATTAAGGTCAGGATAAAGGAAATCGCAAAGAAACTTGGCGCACCGCAATATTGCTGGAAGATATTTGAGTTCTCGGGAACCGTGAAGGGGCAAGAACTTGCATTTAATCTGATCACTTATGCCTCTAATCTCAGTATTGTAGGTTTTACTATGGACAAACTTGAGCTAAGACTGAGTAATCTCATGGCTTACGATTCAACTATCATCGGAACCTGGGGATGCAAGCCTGAGCTCTATCCGGAAGTCATGGATCTGATCTCTACTGGTAAACTGAAAATAAATGATTTCATCCAGCTGTTTCCAATGAGCCAGATTAATGCGGTATTTCAGGATACTCTGCACCATAAGTATACAAAGCGATCAATTCTGGTACCTGATTTTAATACAGACTAAGACAAATAAAAATCATCATATGGAAACAATTAAAAATCACGATCTGGTAAATGAATACGCGTTCAGGGAAATTATCTATGAAAAGCGACCCTGTTCCGACCGGCACGGGAACCCTGTGAAGGGGTTATTTAATGCCTGGATTATTCTGAATAACCCTAAACAATATAATTCTTATACTACACAAGCGGTGAAAGATGTAATTCTTGCATTCGGAACGGCCTCAAATGATAGAAGCATCGTAGCCGTTGTGTTTACCGGTGCAGGTAATAAGGCCTTTTGTACTGGCGGAAATACAAAAGAATATGCCGAGTATTATGCCGGTCGGCCACAGGAATATTCCCAGTATATGCGTTTGTTCAATGATATGGTTTCTGCCATTCTGAAATGCGAAAAACCGGTAATATGTCGTGTGAATGGTATGCGGATTGGCGGTGGACAAGAGATCGGTATGGCGTGTGATTATACAATTGCCAGTGATATGGCCAACTTTGGCCAGGCAGGACCAAAGCATGGAAGTGCTGCCATTGGTGGTGCTACCGATTTTTTACACTTGTATATTGGCATAGAAAGAGCGATGTCTTCGCTGACACTTTGTGAACCGTTTACTGCTCATCAGGCACTTTATATGGGGCTGATTACCGATTTGGCACCCGCTTTGAAAGTAGATAATAAGTTTATCCCAAACCCACTGGTGAATATTGACAGATGGGCTGACGAATATGGCAGGATTGTTTATGGATCTCTGAAGACAGGTGATGAACTTGCTAAGGGTAAAGAGTTGCTGGCCAAAGGTGAAATTGATTTGTCGAAGCTGGATGAACTGGTGGATAAGTTCATTGGGAAATTGTTATATACATTTCCAAACTGCTTACATAAAACTCTTACTGAAGTACGAAAGAAAAAGTTGGAGCATTGGGATAAAAACAAGGAAAGTAGCAGGGAATGGCTGGCGTTGAATATGATGACGGAAGCGAACGCAGGCTTTAAAGCATTTAATTCAGGAATCAAAACAGACAGGGAAGTCGATTTCATTAAACTTCGTCAGTTGCTGGCGGAAGGCCATCCATGGAATGATAAGCTTCATAAAGCTATTTTACCGCAGTACAAATCAGAGCATGTTTAACAAATGGAAAAGATAAAACTCAGTTTAGAAAAGGATAGTTCAGTGGCGAATATTATCCTTGATGATGGTAAAGGAAATGTTCTGGACCAGATAATGATGCAGGAGATACTTATGTGTTTTGATCAGTTTAAAATGAATAAACATTTAAAACTGATTACTTTTCAGGGACAGGGTAAACACTTTTCATTCGGTGCCAGTGTTTCGGAACACTCAAAAGATCTCGCTGAAGCAATGCTTCAAACATTTCATAAGTTATTCAGAGAAATCATAGAGCTTGGGGTTCCGACAATGGCAAAAATCTCAGGTCAGTGTCTTGGTGGTGGAATGGAACTTGCAATTATGTGCAATTTTCTGTTTGCCGATGAGACTGCTGTCTTTGGACAACCCGAAATCAACCTGGGTGTATTCCCGCCACCGGCCTCTTTAATCCTCCCTGAGAAAATTGGATTGTCAAAAGCTGAAGAACTCCTGTTAACAGGTAGAAATATAGATGCAAATGAGGCTCTTCGTATAGGAATGATTCATCATTTGTTTAAGGACAAGGAAGAAATGAATAAGGAAGCCAACGATTGGATTGAACGTTATATTATTCCCAAAAGCGCATCTTCATTACGTTTCGGTATAAAAGCAGCAAGATCCAAATTCAATCATGACTTCAGTAATTTCATCCAGCAACTTGAAGATTTATACATCCGGGAGTTAATGGAAACCAAAGACGCTAATGAAGGTATCAATGCATTCCTTGAAAAAAGAAAGGCAGTCTGGTCTGATCATTAGGTCATCGGACTATATGTATCATATGAGCAAAGTTTCTGGTCCAATGAGGTATAATGAGGTATCTGTAATTGTACTTGCGGGCGGCAATTCTAGTCGTATGAGCTTCCCGAAATTGCTTCTTCCTTTCAGTTCGGATAAATTGTTCATTCAACAGATTGCAGATATCTATAATGAGGTGATTAATGGAGATAAAATATGTGTTGTAAATGAATCGGTGTTGAAAGCGAATGAGAATTATATAAGGAATGTAATGTCAGGTTGGATTCTGGTTGGCAATTCAAATACGGAATCAGGAAGAACCTATTCCATTAAGTCCGGGCTCAAAATGACTCAAAGTAATTGTGTTTTCATTCAAAACACTGACAATCCCTTTGTGAATAAAGACTTATTAGTAAAAATGCTGGCTCTTGCTCCTTTGCGGGGTTATGTATCTCCACGTAATCAGAATAAGGGGGGGCATCCGGTTTTATTATGTGGTCAAACGGTTTCGGTTGTAAGGGAAGCTGATGATACCTGCAGTCTAAGGGAAATTCTGTCTGGTGAGAACCGTGTACCCCTTGAAACAGAAGATAGTTCAGTTAGTATCAGTATTGATAATCCAGAATTATACTCAGATTATTTCCCGCAATTCCGTGATTACTTAGCGAAACAATTATGCAAGGCATGAAGAATTCGTTTGAACCGGAGTTTCCTGGATAAACCGTCTGTTTTATGATAAAATTACTTATTAAGATCTTCTGCAAAATCGATTTAATCTGGAAACCTGATTATTGTCTGAAGATGTATTTAGTTGAATCAGCTTCTTGATTTCATGAAATTATTATCAAAGAATGTTTTAATCACCGGCGCTGCAAATGGTATTGGTATGTCCATTGCGGAAAGGCTCTGTCATGAAGGCTATACCTGTATCTTGCTTGATGTGGATGTTGAGAAAGGCAACGAAGTGGCACAGCTCCTTGGTCATCAAGCGCACTTTATAAAATGTGATATCAGTAATGAAAAGAATGTCAGACAGGTCTTTTCAGACATCATTGACAGATTCGGCAGTATTGATGTACTTGTAAACAATGCGGGTATTATTCGTGATAATGTAATTTGGAAAATGCCTTCAGAGGATTTTGATGCAGTAATCAATGTAAATCTGAAAGGTACGTGGCTCATGTGTCGTGAAGCTGCCATTCAGATGAGAAAGCAAAGGCAGGGAAGAATAGTAAATATTTCAAGCCGGGCATGGTTGGGAAATGCCGGCCAGTCGAATTATGCCGCATCTAAAGCCGGAGTAGTAAGCCTGACAAGAGTACTTGCTCTGGAACTTGGAAAATACGGAATATTGGTCAATGCTATTGCGCCTGGCCTGATTAACACTCCTCTTTCCCAAAACCTCACAGAGGTGGTAAAAGAAAAGCTGTTAAATGCCCAGCCCACAAAGAGTATGGGTGAACCGGAGGATGTCGCCCAGGTGGTTGCGTTTCTTTGTGATGAAAGAACGAGATTCATCACCGGTCAGACAATATATATCGATGGTGGAAAAAATATTGGCGCCGGCTTATGAAGGGAATCGTCATACCTGAATTGCTTGCACCTTGCGGATCCTGGGAGTCACTTCAGGCTGCAATCCAGGCTGGTTGTAATTCAATTTATTTCGGAATTGAGCATTTGAATATGCGGAGCTGCTCAAGCATTAATTTTACACTTGATGATTTAGAACGTATTTCTGCAATTTCCGGAGAGCATGGAGTAAAAACCTGTTTAACACTGAATACGGTAATGTATGATCATGACCTCAGTCTGATGCGTAGCATTGTTGATGCGGCGAAGAAATGCCGTATTGACGCGATCATTGCCTCAGATGTTGCCGTGATGAATTATGCAAGGAAGAGGGGAATGCCGGTTCATATTTCTACACAGGCTAACATAACAAATATTGATTCGGTTCAGTTTTACTCCATGTTTGCAGATGTTGTTGTATTGGCGCGTGAACTTACCCTGATCCAGGTTGAAAGTATTGTGAAGGACATAGATCGTGGTAATATTACCGGTCCGTCAGGAAAGAAAATTCAGGTGGAGATTTTTGCACATGGAGCCTTGTGTATGGCAGTCTCCGGCAAGTGCTATCTGAGTTTACACTCCGATTTTGCTTCGGCAAATCGCGGAGCCTGTGTGCAAAATTGCCGGAGAAATTATATCGTTATTGATAAGGAGAGCGGAAATGAGCTGGAAGTATCGAATGAATACATCATGTCTGCAAAGGATTTATGTACGATAGATTTTCTGGATCGCTTGGTTAATAGCGGCGTTTCGGTAATTAAAATTGAAGGGAGAGGACGAAGCGAAGATTATGTGTATACTACAACAAAGTGCTACCGGGAAGCGCTGGATTCCATCTCTGCAGGTACTTATTCAGATGAAAAATTAAAAGTATGGAAAGAAAACCTTTCCAGAGTATTTAACCGGGGATTCTGGGATGGATATTATTTAGGAAGAAAAATGGGTGAATGGAATGACAGTTATGGTTCTAAAGCCACTACAAAGAAAGTTTATGTCGCTAAAGGCGTAAAGTATTTTTCCGGTATAGGTGTTGCTGAATTTAAAATGGAATCCCAAACGTTAAAAGTCGGCGATGAATTTCTGGTAAGTGGTCCTACTACCGGTGTATTACAGGATACGGTTCATGAACTTAGAATGGAAGAGATACAATGCGGTCAGGTTAAAAAAGGCGATGTGTTTTCTATGCCTGTCAAGAGTAAAATCAGGCCTTCCGATAAGTTATATAAGTTAGTCAGAAGTTGATACGTGTCTTTCATTTTCAGTCCGCTTGTATTGGATGTAATGCCTGCGTTGAAGCGGACATGAACAGATGGCGCATGTCTCACCGGAACGGGAAAAGTGTTCTCCTTGGTTCAAAGTCTGTCAATGGTATTTACAGAATTGAAGTAGGCAATGATGAATGGGATAATATTGTAAAGGCAGTCACAAATTGTCCGGTAAAGGTCATTAAGGCGGAATTAATATAATAGCCTGGCTTTCCACCTTAATGCCTGCGTTCCGGACATTGATTGAACAACCTGAATTTATTATTTATGAATAGTGACCTATATCATATTCTTTTAAACCGATAGATCTCACATTTGATATACAATAGATATGAAGACTATCAGCCTGATCATTAATAAGAAGAAACAGTTTTTTTTGGTAGATGATACTGAATCTTTGGCTGCCGTCATTCGTGAAAAAGCCGGGCTCACAGGCACCAAAGTCGGATGTTCTCAGGGAAGTTGTGGAGCCTGTACAGTCCTTGCAAACGAACAACCGGTACTTAGTTGCATCACTCCGGCAGTCCGGTTTGATGGGATGGAAGTTCAGACCATCGAGGGTCTGTCAGAGAATGGGTCACCCGATTTGCTGCAGGAGTTGTTTGTTAGACATGGCGCAATTCAGTGTGGATTTTGTACACCGGGTATGATTATGACAGCAAAGGATTTTGTGGACAATAATCCTGATGCAGACAGGGAGGAAATTAAAGAAGCCTTGTCAGGGAATCTCTGCCGGTGCACAGGGTATAAAAAAATTATTGATGCGGTTACAGACTATGCGGAAATGAAATTGAAGGGTGATTCCGTATTGCCTGTAGAGAAAGATAATGGCATGATTATCGGCAAGGGCCGGCCATATATTGAAGCTGAAAGGAAAGCCAAGGGTACAGCCATGTATGCCGATGACCTCCATTTTAGTAATATGCTGTATTGTAAGTTTCATAGAAGCATTCATGCGCATGCATTGATCGAAAGTATAGATACGTCCTTAGCGGAAGCTTTGGAAGGGGTTGTTTCAGTAGTAACCGGCGTTGAATTACCTGAGAAGTTTGGCGTTTTGCCTGTTTCACAGGATGAAACGGCAATGGCTATTGAAAAAACCAGGTATCTGGGTGAAATTGTGGCTGCTGTGGCCGCTGAAACAGCTGCCATCGCAGAAGAAGCCTGCCGGCTGATTAGAGTGAAGTATAAACCTCTCAGGACTTACTTTAGTATTGAAGATTCCTTGCAGGATTTAGGAGACGACCCCAAAATACATGAGCATTGTAAATTCAATAATAATATACACAAGAAAGCGGAATTGCGTTTTGGAAATCAGGAGGAGGGATTCAGAACTTCTGAAACGGTTTCGGAAATGCAATTTGAATTTGAAGGGGTATCGCATGCTTTTACCGAGCCACATTCGGCTACTGCATACTGGGATGAAAACGGATTAACTCTTCATACTGCAACACAGGTACCTCATTACCTGCACAGGGCCTTGGCTAAAGTATTGAAGGTGCCGCTCAGCGCTGTAAGAATCATAAAACCAATTGTAGGAGGAGGATTTGGAGGTAAAAGTGACCCTTTCCCGCATGAGATGATTGTCTCGCACCTCGCCCGAAAGACCGGAAGACCGGTCAGGGCTACGTTAACTCGGGAAGAAGTGTTTTTAAGCAACCATGGACGGCATCCGTCAAGGATAAAAATGAAAATGGGCGCTGACAAAAACGGGAAATTAAATGTTCTTGATGCTGATATTGCCATTGATGGTGGAGCTTATGGCAGTTTCGGAGTGGTTACCTCATATTATAACGGTGTTTTGCTTCAGGCTCCTTATCAAATAGAAAATTTCGGATTTCGCACCTACAGGACTTATACAAACAAACCACAATGTGGCGCCATGCGGGGGCATGGCGCTGTAAATTCTCGCTTTGCCGTAGAAACTCTCATTGATGATCTGGCTTATAAATCTAATATTGACCCATGCGAACTAAGATTTAAAAATTTCTATTCTGATAACGTTAATACTATTGGGCAATTTCGAATAACTTCCAATGGTAGCCGTATGGCTCTTGATGCAGTCATGCAAAAATCGGGATGGAAGGAAAGGAGAGGGAACTTACCGAAGGGCAGAGGTTTAGGTGTGGGGTGTGGATTTTTTATCAGCGGCAGCGCGCTGCCAATTATTTGGAACGATTATCCTCAGACCGTCGTTCATCTGAAACTGGATTTCGACGGAAGAGTACTGGTTTCTTCCGGGGCAAGTGATATTGGACAGGGAAGCGACACTATGCTGGCTATGGTGGTGGCTGAAACCCTGGGAATAGATATGCAAAAGGTTTATGTTTTGTCTGCCGACACATTACTCACACCGGTCGATCTGGGCAGCTATTCAAGCCGGGTCACTTTTATGTGTGGTAATGCGGCCAAATCAGCTGCGACCAAATTAAAGGACGAAATTATTCAATCCGTCTCGAAACATTTTATGGTACAAGTAGATGAATTATATATTGACCGGAGCAGGTTATATTCAAATAATAAAAAGATCGATCTTGACTGGTTAGAGGTAGTAGAGATCGCTACAGCGCATAGAGGAGCACTGACCGTCAGTGGTCATTACACATCGCCAAAATTGGGTGGCGATTTTAAAGGAGCCGGTGCAGGTTTGAGTCCTTCCTACAGCTTTGGTGCATGTATTGCTGAAGTCGATGTTAATATGAAAACAGGATTGGTCGATGTAAGGCATATCTGGGGTGCACATGATTGCGGGAAAGCGCTGAATCCTCTGGCGGTTGAAGGTCAATTGGAAGGTTCCTGGCACATGGGAACAGGTCAGGCCATAAGCGAAGAGATGAAGTATTTCAATGGCTTGCTCCTGAACAATAATTTTTGTGATTATAAAATTCCATCTTCATTAGACACACCTGAGATGGATGTCAACATTATTGAGTCATATGATCCTGAAGGTCCGTTTGGTGCAAAGGAATGCGGTGAAGGCGCGCTTCATCCGGTAATTCCTGCAATTGCCAATGCTATTTTTAATGCGACAGGCGTTAGGATCACTAAACTGCCGATAAAGGCGGATGATGTATTGGATAAGATCAAAACCAATTTGAAAATGGAGCAGTAGAAATATAAATGAAATCCATGAAAACAAGCACAGTGGGATATTGCAAAGTAGAAACCCTTGAGGAAGCCTTGCATCAGATGCAGAGTGTACCAAATGCCATTTTTGTTGCGGGTGGTACAGATGCCTTTGTGAATAGAGAGCAGGGCAATTTGGAAGCACGGAATTTAATCGACATTTCAGGAGTAAAAAGTCTTAAAACGATTTCAAGTATTGAAAACGAGCTGGTAATCGGCGCTCTAATCACGCTTGAGACAATTGTTAATTCAACTGAAATATCAGCAAGTTTTCCGGCTCTGGCAGTAGCGGCAAGATCTGTAGCGACGCCTGTAATCCGAAAAACTGCGACTATCGGGGGCAATATACTATGTGAGAACCGTTGTTCATTTTATAATCAAAGTGAATGGTGGCGCAGAGCGGTAGGCTATTGTCTGAAATGTAGCGGTGATATTTGCATTGCTACAGGAGGTAAAAAAAGCTGCTTTTCAAAATACGTAAGTGACACAGCTCCGGTGTTAATTGCATACCGGTCAATGGTCACCCTGATGAATTCCCGGATGGAAAAAGTCCTACCGCTTGAAACGATTTTCAGCGGTGATGGTGTGAAACCTGTTTCCTTCGAAAAGGATACGCTCTTAAAAAGTATTCATATACCGAAAGCAAATATCCGCGTGGTATTTAAGAAATTGAGGCCCAGGAAATCACTTGATTTCACTTCGCTTACAACTGCTGTATCCTTGGATGAAAAGCAAAATCTTCGCATTGTAGTAGGTGGCGTAGATCCGAAACCAGTTGTAGTGGATGGTAACCTGAGTAATGGCGATCTGGATACTTTAAAATCAACTGCATACAGGAAGCCACGTGTTGTTGACAATGATTTTTATCCAAGACAATACCGGAAGGAAATGATCAAAGTATTTATAGAAGAAAGCTTATCGGAACTGAGTATAGGCGTATAAAGAATATTTACAAACTAAGTTAAAATTTCAACATGAAAAAAGCTATCGAAGTACTCAATAAGGAGCATCAGAAAATTAAGATGGTGCTTGAGAAGACAAAACAATTATTTTCAGAGATTGTATCCGGTCAGAAGAAACTAGATGAATTAAATGATATGATTGTTTTTTTCAGAAAGTATGCTGATAGTTATCATCACCATAAAGAAGAGGAAATCCTATTTCCCGAAATGTTGAAAAAGAATGAGATGCTTCAATTTGGGATCATTCATGAAATGCTTCAAAACCACGAGGATTTTCGGGAGATGCTTTCTGATATTGAAGAGCAAGTTGCTATTGGAAATGCGAATTTGGCTCAGCAGAAGTTTAATGTTTATGAAAAAGCATTGCTGGAACATATCGCGGTAGAGGATGATGAACTATTTCAAATTGCGGAAACCCTGCTCAGTGAAGATGAGCTCACAACAGTGCTGTATCTTTTTGAGGATTGCGACAGGGAATTAGGCATGGATGAAAAGTTAAATCTGGAAACTAAATATTTACCCGGTTAATTTGACTGGGTACTTTTGAGGGAGTGTAAATTAAAGCTATTTCTTAGGGACTTGGTATTTGCGATGAGGTTGCAAATGGGAAAATGTTTGAACCCTTTGCCGGTTTGGATCCATCGCTTGAAGAATCTCCTTTCAGTAAGAATTCACTTACTGATTTTAAAAATAATATCAGCGGTGTTAAAAATGTTTATTACGGAGATTTCATATTGGATGGAACAGGATTCAATGATTTCTTAATTAAGAATAATGCTTCATTACATTCTGCCATCAGTAACCAGATCAACAACGCGATCATCTCCTTTGACGGAATTAGCGTACCTTTCGGAGAAGCTATTATAAGTCAGAGAACACAGGTGCAACATGTAATGGATCAGATCAATATCCTGAAGACTACTCTTGAAACACAAGCCCTGCCCTTTATACAGCAGTCTGTAACCGAATAACTGATTGACATCCTTAACGAAATATACTCTGTCCATCACCTGCATGCTTGCCTTCATGCTGGTTGCTTCATGTCGTAAGGCGGAGCCCTTTGAGGAGGAGGATATGGATGAAAGATTATCCGGAGGAGTTCAGACTGTTTTCTCTGATGGCGTCGGTGCATTTTCTGAAGCTTTTCCAACCCTCAGCGAGAGCAGGATGGAATTTCATGAATTGGGAGATGCGCACTTTGAAGCCACTTTTGTAGCAGCACCGGCACCGATCTTTCAGGGTTTAGGCACCATCTATAATAGTAATGCCTGTGTTAACTGCCACATTAATGACGGACGAGGAAAACCTATCCTGAGCAATGAACCCTTAAGCAGCATGTTATTTCGAATAAGTGTTCCGGGCACCGGAATGAATGGTGAACCGAAAGCCGTTCCGGGTTTCGGCGGTCAACTTCAGGATAAATCCGTTTTTGGTTATCAGCCGGAGGCCGGTGTAACGGTCAGTTGGAATGAGTTTCCGGTTTTTTTCAATGACGGAGATTCGGTAATACTGCGTGAACCGCATTGGAATCTCACAAATCCATACATCCCTTTTCCTTCGGGAGTAATGATTTCAGCAAGGGTCGCGCCTCCTGTCCACGGACTGGGTTTACTTGAACAGGTTGATGAGTCCACGCTTCGCTCGTTTGAAGATGTGCATGACGCTGACGGAGACGGTATCTCTGGTAAGCTGAACGAGGTATGGGATGAAAAAAGAAGAAGGATGATGCCAGGCAGATTTGGATGGAAGGCCGAGGCGGCAACGATGGATCAGCAGATCGCAGGCGCCTATAATGAGGACATGGGTGTTACTAGCAATATTTTGAAAACTGAAAGCAGCTTTGGCCAGATTCAATTCGACGGCAGGTCGGATGAACCCGAAGTTCCAGACAGTATTTTGGACGCGGTAGTCTTTTATGTACAAACTCTGGCAGTCCCTGCAAGACGCAAGGTGACAGATCCTGCTGTGATAAGGGGGAAGGAAATTTTTAGTGCGGCCAATTGCAGCAAGTGCCATATCCCCAGGATGAAGACAGGAACAAATGTCGCTTTCCCGGAAGCATCCAATCAGCTCATTCGTCCTTATACTGATCTTCTCCTGCACGACATGGGTCCGGGACTTTCAGATAATCGTCCTGCTTTTCTTGCACAGGGCAGTGAATGGCGTACGCCACCATTGTGGGGGATTGGTTTAACGCAGTTGGTAAACGGACATAATTTTTATCTCCACGACGGCAGAGCCCGCAGTCTGATGGAAGCAATCATGTGGCATGGAGGAGAAGCTGAGGTTTCAGTGGATTATGTGAAGTCTTTAAGTAAATCCGACAGGGATGCCTTGCTGGCATTTTTAAGATCCCTTTAATTCATTCAGGATTCGTTAAGCTTTACAAAAACGAACCTGATTTTTACTTTTCGATGGCATGACGGTAAATTATGTTTGAACTGCGAGGATAAATTCAGTTAAATTTGCAGTTAATGAAAGTTTATTACAGATCCCTGCTTCTTGTCGTGTTTTCGCTGCTTCAGATGTCTGAAGTCGAAGCGCAGCAAAGAGAAGTAGAACTCGGAATTGACGGACTTACTTGTTCCATGTGCTCAAGGAGCACGGAGATGTCGGTCAGGAAGCTTGATTTTATTTCGGATGTAATTATGGACCTCGAACACACGACTGCAAGGATTATCCTGAAAGACGGTGCGAAAGTATCCTATGAATTAATCGGAAAAGCCGTGAGGGATGCAGGTTTTTCAGTCAGGTATCTGGGCCTGATGCTGGATCCCGGACAACCACAACTGAATACCGGTGATTGTATTTCTCAAGATGAGAAAACCTATAAGTACATCGGTGAACAGATTATAAATGACAGTGGTGGAATGAAGTTCAGGATAGTCGCAAAAGGCTTGATGCCCATGAAAGAATTAAGAAAGTGGACGGAGATGATCAAGCAAGGCTGCGCTGATACGGAGCGAACAATCTTTGTGATACAATGAGAACGGTCTGCATTCTATTCTTATTATTTCTCCCTCTCTTGCCCTACGCTCAGGAACTCTACCCGCATAACGAACCTGCAAGTAATGTTCCGGCAAAAGTGCTGGGCTTCAGGCTTAGTAACGAATGGTATGACGAGCTTGGTCAGTTGAGAAGCATGCAGTCATACAGGCTGATGTGGGGCTTCACTCCGGAGCTGATGATCTCTCAATCCCTCACTTTTTCAAATCATCACGGTGAGAAACTACCCGAAGATTTCATTGCTTCCGATGGAAGGATTGGTTTGCATACCCATGGAATTCAGAAAGGGAAAGACTATCCGTACCAGTTTGAAAATGTCAGCTATGTGCTTAAGTACAGATTTTTAAGTCTTGATAATAAAAACAGGCATTTCAGGATGGCCGCTTCCCTGGATGCTGCCTTTGGCAGCCGCGCACATGATGAAGCTGAACCGGGTTTCTATGGGGATAATTCAGGTTATGGCGCCGGTGTAGTCGCGACCTATTTGAATAATAAGCTGGCTGTTTCAACAGGTGTTGGCTATATCAAACCAAACAAATATTCTCAGAAATACGTATATAATGTAAGCATTCATTACGGGGATGCATTTACCTATAATCTTTCACTGGGCTATTTGATCCTTCCTTTTAAGTATAAAAGTTACAAACAGACAAATTTGAATCTTTATGTTGAGTTCATGGGCAAAACCTACGGCAAGGCAGATGTAAAAGTGGATGGTTCCAATGTCATTCTTGCCGACGTTCCCGGTCTCGAAAAGGGAAACTACATTGAACTAAGGCCTTCATTACAACTAATTATTCATTCAAATACCCGTCTTGATTTCTCCATTGCCAAACCACTCTTGGAAAAATCCTATGTGAGGTTTTATCCTGCCTATTATGTTAATCTTCAACATTACTTTTTTTTCTGATCAACAATATATTGTTGTAAATTTTGTGGATGAGGTCATTTCTTCTTGATTACTTCCATCAGAAAGCATTATCTTTGAATATGTTCAATAATTTAAGGAAGCTGCTTATTTTATTGCTTTGTTTCGCGGTATTTATACACTCTGGAAGTAAACTTATTGTGTTCGGATCATACCTCCTGAACAAAGATTATATAAAGGAGGTACTGTGCATAAATAAAGAAAAAGCCTCCATGGACTGTGAGGGCAAGTGCCATCTGAAGAAGGAGCTTGAAAAAGATAACGGACAAGATAAAAGTAATCCTAAGCCGTTTGATGTAAAAACTGAATTTGCAGGATTCAAACACAATGTGGCTGATTTTTCTTTTAGTGATTTCGTGAATGGGGTATCCCATAATACACCTTACAATTTTTCATTCAGCTCAACACCAGACTTTGGCATTTTCCATCCGCCAAGAACCTGAGCCTATTTTTATTGATTATTTTTTACCGCTGCCTCAGTTGAGGTGTGCGTAAATCTCATTTCATTCCATGCTATGTTAAAAAACATTGTTTTGACAGCCTTGATGCTGTGCATGTATTTCGTTTCATCTTCTCAGGAAGTGAAAGAGGAAGTGCTCTGTACCAAGATCTGCTGTTGTTGCTGCAACTATGATCCGACACCAGCGGGAGTATCGCTTAGCCATCTTCATTCCAAAGGAGAATGGATGATTTCATTTCAATCCATGTTCATGAAAATGGATGGACTTCTTTCGGGCACAAATGAAATTTCTGAAAATGAGATTTTCCTGTATTATCTCATGTCGCCCGACAAGATGAGCATGAATATGTACATGATGATGGGTATGTACGGCATCAGCAACAGATTCACAGCCATGGTCATGTTAAATTACCTGAAGCAGGACATGGAAATGAACATGTTTTCTGCCGGTGGGCATGTTCATGGCGGAAGTGAAGGAAGCAATATTCATTTGATGAACACATCGGGAATATCTGATGCCCAGACTCATTTGTTATTCAGCCTGTATGAGAATGAAAAAAGTCTGCTTATGCTGAGTGCCGGGCTTAATCTGCCCTTGGGCAGCATAGAAGAGAAAGCTCCCCTCACTGATCCGATGTATCCGGATATGCGATATCCTTATGCGATGCAAAACGGTTCAGGAACTTTTGATATTATACCTGGGATAACCTATACTTATCAAAAGGGGAAAAGCACATGTAGCATACAACAGACTTACTATGCACCCTTGAATTCAAACAGCATCGGATACAGGAAAGGAAATGAATCCATGACTCAAGCCTGGTTTGCTTATAAATGGCTTCCTTTCCTGAGCAGTTCCCTTCGGACGCAATTTCTGGCTACCGGTAAAATCATTGGTTCGGACAGGCAACTCTATGCTTTTACTGAGCCTGCAGCAAATCCGGCCAATTATGGAGGTGAACGAATTCAGTTGTTTGCCGGTACGCAATTCAGTCTTCGCAGACCATTCTGGAAACATTTCCGGATGGGAGCCGAATACGGATTTCCGGTATTTGAAGACTTCAACGGAATTCAGATGAAGACTTCCGGAATTCTCAATTTCAGTCTTTCGGTTTCATACTAAAATTAACATTATGATACAATTGAAATATTATACCTGCTTACTGATGATGGTTATTGCCATGGTCAGTTCATGCACGGAAAAGGATGATGATAATTCTCCGGATAAGGACAATACACCTGTTCCAACCGGAAAGTACTTCTTTCATCTTCACAGTTACATTGATGAATCTGAAGTTGATTTGTATAATATTACCTATACATCTCTTGACGGCCGTGACGTTTCATTAAGCCTTGCCCAGCTTTACATTTCAGAAGTTGAGCTTGTGAAGCTTGATGGATCCGTCCAGCCAGTGTCCGGACCTTTGATCCTTAAGGTACTTGACAAAGAGACCTACTATGCTGGTGACGTACCGGTAGGGAACTATAAGTCTGTCAGATTTAAAGTGGGACTCACTCCCGCGATGAATGATTTAGTTCCGGGGGATTCACCTGATTCCCTGCTACTGAACAGGCCTGAAATGTGGTTCGGTTCAAGTCCTCAACCGGATTCCTATGTCTTCATGAATGTTTCAGGGTCCATTGACACCTCCTCATCATTGAATGGCAGTATGGCTCAGTTCAATTACAGGATTGGCACTGATTCACATTACATGCAAGTCCAAATGCCTGACAGGAATTTCAGCATCGTTGAAAATCAGGTGGAGTATGGTCATGTCATTATTGATTTCCTCAAACTATTCTCCGGAATTCAGGTCAATGTCCCTTCTAATCTGAGTGTACTCAGCCCTTTGGATAATATGCAAAGTCATGCGGCCCGGATCGCAGACAATATTCCATTGATGTTCCGCTACGAAATGTGATGATCAGATTATTAACTGTGATGTACCTGATTACGGTATGTGCCTGCACTTATAAAAAGGAGTCTGTTGTGATAAAGTGTGATACACCCGACACAGTCTCCTTCAGCGCTCATGTTATACCATTGTTCACTTCACATTGCAGTCTTTCAGGTTGTCATAGCGGAAGCTCGCCTGAGGGGAATCTGAATCTTGAAGCATCAGTTGCTTATACCAATGTTACCAATCCGGTTTCAGGATATATAGATGTCCGGAATCCTTCATTCAGTCTTTTGTACTCATCCATGAGATCTTCCACCGATCCAATGCCCCCTGATGGAAATCTGGATGATTGCAAACTTGAAATCATTCTCAGGTGGATCGAACAGGGAGCCGCCAATAACTAAACAAACAATTAATCAAAAAAATTATAAACCATGATAAAATCAAAACAAATTCTGTCTATCATTCTTCTCACTTATTTCATTCACTTATTCAATACCTCAGAGGCGCATTTCGGATCAAAAGGTCCTTTTGGCGGTCATGTATCCTGTATCATTACCACTGATACAATGGCTTATATCGGTACTGAGAATGGGGGTGTTTACGAAAGCACCAATTCAATGATCCAGGTCTGGAGAGCAAGACCTGTTGGTTTGAAAAGCGGTAAGATCACTGCTTTGGCTCACACCGGCTCTTATCTTTTTTCCGCCACCGCCGACAGCGGTGTTTTCCGTTTCACTGGTTATGTTGGCTCCGACCGTTACTGGGAAAAGGTTAATAATGGAATTACCCAACTGCAGATGAAATCGCTCCTTGCACTCGACAGTATCACGGTATTGGCTGGAACAGACGGAGGCGGCTTGTTTAAAACCATAAACAATGGTGTTTCCTGGAATGCTGTAAGCAGCACGCCATTGAATGGTGCTGTGATCACTGACATGGCAAAATCCACAGACAGGATTTTTCTCTCCACACTGACGGGAGGGATATTTATTTCTGATAATGGCGGTGATAACTGGATGGATTTCAATGATGCCAATACGCTGGGAATAGGGGGGAGCAACAGGCTGTCATACAATAGTTCTACCGATGAGTTGATGATACTGAATGACAGCGGACTTTTTATTTGCAGTTCTGCCTCTCTTGCAGGAAGCGCTGTTTTCATACCTGCAGGAAACGGGTTATCCTCTTTCAACGGTATCAACGACCTTAGCAATGACGGATCCACATGGTACCTGGCAACTGAAGATGGTGTCTATTCGACAGTAACCGGAATATTGAATTGGAGTCTGCAAAATACAGGCATGCCTGCCCAAAGTATCCGTGCAATAGGTTCCGTTCAGAATATGGTGATTGCCGGTAGCAGGGAGAATGGAATTTTCAAAACTCCTGCCGCGTCTGTAAACTGGAGCCCCGTGAATACAAATTTCAACAACCTGAGAACACACTCAATGATCACGAAAGACACTACCCTGGTGGTGGCCGCAACTGAGAAAGGCGTATTTGTCAGCACGGATCTGGCCAGTTCTTATACGGCATCCAATAATGGATTAACGGATAGTTTATTTGTAAATGACATTTGCTTTTTCGGTAATACGCTTGTGGCTGTAACAATTTACCAGGGAGTTTTCATAAGCCAGGATACCGGAAAGAGCTGGACTCAGTTCAATCCGAATTTAACGCAAATGGATGTACGGAAAGTTTATTCATCTTCAAACTATGTATACATCATCGACGGCCCGGGAGATATCTTTCAAAGTGATCTGGTTAATGGATGGAACATGATCATGACTGGTCTTCCCTTTGCCGTTCAGCCTACATCCATAGCTTTTTACAATAATAATATTGTTCTCGGTACAGAAGGAGACGGAGTATTTGTCAGAGCTGAGTCAGGTGGAAACTGGTCTCAGATCATTACCGGTCTTACCGATCTGAATGTAATGGCTGTAACCGCATCCACAACACATATCTTTGCCGGTACCCGGAACAGCGGAGTCTTCGTGTCTGACATTTCATCCCTGACCTGGACTGCAGCTGCAGCGATCAGTATTCCGCATACTTCCATGCTTGAATTGGAAACAAATAAGATCCAGGCAATGGCATTTTACCGGGGTTATGTTTATGCTTCGTACCGGGGTGGGCTGGTAGCTACGTCAGATAATGGATCATCCTGGATCGAAGCCGGAAACCAGTTCAACCTGCCAACATATACTAATGTGAGAAAGATTTCTCATGTAACTACAAGAGTTTTTGTGACTACCGATAACAATTCCCTGTACAGCAATTCCCTTTCCGAATTGCCACCACTGGGAATTTCGGAACTCAACCGTGAAATGAACAATGATAACTTGCTTGTAAGTCCTAACCCTGCGAAAGGCAGCTTTAAAACCTGGCTTTCAGATAAAAATGTAAAAATTGAATTGCTCAGAGTTCTCGACTTCCAAGGCAAACTTATTCTGGAACTTCGAGGCGGACAAAATGCTCTTGAAGTAAATGATTTAGATGAATTAAGTTCCGGCTTATATTATGTTCAGGCCTTCACCGGTAAAGAAATACTGGTTCAGAAGTTAATGATAAATCAATAATCAATCCGATTAATTGGACAAAGAGCCTTCAAATCTGAAGGCTCTTTGTTTTTGGTCATCCATGCTATATTGATACAGCGTATTTATTTAAATGCAAATGCTAAGCCTAAGAATGGGCTACATTACAGGTTAACCGGGACCTTTTCTTAGCCATCAGTCAGGTGACAAATAAGGTACAAACATGCCACGCATAAACCGACACTTACATGAAATAAAATAATTTGGCAGGTATAATTAAGGCCCTTGTTCATTGGGCATTGTACTGGTTTAGGAATAGTTGGGTGTTTGTTTTGGACAGTTACTTTCCGATACAAAATTTAGAAAAGATATTTGTCAGCAGGTCTTCGTTGCTGATCTGCCCTGTGATCTCACCCAGGTAATGAAGGGCATGCCGGAGATCTATGGCGATAAGATCGCTGCTTTGTTTTTTTTCTATTCCTTCCTTAACACGTTCTAATGAAATTTGCGTCTTCCTGAGCGCATCAAGGTGACGTACATTGGTAACTATCGTATCGCCGGCAAGGAGCTTTTCTTCCTCAATCATAGATGTCAATACAGACGTGATGCTGAAAAGATTGGCTCGTTGCTTAGCGGAGATGAAAAGGATATCTGGTATTTCCCTGAATTCTTCCTTCAGTCTCTCCAGATCATGTCCGTCAATTTTATTGGCAACAGGTATGATACGGAAGCCTGACCGGAGTTCTTTCTTCAACTGTTCCAGTTTTTCCTGCAGGGATGATGCAGTGGTATCATTTACGTCGAAGAGAAAAAGAATGACAGGGCTTTGTCGTATTTTCTCCCAGGTCCTTTCAACACCGATCTTTTCTATGGTATCACCTGTTTCCCTTATTCCCGCCGTATCAATGAACCTGAACTTAACGCCGGCAAGAACAATCTCTTCCTCTATGGTATCGCGGGTAGTGCCGGCAATTTCGCTGACAATAGCCCGTTCTTCATTAAGCAGCGCATTCAATAAGGTGCTCTTGCCAACATTAGGTTGACCGGCAATAACTACCGGTATTCCGCTTTTCAACACATTTCCCAGTTCGAAAGATGTTATGAGTTTCCCGATAAGAGAATTCAATTGTCCGACAGTTTTTTCAAGATCGGTCCGGCTGGCAAATTCAACATCTTCTTCAGCAAAATCCAATTCAAGTTCGATCAAAGAAGCCAGATTAATGAGTTTCTCCCGTAATTCCGCAATCTCATTGGAGTATCCACCGCGAAGCTGATTCATGGCAAGGCGGTGCGCGGAAATGGATTCAGCAGCGATGAGATCGGCAACCGCTTCAGCCTGACTGAGGTCGAGCTTTCCTGTCAGAAATGCTCTCAAGGTAAATTCACCGGGCTGAGCCAGGCGCGCACCCTTACGGATGAAGTATTCAAGTACCTTCTGTTGGATAAACAAGGATCCGTGACAGGATATTTCAACAACATCTTCCCCGGTGAATGAGCGAGGCTTTTTAAAAACCGAGACAAGCACTTCATCCAGAATATGTCCATCTTCTTCCAGGGTCCCGAAATGCATAGTGTGAGTCTTGCTATCCTTCAGTCTTTTTTTTCTGCCTCCGGCGGAAACAAAGACCTGATCAACAAGGCTCACCGCCTCAGGACCGGAAAGCCTTAGCAAGGCAATGGCACCTGCTCCGGCTGCTGTGGAAATGGCAACGATCGTATCTTTCCTTTGTATATCGAGCATAGAGTTATTATCTCCCAAAATTAAGTTTTTATGGCTATTCAGGGAAAAAACCTAACTTCGCCCTGCCTTTAAATCTAATTAAATACTCCTGCCTTCCGAAGGCCGGACAAGGAGAGTTTCAAGAAAGAATATCAACCACTTAAGATCTGAATTTATGAGCGTATTAGTGAACAAGAACAGTAAAGTGATCGTGCAGGGTTTTACGGGCAGCGAAGGTACTTTTCATGCCGGACAGATGATAGAATACGGTACAGATCTCGTGGGCGGAGTTACACCCGGAAAGGGAGGCACTCGCCATCTGGACAGGCCTGTCTTTAACACCGTCAGCGATGCAGTAAGTAAAACCGGTGCGGATGTAAGTATAGTCTTTGTTCCACCGGCATTTGCAGCGGATGCCATCATGGAAGCCGCCTCAGCAGGTATAAACCTTATTGTTGCCATCACCGAAGGAATACCAACAAGAGATATGATCATGGTGAAAGAATACCTGAGCGATAAACAAGCCAGACTTATTGGTCCGAATTGCCCGGGCGTAATCACTGCCGGTGAATGCAAAGTGGGTATCATGCCCGGATTCGTTTTCAAACCCGGTAAGATCGGTATCGTTTCAAAGTCGGGTACACTTACCTACGAGGCAGCCGACCAGGTGGTGAAGGCAGGTATGGGAATATCAACTGCCATTGGAATCGGAGGTGATCCTATTATCGGAACGACCACGAAGGAGGCTGTGGAATTATTTATGAGTGATCCGGAAACAGAAGGAATTATTATGATCGGGGAGATTGGTGGAAGTCTGGAAGCTGAAGCCGCACGTTGGATAAAGCAAAATAACAAAAAGCCTGTAGTGGGATTTATTGCGGGACAAACCGCTCCTCCCGGCAGAAGGATGGGTCATGCCGGAGCGATCGTTGGAGGTGCGGACGATACTGCTGCAGCCAAAATGAAAATCATGCGTGAGTGTGGAATCCATGTATGTGAATCACCTGCCGTAATCGGTAAGACAATGGCGGAAGTGCTGGGTAAAGTTATTGCCTGAGCACCACGGTATCGGGTGCCGTATCGGAATCATTTCTTCTATCCATAAAATCTTCAAGACGTGAATACACTTTTAAAGGATAAGACAGCCCTTGTTACCGGAGCATCCAAAGGTATTGGAAGAGGCATCGCATGGCAACTTGCTAAAAGCGGAGCCAATGTTGCTTTTACGTATTTGTCCTCTGTAGAGAAAGGCCAGGCACTCGAAGCGGAACTCACCTCGCTGGGTATTAAAGCCAAAGGATACCGTTCCGATGCAAGTGACTTCAATGCTGCGGAAAAACTCATTGATGATGTGCTGAAGGACTTCGGTTCACTTGACATTGTGGTAAACAATGCCGGTATAACACGCGATGGCCTGCTGATGAGAATGACCGAAGAACAATTCAATGAAGTGGTTCGCACCAATCTGAACTCTGTTTTTAATATTACCAAGGCCTGCCAGAAACCTATGCTAAGGCAAAAGAGCGGGAGTATTATCAACATCACCAGTGTGGTAGGCGTAAAAGGAAATGCCGGTCAGTCAAATTATGCCGCTTCAAAAGCCGGAATCATCGGCTTCACCAAATCAATTGCCCTGGAACTTGGTTCCCGTAATATTCGTTGTAATGCCATTGCGCCCGGTTTTATTGAAACAGAAATGACGGAAGTACTTCCCGAAGAAACCGTTAAACAGTGGCGCGAAGCCATCCCGATGAAGCGGGGAGGGACTCCTGAAGACATCGCCAATGCGGTGGTATTTCTTGCCTCTCCCATGTCAGCTTATATCACCGGACAGGTATTGCATGTGAACGGTGGAATGCTCACCTGATAAATCCTTCCAAGAACATAAATGTAGTTGTGACCATTGGGCGCCTGTCCCGGTAATTATTTATTTCCTAAAATTATAAATGCTAAAACCCATGAAACTGACCTGTATCCTGCTTCTCTCACTGCTTTCATTTTCGGTGAATGCTCAGGGTCTGATGACTCCAGAAACCTTGTTCCGCCTGAAAAGATTATCTGAACCGGTACTCTCACCCGATGCCGGTAATGTGGTCTATAGCGTAAGGACGATGAATCTCGAGTCTAATAGCGGGAATACGGATTTGTATATACTCGATCTGAAAACGAACAAAATAAAAGCGCTCGTTGCCGATACTGACTGCAACGAATCTTCCGCTGTTTTCACAAGAGCTGGTGACAGGATCTACTTTTTAAGTGACAAAGGAGGGAGTTCACAGATATGGAGCATTTCCAGTGATGGATCAGAGCTCAAAAAAGTAAGTGAGCAGGCAAGCGATATTAATTGCTTCGGAATCTCACCGGATGGAAGAAAGGTCTGGTTCGCAATGGATGTAAAAATTGAGAAAGTCACAGGCGCCGAAAGGTATACCGATCTTCCCAAATCAACAGGGAAAGTGTATGATGACCTGATGATGCGCCGCTGGAACCGCTGGGAAGATGGAAGCTATAGCCATCTATTCGTAGCAGACTTTGACGGTTCCCGGATCAGTTCGACCCCGATTGACCTCATGAAAGGTGAAGCACATGATTCACCCATGCAACCGCATGGAGGAGCGGAACAGATAAAATGGAGTCCGGATGGAAAAACGCTGGCTTATACATGCAAACGTTCCACCGGCCTTCATTATGCCACCCATACCAATTCCGATGTTTATTTGTATGATGTGAGTAGTGGCCAAACCACAAATATCAGCAGCGGAATGCTTGGTTATGACAAGAACCCGGTGTTCTCTCCTGATAATACCAAAGTATTGTGGCAGAGCCAGGCAGAGGATGGTAACGAAGCCGACCGTGACAGGATTTTTGTTTATGATCGTCTCACCAAGACTTCTAAAGAGATCACCACCGGTTTTGACCTGAGCGTTGAATCAGCTGTCTGGGGTTCTGATAGTAAAAAGATTTATTTTCTCGCTGTGACTCAGGCCACTTCGCAGGTATTTGTGTATGATTCCGGTGTTAAAAAGGGCTCGCCGATCATACAACTGACAAATGATATTGCAGATTATTCAGAGATGACAATGGCAGTGAACAGCTTGAAAAAGGATGTTCTGGTTTGTTCCAGAATGTCTATGTCATCTCCTGCTGAACTTTTCACCGTGGACCTTAAAACCGGTGCCGGCAAGCAGATCACCTTTACTAACAAAGAAATTCTGGATACGGTCAGTATGGGTGAAGTGAGAAAGAGAATGGTGAAAGCCAGCGATGGAAAAGAAATTCTCACCTGGGTGATTTATCCTCCCGGTTTTGATCCGGCAAAAAAATATCCCACCCTGCTGTATTGCCAGGGCGGTCCTCAAAGTCCGCTCAGCCAGTTCTTCTCCTACAGATGGAATTTTCAGCTGATGGCGGCAAACGGCTATATTATTGTGGCACCTAACCGCAGAGGAATGCCCGGTTTCGGTACACAGTGGAATGATCAGATAAGCGAGGACTGGGGCGGACAAGCCATGCGAGACCTGCTTAGCGCAATAGATGATGTATCGAATGAGCCATACGTCAGCAAAGATAAATTAGGTGCAGTTGGGGCCAGTTACGGGGGATTCTCCGTATTCTGGCTGGAAGGCCATCACGAAAAGAGGTTTAAAACATTTATCTCTCATTGCGGTGTGTTCAATATAGAGAGTATGCTGGCAACGGAAGAGTTGTTTTTCTATGAGCACGAAAATGGAGGATATTACTGGGAAAATCCCGTACCGAAAAGTTACGCGGCCTTTTCTCCACACCGGTTCGTCTCAAAATGGGATACGCCGATATTGATCATCTCCAATGAACTGGATTATCGTGTTCCATACAGTCAGGGATTGGAAGCCTACTCCGCAGCCAGATTGAAAAATATACCTGCCAGGTTCATCTCATTCCCCGATGAGGGCCACTGGGTGCTGAAACCACAGAATGCCGTGCAATGGCAGCGGGAATTTTTCGGATGGCTGGAACGATATCTGAAATAGAATACTCTCATTCCCAGCATATAATGCAGGTGAAATACATTTCTGTATTTCATCTAAATACTCTACTTTTGCAGCCCGCATCCTCAGTAAATCCGTCCGTGATACAATACGGATATCACCTTGCCCAGGTGGCGAAATTGGTAGACGCACCACTTTGAGGGGGTGGCGGGCAACCATGCGAGTTCGAGTCTCGCCCTGGGCACTCCGTTTACCGGGGTTACTTCAATGGTAACCTGACATGTAATGTCGAAATCCTGCCCGGGTGGCGAAATTGGTAAACGTTGCGGTCTCAGAAGCCGTTGGAGTTAAATCCTTGTGAGTTCGAGTCTCACCTCGGGCACGAGAAACAAACCCCGCTCAAAAGGCGGGGTTCGTTTTTATGATGCAGGTTCATACCTGAAAAAGTCATACCGACGATTCCGGGATTTGAAAATCGGTATTAACCATTACCTTGGGGTATCGGAGATCCGGAAATAATTCTGTCTATGAAAAGTATTCCTTCAGTCAGCGGCAAATTTGTTGATATTTTCAACCGTAGAATTCTTCACGGAACCTTCTTTGTGGAGAACGGTATCATTAAGTCTTTCCAGAAGGATGATAGAATCAATGGGCCTTATATACTTCCGGGATTTGTGGATGCTCATATTCATATAGAATCATCCATGTTGCTTCCCTATGAATTTGCCAGGATTGCCCTGGGTCATGGGACGGTAGCAACTGTCAGCGATCCTCATGAGATCGCCAATGTCATGGGAATGGAAGGAGTGGAGTATATGCTTGAAAATGCGAAAGACGCTCAATTGAAATTTTGTTTTGGTGCCCCTTCCTGTGTCCCGGCTACGAGATTCGAAACCTCCGGTGATTTGCTGGATGAAAAGGCAGTAGAGATCCTGCTCAGGAGACCCGATATATTTTACCTCAGCGAAATGATGAATTATCCGGGTGTTCTGAGCAGGGATCCGGAAGTGATGAAGAAGATCGGACATGCAAGAAAATATTCACTGCCTGTCGACGGACATGCGCCCGGCCTGAGAGGCGATGAGGCAAAACGGTATATCGAAGCAGGTATAAGCACCGACCATGAGTGTTTTACACTGGATGAAGCGCTTGACAAACTCCGGTTTGGAATGAAGATACTCATACGTGAAGGATCTGCAGCCAGAAACTTTGAAGCGCTGCATTCATTGCTCGAAACTCATCCTGACATGTGTATGCTCTGCTGTGATGACAAACATCCTGATGAATTATTGCATGGTCATATTGATGAACATGTGAAGAGAGCGGTTGCGCTTGGATATAATGTGTTCGACGTACTAAGGGCTGCTTGCATCAATCCGGTACTTCATTATAAACTGCCCGTCGGACTATTACGTGAAGGTGATCCGGCGGATTTTATTCTTGTTGAGGACCTGAAAGATTTTAAAGTTCTTTCAACAGTGATCAATGGTAAAGCGGTGTATCACGACAATACTTGTTTTCTTCCCTTGCGTTCCCATCCTGTGATAAACCGATTCAACGCGGATCTGAAAAATCCTGATGACTTTGCAGTAACTGCCGCCGGTGATCATATACGCGTCATTGAAGCGCTCGATGGTCAGCTTATCACAAAAGAAACCAAAGTCAGGGCAAAGGAAAAGAATGGAAGGGTGCACGCAGATCCGGAAAACGATATACTCAAAATGGCAGTAGTAAATCGTTATACGAATTCCGATCCCTCCCTTGCTTTTATAAAAAACTTTGGACTCAGATCCGGAGCCATAGCTTCAAGTGTCGCGCACGATTCACATAACATCATTGTCGTTGGTGCCGATGATGAGTCAATCTGCCGGGCGGTGAATTTACTTGTATCCGAACGAGGTGGTCTGGTGGCAGTGGATGGTGACAAGACAGAGCTTCTCTCCTTACCGGTAGGAGGATTAATGAGTGATAAGGACTGTCATGTTGTAGGAAATACGTATCACCGTCTTCATTCGATGGCAAAAGAGATGGGTTCTCCGTTGCGGGCACCTTTTATGACCCTTTCCTTCATGGCCTTGCTGGTGATTCCTCAATTGAAATTAAGTGACAAAGGATTGTTTGATGGTAAGAATTTCAGTTTTGTCAACCTGTTTTATAAGGATTGAGTGAATAGTTTTATTTTAAACGCACCATTTTTTTTGAATGATTCCAACGTACTTCTCTTGATCATTCCGGTTCCGGTTTTACCTGATGTGCATTTTGTAAGAAATCAGGCGAAACTGGACCAACCTTTCCATCTTAGGATCATATAAGGACCATCCGAAACAGCTTAACAGGCTTGATTTCAGGAGAATTTTAATTAAAAAATTTTGGTTAAGTAGAGTGGTTTTTGGTTAGACAGAGACCCCGTCAGCTTCATGCCGGCGGGGTTCTCTTTTTTTGAAAAAATAAGCCGTTGGCCATAAAAGTAACCCTCGTTTCCCAATGTTTTCGATCCATTTACCAAACAATGTGGATTATGCCCGGCTCACGGGAGTACTTTTGACATGTTCATTTAAACCCAAATTTAGAGCCCATGAGCAGAAGAGAAATACAACAGTACATTCACCACCCGGGATTATTCACCTTTAAAGACGGCAAATCAGATCAGGGTATGATCATAGTCCGGTATAACATCCCTGAAGGGAAGATCGAATACTATTTCATTCCTGAGCAAAACATGATGGCATACCGTTCCGCCAGGTCAAATCATGATCTGAATGCTCACCGAGTCCTTGGAAGCAGAATTGATGTGGAAGAAATACACAGTGCACAAATGATTAACTGAAATCTCCGATGAAAAAGTTCACACTCTTCAATAAACTGTTCATTCTGTTCTTCCTGGCACTGATTATTTTCATCATCCTCACGGTGCCGCACGAAGTCTGAAGATCAAAACGCCCGGCTGCGTACGGGCTTCACAATCAATTAACCATTGAAAACAAAACCCCGGCTGATTACCGGGGTTTCTTTATTAAAAGATTCAGTTGAGTTTAGTTGTTGAGCATTACCGGCATCACGAGCATCAACACATCTTCATCCGGATGGCTTTTTTCATCCGGAGTGATGATACCTGCCCGGTTGGGCGCAGACATTTCCAGCAACACTTTTTCTGATTCAAGATTACTAAGCATATCACTGAGAAAACGTGCGTTGAATCCAATTTCAAGATCTTCACCTGTATAATCGCAGGTCCGGCGCTCGGTGGCTTCGTTGGAATAATCAGGATCTTCACTGCTGATATGTAATTCGCTTCCTACGATCCTAAGCCTTACCTGATGCGTTGTTTTATTTGCAAAGAGACTTACCCGTCTGACGGATTCAAGCAAAGCACTTCTGTCGATAATGAGCTTATTGGGATTATCAGTGGGTATTACCGCTTCATAGTTCGGATATCTTCCGTCAATCAGGCGACAAATCAGTGAACGGTTTCCGAATTCAAAAAACGCATTGTTATCCGTGTAATTTACCTTTACATGGTCTGATGAGGCAATGATATTTTTCAGAAGGTTCAGTGGTTTCTTGGGAACAATAAAGGCGCCTTCAAATTTACTCTTCAGATCATTTCTCCGGTAACGCACCAGTTTGTGCGCATCAGTTGCTACAAATGTGATGTTGTCCTTGCTCAACTGAAAAAAGACTCCTGTCATCACCGGACGAAGATCATCAATTCCGGTGGCGAACAGTGTCTTATTGATGGCATCAATGAGCGTTTTTCCCTCAATGTCAAGTGCCTTACTTCCATCCATAGACGGCATCTTCGGAAATTCATCGCCATCGAATCCAGTTAGCTTGTATTTGCCACTTTCCGATACGATCTCGATACTTTTTGTTTTGTCGTCAATGAGAAAGGTCAGCGGCATCGGCCTGAATGTTTTCAGGGTATCAAGAAGGAGTCTTGCGGGAATGGCGATCTTTCCGCTTTGCTTGGCTTCCGTTAGCTGTACCTCAGTGGTTAAGGTGGATTCCAGGTCAGATGCGCTGATGGTCAGTATATCCTTGTGAACAGAAAATAAAAAATTGTCCAGAATAGGAAGGGGGTTGCTCGAATTGATTACGCCTCCTGCCAATTGAAGTTCTTTGAGGAGTACATCGCTGGATACTATAAATTTCATTGAGTGATGAGTGTTAACTGTGGGAGATGACTGAATTTTACTGCGTGACTTCTCAGCCTGCTCACTTTTTTCTTTTGTAATTTCTGCTTTCATACCTGCAAACCTACAGGATTAAGCCCTTTCTGACAAGGAAATAATGGCATTTCATGAATGAGTTATTCAGGTTCTGCGCCGAGAAGCTTTTGCTGAATTAAAATCTTCAACACAAGCGTATATAACTGATATTCAGTAATATGTGTAAAATAATTTTAGATTTTTACCTGCCTTCATCTTTTAATACCGGAAGGAAGTCTTCGCCCTTGCGGAAAAGTTTATCAAAACTAAAATGTTGGAGCACGACCCAGTCATCTTTCTCAAGGATGAAACCATACATTCTGTCCACGTCGTAGGTGAGTGGCATACCAAGTGTATCCTGCAGAATGATGGAACTTTCATTGATCGGCATGGGATAAATACTCACGGTCTTTGTTTCACCTTTAAGGTCCTTAACCATTAATCTGCTCAGGGGAGTGGTCGCACGCAGCGAATCGCGGCTGGCGCGACTCATGCGTTTATCCCTTGAATCATAATAAACATTGGAGTACAGGGCCAGGTAATTTTCGACAGCCACCGAATCGATCACAGAATATGTTTGCTGATGAAAAGGAATCTTTAAAATAAATTTATTCTCCTTTCTTTCAAGAAGAAAGGATCGCTCCGGGAAAGCTGAGTATTCAATTCCCAACATGGCAATCTGCTCCGGTACATACCTGAAAAGTATGGGTTCGATCCAGTTTTCCCGTACCGGATTATACCATGGAGTAAGATAACCGTTGAATCCAGGTATCTCTGTAACAAAGGGAGTACTTGAATTCTCCAGCATCATATAGGTTCCGAGTGCATCTTCGGTATGTCCGCCAATATAATAGGTCTTGAATGGTTTCTCTTCATCGTTTCTGTATATCTCGCATTTGATCCCTTCCGATGACAGTGCCTTAATAACGGTATTGAAACCTGATTCGGAAATTCTGGATTTCACCGAAACCGAATATAATGCTCTCAGCAGATTTTTCATCATATCCGATCGTGGCGGAATACTGTCACTGACAAACCATTTCCCATCCCGCTTGCTTAATAATGTACTGTTACCTGCCCTGTCAGCGAGAAAAATCCTGCTAATGGTCGCCGTGTCCTTAATGGCAAAGTCCATCAATTCTGCACGGATACTTCCGGAATCATTTCTCTGAACAATGTAAATGGCGGTAATGCCAAGCAGCAAGGCTGCCAGGAATAATAGCAGGGTTTTATTTTTCATGTTTTCGTCCTAAAGGAGACCCATATTTTTTTCTTCTCCATATGTTTCTTAACAGGCCGTATAATAGAATGAGTACAACCGGTAATAATACATTGAGCCAACTTAATAATCCTGCCGATGCGGATTTCACCGGATCCAGCATACGAAGCTTGATTTCTTTTCCCCGAAGTTCCAGTATTTCCGTTTCATCACTCAGGTGATCAATGCAATTCAGAATAAAATTCTTGTTTCCGTAATACTGTCCCGTGAAACGGTCGTAACCGAGGGGGTATATCGTTCCTTTACTGCTGACATAACTGCCAATGATATCACCATCAGAAATGACGATCATTTTCCCCGGTACACTTGATGACCTGAAATCTATTTCTTTAGACTCCGTGATGGCCTGTGGAATCCGGTTCTCAAAGTTTGATGAGAATATCCCTTCAAGTGATACCGCAACCGGCAGGTTCTTCCTTCGGAATTCGCCTGGATCAGGTTCATCCTGCAGAATATTCAAACTAACCCTTGCCGGAGGCAATTGCACTTTGCAGAAAGCGGAACTTTCCAACAGAATCGTTTTCCTTACCTTATTTTCTTCAATGGTATCTATAGTGCTGATGAATTCCGCTTTAATTGCATTCAGGTTCTTCACAACCGGATTTTCACTGACAGGATTAAGCAAGGGAAAATAATACCATGGAAACAAATCCTGTTTTGGCTGATTGCCTACATATCCCGTAACCACGGGAATCGGTGCTGCCTGAAGGTCCAGAATGAGATCGTTGTTAACCCTCACACCATACTTGAAAAGCATGTCATCCAGGTTGAGTTCGAGAGCCATGGCAATATTGGTGTTTACGCTGCTGAGGCTGTCCATATTGATCTGCATCTTATCCAACAGCCATAAAACCCTGCCACCTTTCATAATGAACTGATCAATGATGAACTTGTCTTTTTCATCAAAGGCAAGTAGTGGTTTCGCGATAACAAGTACCTTATAGTCGTTCAAGATATTGAGTCTTCCGCCTATGGTGACCGTATCAACTTTATATAACTCGCTCAGCGAATTGGCAATGTCCGTAATCTGCTTCGTTGAAAGTTCTGAATGCCCCTGTAAAAATGCGATCTGTCTGGAAACCGGGGTACTTAGTTTGCGCAGGGTGGTGGCAATCTCATATTCCAGTCCTTCTATGGAATTGTTGAGCATTTCATCCGGACTTCCGCCGATCTTATTCTTTAGAAGTTGCAAAGGCACTTCTTTACTTCCATAGCTAACTATGGCAGCCGGAAAAATCAGCCGCTGCGACCTGGATCCTTTTTCATGTTGTTCAAGTTGGGTTGGTTGAAGTCCTTTTTCAGTCAGTTGCTGATAGATTTTCATCCTCTCCTTATCGTCGGTCCCTGCTGATGGATCGATAAACTGATATTCAATATTCTTGCCGGCATAAACACGGAATTCTTCAAGGATATCACGCGTTGAATTTCTGAGTTCCTTGAAACCAGGTGGCAGATCACCGTCCAGGTAAACTTTAAAATAGACCATATCTTTCAATCCGGAGGCAAGTTCTTTTGAAGATTGGGAAAGAGAGTAGCGACTTTCCGCTGTAAAGTCGAACCTTGTGTAAATCCGGGAAGATATGATGTTGATGAAAATAATGATAGCTGTAACACTTAGCAGTTGAAGTATGCTCTGCCTGCGTTTGCTGAGGTATTTCTTCTTTCGCTCCATGGCCTGTTCAGAATTTTCTTCTTTCAAGATTATACCTGGTCAGAAAGATGAAGAAGGTGGAAAGGGAAAGAAAATAGATCATGTCGCGCGTATCAATTACACCACGGCTCATGGAAGAATAATGAGATGAAATGCCGATCGCGCTGAAAAAATATTTCAGACCTCCTGGCAAATTCATTGCAGACAAGGCTTCAAATCCGTTATAAAAAAAGAATGAAAGCAATACGGAGAGCAGGAAAGCGATGATCTGGTTCTGTGTCAGTGATGAGGAGAAGATCCCGATGGCCGTGAATCCGCTGCAGAGAAATATCAAACCGAGATAGGAGCCAGTGATCCCGGCTGTATCTACATTTCCTGCAGGCGAAGCCATCCGGTATATTGACAGGTAATAGAGGAGGGTGGGAAGCAGGGATATGATCACGAGCAGAATGGATGCTCCGTACTTCGCCAATACGATCTGTAAATCGCTGAGTGGACGGGTAAAAAGAGTCTCAATGGTACCGCTTCTCTTTTCTTCAGCAAACATCCTCATGGTGATGGCCGGAATAAGAAATAAAAATACCCATGGAGCAAGAATGAAAAGCGAATCAAGCGCGGCCATTCTGTTCTCAATGAGATTAAATTCAGTGCCGGGAATTTTCCATATAAACAGCCCAACGATAAGAAGAAATACACATATTACCATGTATCCCATAATGGATGACATGAATGAACTTATTTCTTTTCGGAGGAGTACGAGCACGTTCACTTATTACGCGCCAAAAATAACTTTTTTAAGCCAATCATCTCAGCTTTGTTCTTAATTGTAAATACGACGATCCGCAAGGAGTTTCTTCACATGAGGTTCATTGAATCCGCCCCATTAATCAGAAGCCGGACTCAATGCATCAGGCTAAAATTCCCGAACAGGAAAGCCCCATCGGCTGAGCTTATGGAAAACTGAAAGGATTGATTTTCCCGTTCCTCATGGAGTGGAATTTTCTCTACAGCATGGATCGGCTTTCGTTCAAGTCATTTCAAGGTTGAAAATGGAGCGGGACTGACTACTCTTTAACAAAACGGACCGTATGAAGCTCATTCATGCCCTGAACGGTGACCAGATAGATGCCTCTGCCGAGCAAACTGATATCAGCGCTGAATTGTCCGTAAGTGCCGGAATCAAGCCTGTATTCCGCCACCAGCATGCCCTGTACATTAAGTATTCTCAGGTTCGCGCTCTCAATATTAAAGTTCTGCAGGTTAAAAGTTATCCTGTCGCTGGCAGGATTCGGATAAGCCTGGATCGTTTCCGTAGCGCTCAGGCTTTTTTCCATTCCGTTGCATTCCTGGAAGACTACTCTTACTTCCGAGCTGACAGAACAACCGTTAGGATTAGTCACGGTTACGCCGTAAAGTCCGGGCTGAGAGACAAGGAGACTGGAATTGACGGAACCATCCGACCAGATATAATCGTTATCATCGCTTCCTGCTTCCAGAACAAATTCATGTCCATTACACGCAGCAAGGGAACCGCCTAGATTCAGTACAGGTGCTGTATACTGTGTCTCAATTTTTACTTCCTTGTTGAATTCGCATCCTGATGCATCTTTTACATGGATGGTATAATTGCCAGCGCTGAGGTTCTCCCGGATTAACTGTTCAGATCCGATATCTGACCAGCTTAACTGATAGGGTTGTACGCCACCGAGAACCGTGGCCATGATCTTTCCGTCATTCCGGTCAGGGCAGGACTGAGGTGAAGCTGATACGGAGAGATCCAGATCGTTGAAATGGATCGTGTATTGGAAGGTTCTGGAGCTAACATAAGGACAGGCCTCATCCGTGACTGTCATGGTAAAGCGATAGGAAGCTTCCGTATTGATTTCATCGGAAGGGTTCCAGTAGAAGCTGCTGACAGGGTGCAGACCTGTACCACTGGTAATCTGTGCTCCAGGTATGGAATGATCCCATGAAATGTTCAGGCTTTGTTCCTGGTCTGAATCATGGGAGAATATGTCAAAACTTATCGGCACCTCTTTACATACAATTATTTCATAGTCAGAACTTCCGTTAATACCACTCAGTTGCGGAGCGGCATTGCTATAAGCAAGAACACTCAGTTGCATATCTCTGCTGATCCTTGAGATAAGAATTCCATTTCTGTATTCCTCCACACTCACGGCATAAACTCCTGTTATAACATTCTCCGGTTTAAGACTGATAATTCCTGTGGAAGCATTGAGGTTCATCTCACAACCGACAGGGTTGTTTTTGTGATAGGAGCCGGTGTAATTCACATTCTGATCCGCTGCGATCTTTGCGGAGTTTAAGGAATAGACCAGGAGATCTCCATCCTCGTCTGTGGCATCAGCCTGAATATATTGAAGGTCGCCCAGGTAGAGTATTGAAACAGGAACTGCAGAGAAGCGCGCTGAATTATTGTGACCAACTATATTGTTCAGGAGCGCTTCAGTATATACCGGCTGGTTAGCCGGATCATTTATCGTAGTGATATTGGAATTACGGCAACATTCGGATACACTGAATTTCCAGTCAGCACTTACTGTTGGAAGCTCAATCTCGCATGTGTACTGTAGGGATTCCATTCCGGGATAAGTCCCGCCTTCACAGGTACTCAAAGCGGATGGGCAAAGCTGATGCAGGATTGTTCCGGAACCGCTTACCAGGGCAAGCGAATGGAAGGAGGAATAGTCCAAAGATTCAGACTCAACCTTCAAATTCAGATCGGCCGGTGCCGGAATACCGCTGCAATCCCTGTACAGGGTGTATTGCAGCTGGTATTTCGAACCGTTTACATGCTTGTAGGTCAGTTCCGCACCAAGCATGTGGCTTGCAGTGGCGTTCTGATGAATCACCATCATGATACAGAAAATGAAGATCAGGAGGATGATTCCGTAAACACCAAAGGCCGAATTTTGCTGAGATGACCGCATTGGTAGATGAGTTTGAATTCTTGGTCAAAATATCATCCCATGCCCCCGGTTTCAATTTTCTTCTGTTTAAGGCTATTATGCGTATGTAAAGACCTCAATATCTGTTGTGAATGGAGGCCTGTCTAAACTATCAATTATATTAATTTTGAGAAAAATGGGGCTTTTTCTTTATCGATGAAAAATTCAGATCAGGATGGCTAAATTTGTTTATTTTCAGATAAATATGGCCTTTTTGTAAAAATTACCCCATTATTTTAATAAAAAAAGCTGTCCCCGGAGAGACAGCCTTTTCTTTATGCGATGATCAGATATTATTCCTTAACCAGTCGGATGGTTTGAATTTCATTATTGTATTCAACCTTCATCAGGTAGATTCCGGCTGAGTATTTACCGAGGTCCAGTGTCTTGTGATAGCCTGTCTGACTCTTTTCATTGCTTGAATAAAGCTGATTTCCGAGTACGTCATAGACGAGTATCCTCACATTGGTATCCTTTATTTTGGCTATGTTCACTGTGAACTGATCTCTGAAAGGATTTGGCGAGACGGTGAAGGCATGCCAGTTATTATAACGATCTCCGTTATTGGTCTGGAAAGTCTGACACTGAATGAAGTTGACTGCGATTGCATCGAAGTTTTCACATCCGAAGGAATTAGTCACAAGTACTGAATAGGTTCCGGCTGTGCTCACAGTAAGTGTCTGTCCTGTGCTGTTATCAGACCACAGATAGCTTGTTGCTCCTGCTCCTGCATCGAGTACCAGAGTGGCGCCTATACAAACTGTGGTGTCATTTCCAAGGTTCACGGAAGGTGAAGGATTGACGAAACCAATGGTAACACTGGCATAGGCTCTGCAGCCAAGATAGTCTTCAACCATCACCAGGTAGGTTCCGGGAGCAAGGTTATTGACGGATGCAGTGGTATCACCATTAGGCCACAGATAGGTGTATGGCATTGTTCCTCCCGTCGCGGAAACGGTGGCTGAACCATCTTCGCTGCTCTGGCATGTTGCATCACTTGATGCAACGATAGTGGCCGTAATTCCTGCGGAATTGGCGACAATGGTTGACAAGCTGATAGTACAACCGCTGGTTACATCGGTTACCAGGCAGTCGTACTGACCGGTAATGAGACCGGTAGCGCTGGCTGTAGTGCTAACATTAGGTGTCCATGTATAGGTGATATTTCCTGATCCACCGGTCACAACTACGGTTGCGGATCCGTCATTGGCCACACAAGTGGCAGGTCTGGACGAAATCGTCGCGGAAATCGGAGTCGTACCGGCAATGGTCACACTTCCTGATACAGGGCAGTTATTTGCATCTTTCACCAATACATTATAGGTTCCTGGTAAAAGATCATCCGCAGTAGCGCTGGTCTGTGCATCCGGATCATCCCATAGATAGGTGTAGGTCGGACCGGTTCCGCCGCTTACCACTGCAGTAGCACTGCCAAATTGTGAATTACATCCGGCATCAATTCCTGTAACTGTCAGGTTCAGGGCCGGAGGTTCCAGAATGCTAAAGGTTCTTGTTCCCATACAACCTGTGGCATCGGTTACATTCAGAGTATAGTTACCGGCATACAAGTGACTGATCGATGGGGTGAATAATTCAAGTCCATTGGGTCCTGTCCATACATATGAAAAAGGATCCACACCTGTTGGAGTAACGGATGCTGTTCCGGTGTGCGCTCCCGGACATTGCACGCTGGTGGAATGAACCAGTGTCATATCCATATTGGAGACTGTAATTGAATAGGAGTAGGTGGTTACCCCATTTGACGGGCAGGCATTATCCCGTACCGATACGGTGAAAGTATATGGTGCAGAGCGTGCATCTCCCGGATCAGGAGTCCAGCAGAAACGTCCTACCGGAGCATTAAATGGCCCGCTCACCGTAAAGGTGGCACCAGGGATGGCCTGATTCCAGGTCATGGTAAGTGAGTCATTTGGATCCGGGTCGGATCCGTACACGTCAAAACAAATCTGGCCACCGCAGGAAGAGGTTGCAAAAATTTGTGTGCCGTCAACTCCGGTACCCTGCGGAAGCGCATTGGAGCAAGTAGTAGTATAAATCTGTATATCGCGCATGACCGTTCCGATCAGTTCACCGTTTCGGTATTCACGGATAAGGACGGCGATCACCGCAACTTCAACGGCAGCAGGATTCATGAATATATCACCGGTAACCGGATCTATCGAGACTGTATTTCCTGATGTTGAAGTAAGAGGATTTGCTGTGGAGAAACCGGGTGCATAAGCGATTGGTGTATTCACCGCGTCGCGTGGAGGTACAAATGAATATACAAGTGAGTCTCCTTCCGCGTCTATAACACCATGGTTGAAGAAATTGTCCTGACCGATGCACATAAAGGCGATCGGTACATTGGTGAAGGTAGGTGAACTGTTGTTGACGTTTGTATTATTCAGGTAGGCGTCAATGAATAAATCGTTAGATGCAGGATTATCCAGGGTGGTAATGGTATTGTTCCGGCAGCACTCACCTGCGCTGAAAAACCAGTCCACACAGGCCTGTGGCAATGTCACAACGGCTGTGTATTCATACTTCTGGATACCGGTAGCGGAACCTCCGTTACAGGTGCTTACCGCCGAGGAGCAATTGGAGGTAATCTCATAACCCGTTCCGGGGACCTGATTGAGGGTAACGGATTGGGAGGGTATGTTGCAACTCACCGACCCATACTGAATAGACTTGGTAGTAGGCGCAGAGATACCATCGCAGTCCCTGTAAAGGGTATAGGTTATCTGATACTGGTTATTCCCGAGAGACTGGTAGGTAAGATCCGCACCGGCGGCATGGCTGGCGAAGATTTCCTGTGATCCGAACAGCGTTGAGATCATCAGCATCAGGGTGATTTTGTGTCGCAGGATACCGGAAACACAGAATGAGTAAATTGTTTTCATCATGTTATGAGGTTGGGTTGTTATTTCTTCTCTTTTAAAATTCGATGTGGATAAAAATACTTGATACGACGAAGCCACAATATTTTCTTTTGTGAACCTGGACATATTCATGGCGAGTGGCTGCTATAAGGCTGCAAATCCTTGCCTGTTCTTTACAGACAAATCCTTCTGATTAGCCTGTTGCAATTATATATAAAGATAAGACAAATATCCAGAATTTTAACAAAAACTATCTGTTGAAGGCCATAATTTATCAAGACTCCAGGCCTCTGCTGGAGCGGAAAAGAGGGCTCTCGTCTGACGCCATGTGTTTTTGAAAAGCGCTGAACGCCTGTATTCATCTAGATTTTCAGCGCTTTCCCAAAGGCTGTAGGTGAGCAAGATCTCCGGAAAACCCTGCACCTGCAGGAGTTCAAGATGAAGGCAACCGGGGAAATTTCTTATTTGATCAGCATTTTCCAAGAAGATTTCAAGAAAATCCTGCAATTTTCCCGGTTCAAATTTCATTTTAACAATTCTGCTAATCATTGAATTCGATTCTGATTGAATCCAGCACTTTTATACCAAGCAAGCTTGCAGCATTTGCCTGATTCAGGGCGATTTCCAGATAGCCGTCCTCATTAAAGAATGCAACCATTTCTCCGGAAGCTGCGTCTTCGTAACTGTTATTGATTCTGTTCAGACGATAGAAGGATCGCCTCAGTAATATATTTACAGACCTTCCCATTCTTGCCATTTCAAATTCATCTTTTCTCACATTAGTCATCAGGTTGCCGAAACTGTCAGTGAATATGATGGCCGCTTTTATCCCGTTCGAGTCGAATGCAGCCTGGGGAAGGAAAATCTGCTGCACACTCTCTTGTTTCTCTCCGAAAATGTCAAGGTTTTCTCCCTGTAACAGGGCAGCAAGAATGTTAATGATGCCTGATTTTAATTCAAACCTGTCACTGATCTCATCAGGAAGTAATTTGTAGATTTTTGATGGTGATTCCTGTCCGAAAATCAAAGAGAAGATTCCGCTGTCTCTTCCAATGAAAAGATGACCGGCATATTCAACTCCCAGCATCGGACTTTGCTTTTGTCTTGAACTCTGTGCACTGCTTCCGTTCAGACCGATAAAATGGATGCTTCCGTCAGGAAAATTCAGATATGAATTCCTGAGCATGTAAGCGGCATGCAAAATATTATGCTTTTCAACATCGTGCGATATATCGATGATCTGAACTTGTGGTACGATACCGAGTATTTTTCCCTTGAATGAACCCACATAATGATCACGTAACCCCCAGTCGGTTAGCATGGTCAAAACAGGCTGAGCTCTCTTCATAACCCTTGTTAATAACTTGTCTTTTTGGAAGGCTTAAAAATAGGGAGATTTACTTAGTATTGAAACGAAAATCAGTCGTGAGAATTATTATTTCTGAAGGAGGGAATGAGGATGGCACGACAAAGTCTAAACAAAACGAAAAACATTGAGCGAAGTAATTATTCCAATTGACACATTTAACCCCGTTGAATTTTTTGGAGTTAACGACAGTAATCTTGAAGTAATCAGAAAGAATTTTCCGGAGCTGAAACTCATAGCAAGAGGCAATGAGATCAAGGTCATCGGGGATGAAAAGAATATCCTCCTTTTCAGTGAAAAGATAAACAGACTGATTCAGCACTATCAGAAGTTTGGAAGTCTGACTCAGGACAATGTCGAACATTTTCTCGCAGACAGAGGCGGACAGGACAGTGCTTCACAGGTTCCTGCAGGTGATGTGCTTGTCTTTGGCCAGAACGGGATTATGGTCAGGGCCAGGACAGCCAACCAGAAAAAAATGGTTGAAAGTTCAGAGAAAAACGACATCCTCTTTGCCATCGGACCGGCTGGTACCGGCAAGACCTATACGGCTGTCGCTCTTGCCGTCAGGGCCTTAAAGAACAGAGAGATAAAGCGGATCATCTTAACCCGCCCTGCCGTTGAAGCCGGAGAGAACCTGGGATTTCTGCCCGGTGACCTGAAAGAGAAAATTGATCCTTATCTGAGGCCTTTGTATGATGCCTTGTATGACATGATACAGGGAGAGAAGGTAAAAAGTTATGTGGAAACCGGCGTGATCGAGGTGGCGCCCCTTGCCTTTATGCGTGGGCGTACGCTTGACAACGCATTTGTGATTCTCGACGAAGCGCAGAATGCCACGGAGAGCCAGCTGAAGATGTTCCTGACCCGGATGGGGCCATCGGCAAAATTTATTGTTACGGGAGATGTCACTCAGATCGATCTGCCAAGGAACCAACCTTCAGGTCTGGTCCAGGCCATCAAGATCCTTTCCAATGTCAAAGGAATCGATTTCATCTATCTTGATGCGGGTGATGTCGTCAGGCACCGCTTGGTAAAGGAGATTATAGAGGCATACAACCGATGAATGCATTGAGTGAAAATGTCCGGGCTTTAAAAGAGACATCTTTTTCTTTGCCCGGTCAGTCTGGGTTCTACCGGGGTAAAGTCAGGGATGTATATACCATCCAGGGAAAGTATCTGGTTATGGTTGTTACAGACAGGATTTCTGCTTTTGACGTTGTGCTTCCCAGGGCCATACCCTATAAGGGACAAGTGCTGAACCAGATCGCGGCCTTTATGATGCAGGCGACACGCGACATCGTTCCCAACTGGATTATCGATGTGCCCGATCCTAACGTGACGGTCGGACTAAAATGTGAAGCCTTTAAAGTGGAAATGGTGATCAGAGGATTTCTGACAGGTCATGCCTGGCGTGAATATAATGCAGGGAAGAGAATATTGTGCGGGGTAAAAATGCCTGAAGGTCTGAGAGAAAACGATCCATTCCCTGAACCCATCATCACGCCTACAACAAAGGCAGCCGCCGGCCATGACCAGGATATATCGAAGGACGAGATCCTGAAAAGAGGAATTGTATCGGAAGAACATTATACACAAATAGAGAAGCATACAAGAAATTTGTATGAAAGAGGCAGGGAACTTGCTTCAAAACGAGGACTGATTCTGGTAGATACAAAGTATGAATTCGGAAATCATGCCGGTAGTATCATACTGATTGATGAAATTCACACACCTGATTCTTCAAGGTATTTCTATTCTGACAGCTATGAAAAATTGCAGGCGGAAGGGAAACCTCAGCGCCAGTTATCAAAAGAGTTTGTTCGTCAATGGTTGATAGAAAATGAGTTTCAGGGAAAGGAAGGTCAAAAAATCCCGGCTATGAGCGACGAGTGGGTACAAAACATCTCCCTGCGATACATTGAGTTGTATGAAAGAATTATCGCTCAAAAGTTCATTCCTGCAGCGCAGGAGAATATTTTGTCACGGATTGAAGATAATATCCGTACTTTCCTCTCTTCACTTAGTTGATTATTTTAATCCGATTTCCCGCGCTTGACGCTGTCTGACGGGAGATTTACGATCTTTGCATCATGCGGGAAAAGATCTATGCCGACAGGCTCCAGGAATTGATCAAAAACTACAGATCTGATCTTCCGCTGGCTTTATACCTCCGGCAGGAATTCAACAAGAGGAGGAATATGGGAGCCAGGGACAGAAGACGAACCCGGGAGGATGTTTTCAGTTATTTCAGGCTTGGCAGAAATATTCCTGAACTAAGTATTCCGGAGCGTGCGGCTGTCGGTTCTTATCTCTGTTCAAGTATGAATACTCCGGAACTCATTCATCTAATAAAAACATTTTCTGCCATTGATCCCGGAACGCTGTCACTGGATCTTGAAAAAAAAATAGACGTCGTGAAGGAGAAGTATCCATCATTTGATATCCGGAAGGTTTTTCCGTTCGGAGATCTTTTATCTCCGCTAATCAACCGGGAATTATTCACCGGATCCTTTCTTCACCAGCCTTCACTATGGATAAGAGTTAAACAGGATAAATTGCAGGAAGTGACCGAAGACTTGAATGCGAACAAAATTCAATACAAAAATTCATCTCGTTCACCTTTTGCGTTGAGTCTGGCTAATGGAACAGCGATACATCAACTCAGGTCTTATCAGGATGGTAATTTTGAAGTGCAGGACATGTGTTCACAGCTTAGCGGCGCTTACTTTGACCTGAAGCCGGGAGAATGCTGGCTGGATGCCTGCGCGGGATCGGGTGGGAAGAGTTTGCAAATGCTTGACAGGGAATCAGGAATAAAGCTTAGCGTCAGCGACCTTCGGGAATCCTCCCTGACAAATTTAAAACTTAGAGCAAAAAAAGCCGGCGCAAAACTTGTCTCAGTCGAACAAGTTGATTGGAGCACACCTGCAACTTTCCACAATGAGAAATTCGACGGGATCCTGGCTGATGTGCCTTGTTCCGGATCAGGAACCTGGGCAAGAAGTCCTGAAATTCTGAATTCTTTTGATCCGGCCGGACTTCACAACACCTATGTTGAAAGACAGAGAAAAATAGTTCATAATCTTACAGGCTCACTAAAAGATTCAGGCAGATTGGTTTACATTACCTGTTCGGTTTTTCGTGCTGAGAATGAGGAAAATGTCAGGCATTTTCAGGACGAGGGATCATTAAGATGTATCTCGCAACAATACTTTGAAGGAGCTGCAGATGGCGCAGACACGATGTTTCTGGCTATCTTCGAGAAGAAAAAAAAGAGTACAAATCTTACAGATTAAAAAATCCAAATGATGTACAAGTCAGAGCCAGTCTGTTTTTCAGCAACCATAGTACTTGATTCAAAGTATATACCATGAACTCAATCTCCTACGGATTATAATGTATTTAAGGATAAAATACTTATTGGGAGCCATCCTGTTCTTCGCGTTGTTCACTGCTGCCGGACAAAAGCCAACGGCTTCAGAAGCTGAGTTGCGAAAGCAGGCTGATAAGCATTTCGCTGCAGGTAATTTTGTACAGGCTACGCCAATGTATTCGCAATTGCTTAGCCTGTTTCCGCTGGATCCTGTGCTGAATTACCGTTATGGAGTTAGTCTTATGGAAGCGGGAAAGGAGAAAAGCACTGCCGTCTTGTATCTCGATTTCGCAGTCAGAAACCCGCCGGTACCTGATGATGCCTGGCTTTATCTGGGAAGGTCGCATATGATGGCCGGTAATTTCAGCAAAGCAGCTGATGCGCTCAACAAATTCAAGTCGACTCCTTCAGCTTCCAAGTCCAAAAAGACTGAAATTGATCTCCTCCTTGCTAATTGTAATCATGCACAGGCATTGCAGGCGGACAGAAAAAATATCGCCATCATCAATTCCCAGGAAATAAAGCGTCAGAATTTTCATACCTCCTATGATTATTCAACCGCACCCGGCAAAATTGTTCCGACTGCGGATCAATTCCTGACTACTCAGGATAAGGATAAACAGATCAATCCTGTCATGTTTATGTCGCGTGACGCCCAAACTATTTTTTACAGCAGCTACGGGAGAGGATCTTCAAGCGGAAAGGATATTTACAGGGTGAGAAAAATGGTGAACGGTCAATGGGGAACACCAGAAAATCTGGGTGCGATCCTTAATTCGGCGGAACACGAAGATTATCCTTTCCTTGATCGTGATGGCCGCACCTTATACTTTTCAAGCCGTGGACATTCAAGTATCGGAGGTTATGATCTTTTCAGATCTGTTTATGATTTCAATACAAACCAATGGTCGCAGCCTGAAAATCTTGGTATACCTCTGAATACAGCCGCCGATGAATTCCTCTATATTCCTGAGTTCAACAGCGATCAGGCGGTTTACTATACCAATTTCGAAAGTAATGTTTCGGAACTGATAAAACGGACTATCAGCACAGGCAATCAAGGCGGAAAGTTTGCCGTCGTCACCGGAACCTATTATTCTCTTGACCAGGCAACACGCCGTGATGCCCGCATCAGTGTCTTAAGGGCCAGTGACAAGGCTGTAGTGAATTCTGTGAGGACGGATCCCAAATCCGGAAAATATGAACTGGTACTTCCTCCGGGTGAAGATTATACACTCCTTGTGGAAGGAGGCGGATATCTTCCACATGCGGAGAATTTCTCACTTCCCGATCTGGCTGTTTCAGGAATGCGACAGGAAGTAAAACTGAATAAGGACAAGTCACGCGAACAGATGACCGTATCCAATTTTTTTACACCAGTCAGTGTAAAGGAAGGAGAAGCAAGTCTGGCATTCAGAGATACTCCAACAGAGGTCTCTACATCTATACTTGATCTTTCAGAAAATGACAGTACGGGAAAGGTGCCGGTCAGAATTGATGACCAGGTAATTTATGTAAAAGACCCTGCGGCTGTCAATGAAAGCGCGGACAGGACATCTCTGCCTGTTGAAGCCAGGAGCGTTGCCGACTACGGATTTAATGAAGATATTGAAAGCAGCGATGACGATGAAGTTGCAGTCGAAGATAAGAAGCTGCCTGGAATTAAGCTGGAGGCAAAAGACCGCTATGATCCGACACTTGCCGAACGCCTTTCGGATGATGAGATAAGACAGATGGAAGAGGAGAAAGAAAGGGCGATGATCATCGAAGAAGAAGAAAAGAATCCAAACATGATCGTCGATATAAATATTGACAATGATGAATTGGCACAGATCGCGCTGGAAGACGCGCAATCTCTTGAATCCGATGCAGAGAGCATGAAACTGAGAGCGGAACTTTTAAAAGCAAATGCCGCAAGTCAGGACAGTCTCGCGCTCACACTGGATGAAGATGCAGAAAGCGTCGCTAAGACGGATCCGCAGAAAAAGGATGAACTCCTCAGTCGTTCATCTGAACTGAAAGAAAGTGCCCTGGCTATGAACAGGGAGGCAAGTTCACTCTTGTTGCAGGCTTCGATAAAAATGGATGAAAGCCGCTCAGCCAGAAGAGATGCGGAAGCAATTCTGAGAAGCCTGGGAAGAGGTGATGAAATCGCTCAATTTAGGGAGAAGGATGATGAATCCGGAAGCGATACGCAGTCAATTAAAGATGTTCTTGACAGTTCATTTCCTGTAGAAGGTGAAAGTTCTGATCAGGCTTTGAACAAGAACGAAACTCAACTTGCGAATGCCGGGGAGGAAGTTGAATTTCCGGAGCAGATAGTAAAGGAGAATCAACCTGAACATGCTGGTACTCCCCACATATCAGAGAATGGCATAGATGAAGAGAGCCTGGGTGAGGGTAAGCATGCAAATATCAGAGTCGCTGAACTTGCTCTGAAGAACGACCAAAGCCTGGCGGAACGGAAGGCTGATGGCCATGATGCAGTTCCTCCGGGTACTGACTCAACTGGACTTACTCAATATGAAGTAAAAGCTGATTCTGTTTTGAAATCAGGACCACTGTCTGCCGCTGAAAGACAGGTGGATCAACCCGCCCTCGATTCGGAAGTTCGTAACGATGCCCTGGTTTCAGGTCATCCTGAAAGTAAATCCATAACCGATACGCCCGCTGAAAGCAAAGAACTGAAGAATGAACCGGTCTCAGAAACAGATTCAGGGGTATCTCCTGTTGAAGGGCAGGCCGGACGGATCGCCATTGATAGAAGAGAAACTGAAGTTCGAGCCGGACAGTCAATTGCGATGAGGAAGGACAAACCGTCTGATAATAGCAAGAAGGAGCTGAATGTGACTCCTGCTGGCAAGGAAGCCATCAGCTTGTCAGAAACCCTGAGTAAGGATAGCCTGTTGGCAACCGCCGGTCAGATTTCTGGGGAAGACAGATTCGCACAATCGGAGATGCAGGATCCGGTTGAAGCAGAGAATACCGCATTTCCTGATTCGCTGTCACTTGAAACTTCCGGACTTTCTTTGTCGGGGAATCAAACGCTTCAGCATACTTCCGACAGCATCAGCTTTTCTACAGTCAATGAAGAGAATGATATCAAAAAAACGATACAGGATGGGAGAGATACGGTCGAAGGAGATGGGCCTGCCCTGGCTTCGATGGCAGAACCTAACCGCGATACACAAGGCCAGGACATTCAGGAACAGTCTGTGCAAAGCCATGCCCTGAATTCAGATCCCGGCCATGAGACTCCTGGAAAAGTGGATGCTGAGCAAAAAAGTATCGCGTTGATCTCCGCAACGGAGGAAAAGGAAGGGAATAGCAGTATTCAGGAAGAGAAAGATTCCTTTGCTGGAACGGGTGTACATACCTTGAACACAGCGGAAGCTGATAAGACTATTAAAGAGAAAGAAGGGGAAGCAAGCATTCCGGATACGACTCCATCTGACATTGGACTTAGCATGACAGAGCAAGCAGATATCAGGTTGGGTACCCTTGTCACCGGTGAAACTGTGGCTACATCCAATAAAATCAGCAATGAATTATCCTCCAGGCATGAATCAATCGAAACAGAGAATGTTGGGCGGAGTTCCGAATATGAACTGAGGAAGACCGATACCGGCACTGTTCAGTATAATTCCGGTCGCACTACAGCTTTTCTTCCTGAAACTCACAAAGCCGAAATTCAAGATGAGGCACGAGTGATCTATGAAGCGTTTGAGAGTAATGTGAAGAGTTCGGAAAAATTGTTCAATCAGTCGAGGACTTTGCAGGAAAGAATTCTTGAAATGCCCCGGAGTCCTGAGCGTGACAGCCTGGTAGAAGTGTCCAATGCATTAAGCAGGGAATCTTCAATGCAGTTCACCATAGCGCAGAGTCAGTTGGAGGATGCCATCGCTCTGGACAGCAATCTTTCACTGCTTCTCATCCCTGCCGATGCTGCACGCATTGCTGCGCTTAATGAGTCCTCTGACATGAGTGTCAGCGAACACACTGTTACACCAAATTCAGATACCGCTGCTGGGTTGGGAATGAAAACTGTTCAGGAAGATTCGCAAACTGAAATGGCGCTCAGCACGCGGACAACTACCACCATACAGGAAAATATAAATCAGGAAGCAACAGCAAAGTCCGCTAAAATGCAAATGCCATTAAGCAGAGCGGTTGAAGAAAACAAACTTCAAACGGCTGATCCGATCCCGCAGACGAAAGTCAGTGATCTGGAACAACCAAACAGTGAGGGTTCAGAGAATGATATAACCCGGACACAGGCGAGCGCCGGCGTACAGACTGTAAGGCCTGATCCGGACAACAATACCGGGCAACATGAGGAGAGTGAAGTAAGTGGACGACAGGGTACAGTTAAAGCTGCAGCTCAAAGCGAAATTAACATTCAGGAGAAGGATGATACAGGTGAAAACGCTACTGCAGCTCAAGTTGAAGTATCAGCGGAAGGATTGGATGTAAATCATCCAAAGTATCCGGAATATAAGCAGGTACAGGAAGAAATCACAAGCAGTCAGGTGGAGACCATAAATCTCTTTGCTGAAGGAGTTAACCTGAATAAGAAATCAGTTGAAGAGAAGCAAAGGCAGGTTGACCTGCTGGACAGCGCTCAAAAGACCGATGATGAAGTTTTGCGTGCGCAACTCCTGACATCAGCCGCGGATCTTGCATATGAATCGGAAAGGCATCAGGAAGAATCCGTGGCTAAGCTTGCCATGTCACAAAAGAAAACGCACGAAGTAAAAGCCCTGACTGCGAAAATGGAGGACCTGAAGAAAGAAATCAGTACTGCTCCCGGCCAAAACAAGGACAATCTTGCTTCAGTGCCGAATGTAGGTTCTCAAATACCGAACAATACAGGACCCAATGCGATCAGCCTGACTGAGAAGAGGGCAAGTATGGTGAAAGAAGGAACTGCTGTAAACAAGGTGCCGGATATGAGTGTGGATGAGCTAGCCGAATTCTCCTCCATAAAGTACGGAAACAAACAGGGACCGGCTTACAGTAAAGTGAACCCGATTCCGCTTGATCCGGGATTACCGGATGGACTTGTATTTAAGATACAGATCGGTGCTTTCCGCAGGCCGATAGCTGATGATAGTTTCAGGAATCTTCAACCGATAAGCGCCGAAACGAGCAGACCCGGCTGGCTGCGTTACTGTGTGGGAATGTTTAAAACCTTTGAACCGGCCAACCTTGTTAGGAAAGAATTGAGGAAGGGTGAATACAAAGATGCTTTTGTCGTAGTTTATTATAATGGTAAAAGGATTTCTCTGCAGGAAGCGAATTCGATCCTGGACCGGCAAGGGAATCAAACAGCCTACCTGGGTGAAATGCGGAAAGAAATTTCAGCACTTAATCAGCTTGACGTGATCAAATCAGCTCGCCCGACCACTGTCAGGGATGAAGATGAAAAGATGTTTTACGGCAATTCAAGTGCACCCCACAGTTCTATTCAGGAAGCTTTCGGCCCGCTTGAATACACGGTGCAGGTAGGGGTATACAGGAATGAAAAACCACCTTCTGTCCTGGCTGTTCTTGAACCCATCTATACCGAAAGCATCAAGGACGGTTTGTACCGTTTCACTTCCGGTCGTTATGAACAGAGGAGCGAAGCAGAGCGGGCAAAACGAATGGCAATAGATGCAGGCGTCAGTGATGCATTTGTGACAACATTCAGAACAAGCAGCAGCAAGGTTGAATCTGCTCCGGTACCTGCATACCGCGTGGTCGGTTCGGAACAGCTGGAAGCCGTATCCGCTTCTGCGGATTCAAGATCGAAAGGACCGGAAGCAATCAGTTACAGGGTTCAACTTGGAGCATTCAGACAGAATGTACCATTAGAAATGGTGGATGCATTTCTTTCCATCAGTGATAAAGGGATAGTCAGAATCAGCGATGAGAGAGGACTGAACATTTTCTATGCAGGAAATTTTTCTACCTATGAAGAGGCCCGCAGCTTAAAAGATGAGATCATTTCCAAAGGGGTTCAAGATGCCTTTGTCGTTTCTTTTTCAGGGACAAAAAGAATTCCTCTGTCTTCAGCTATGCCGGCAGAATAATTTCAGCGTCTGCTCCGGCTGCCTGTCGGTATCTTTGATTGGGGATCAGTCCGGAAAAATTTTCGTGTAATTCTCATTCCCTTTCCTGAGTTTTATTTCCAATCCTTCTAATTCTTTTCTTAAATTTGTGGGAAAGTAAAACTATTCCTTATGATCCGCTTCAACAAAGAAAACGATTTTGAGAACGAGCAAATCGAGGTTACCGATGAGACCACAGCACGTGAACGATCACTGACATTGTATAATGATGATGTCAACACCTTTGATTTTGTAATTGAATCACTCGTGGAAATTTGCGAACATGATCTCATTCAAGCCGAGCAGTGTACGCTGATCGTACATTATAACGGGAAATGTGTTGTAAAAAACGGTACTTATTCAAGCCTTCATCCGATGAGGGTTGCTTTGTGTGACCGGGGACTCTCCGCTGTTATTCACTGATAAATCCTGTTTAATTTTTAAACCTATGAAAAAGAAATTCCTTTATTCCATCCTTTTTGTGATGATAATCTCTGCCTGCAGCAGGGTTCCAATCACAAAGCGGAAGCAGATGAATCTGCTTCCCGAAAGTGAACTTATGGCGATGAGTCTGACAAGCTACAGGGATTTTCTGAAGACAAATCCTCCGGTATTGAATACTGCAGATGCTGCCATGGTGAAAAGAATCGGTCAAAGGATTTCCGTGGCTGTGACAAAATATATGAATCAGCACGGGCAGGGGAGCAGAATTAAGGGATACAACTGGGAATTCAATCTGGTCAATTCCAAAGAAGCCAATGCCTGGTGTATGTCAGGCGGAAAGGTTGTGGTATATCAGGGCCTCTTACCCCTGACACAGGATGAGAATGGACTGGCAATAGTGATGGGTCATGAAATTGCCCATGCCGTTGCGAGGCATGGGAATGAGAGAATGAGCCAGGCATTGCTGGCGCAGGGGATCGGACTGAGCCTTGACCTTGCGCTCTCCCAGCAAAGCGCTCAGACACGGAATATCTTATTAACCAGTTATGGGGTTGGTTCAACCTTGGGAATACTTGCTTATTCCCGGACTCATGAAACAGAAGCGGATAAACTCGGCCTGATCTTCGCAGCCATGGCAGGTTATGACCCCCAGAAAGCGATACCCTTCTGGCAAAGAATGTCTGCAGCCGGTGGCGGAAAGCCACCTGAATTGTTGAGTACGCATCCCAGTGACGAAACACGGATCCGGAATTTGCGCGAGTTCATGCCAACAGCAATGAAGTACTATAAACCTCAGGGTTGAGCTGTTTGTAAAAAGAATAATTAATCTATCTTTGCGCCCTTTAATACGGACCCGTAGCTTAACTGGATAGAGCATCTGACTACGGATCAGAAGGTTAGGGGTTCGACTCCCTTCGGGTTCACTGGAAATAGAAAGGCTTAATGGGTTGCCATTAGGCCTTGTTTTTTATTCAATTTCAATACGTATACGGTCCCTTTTCCTTGTTGTTTTTAACCTGCAAGGGTTCATTCAGGTAAGGGATGGTCTTCTTTGTTGAGGTAAAGCCGCCGGGTTCTCTTAGTTGCTCACAGGTATTGAATAAATCATTCAGCATAGGTTCGTTAATAAATTCAGTCTGAAACCCGCGTTGCAAAGGGAAAAAAGCCGGAAAGAATTTATCTTTGTGTCTTCATAGATCAATCGGAAACATTGGCACTAATTAAATCCATTTCGGGTATCAGAGGAACTATTGGCGGTAAAGCCGGGGAAGGTCTTACACCTCCGGACATTGTACGATTTACTGCGGCTTATGGCACCTGGGTGTTAAGACGTCAAGGAAAGGAAGCGAAGAAACCGGTAATCGTTATTGGCCGGGACGCGAGAATCTCCGGTGAAATGGTTCAGAACCTGGTTGCAGGAACCCTGAAGGGGCTTGGATTGGATGTAATTTACCTGGGCCTCTCCACCACACCGACGGTGGAAATTGCCGTTACGGAGATGAATGCCGATGGAGGAATCATTATCACAGCCAGTCATAATCCTAAACAGTGGAATGCATTAAAACTTCTGAACGAGAAAGGTGAGTTTATTTCCGCCGCCGATGGCGAAGAAGTGCTTCAATTGGCCGATGCCAATGCATTCAGTTTTGCTGAAGTCAATAAACTGGGAAGATTCACCTCCATTCCCAATTATCATCAGCGTCATATTGAAATGATCCTTTCCCTGCCTCTCGTTGACGTGGAAGCGATTCGTTCCAGAAAATTCAAAGTAGTTATCGATTGCGTGAACTCTTCCGGAGGAATCGTGCTGCCTCCCTTGCTGAAAGCCCTGGGTGTGGATGATGTTATCCTCCTTTATTGTGAACCCAACGGACAGTTTCCTCATAATCCAGAGCCCTTACCGGAACATCTCCGGGATATATCGCTTGAAGTAAAAAAGCACAAGGCTCATCTCGGTATTGTGGTTGACCCTGACGTTGACAGACTTGCGCTGATTTGCGAAGATGGTGAGATGTTTGGCGAAGAATATACACTTGTTGCCGTTGCAGACTATATCCTGAAAAACAAGAAGGGAAATACCGTATCCAACCTGTCCTCAACACGCGCTCTCAGAGACATCACCGAAAAGGCGGGAGGATCATACTTTGCTGCAGCAGTTGGTGAAGTGAACGTAGTTGAGGTGATGAAAGCCAATAACGCGATCATCGGCGGTGAAGGTAACGGAGGTATTATTTATCCTGACCTGCATTACGGAAGAGACGCTCTCGTCGGCATTGCACTTTTTCTAAGTCATCTTGCCAGATCCGGAAAAAGCACTTCAATTTTGAGAGCTTCGTATCCCAATTATCATATTTCCAAAAACAAAATTGAGCTCACTGCAGACATTAATGTGGATGAAATTCTGGCAGGCATCAAAACCAAGTACAGTAAACAACCTGTGAATACAATCGATGGTGTAAAGATAGAGTTCGATAAGGAATGGGTGCATTTACGAAAGAGTAATACGGAACCCATCATCAGGATATACTCTGAGAGCCAGTCGCAGACCACCGCTGAAAAACTTGCACAGAAAATCATGATGGACATTAAGGATATGATCAGTGAAAAGCTGATCAGATGAAGAGAGGGCAGGTTAAAAACACATCAGAACAATGAGAATATACCTGGATAACGCAGCAACCACTCCGATGGATCCGGAAGTAGTAGATGCCATGCTTCCTTTTATGAAGGAACATTATGGAAATCCTTCGAGCATCCATTCATATGGAAGGGAAGTCAGAGCAGCGATAGAATCAGCAAGGAAAACTGTGGCTCGCTTTCTCAATGTTTCACCCTCAGAAATATTTTTTACTTCGGGCGGTACGGAAGCGAACAATACTGCGCTGTTTTGCAGTGTAAGAGACCTGGGGATTTCACATGTGATATCATCGCCACTGGAACATCATGCTGTTTTGCATTCCCTGCAGGAACTTGAAAAAGAAGGAAGGATAAAACTCAGTCTGCTGAATCCTGACAAGCAAGGCAGGCTGAATATGACAGAACTGAAGGAACTCCTGGGAAAGGAAAAGAATACGCTGGTTTCGCTGATGCATGCCAATAATGAGATCGGCAATTTGTTTCCAATAGAAGAGGTAGCCGCATTATGCAGAGAACATGGCGCGCTGTTCCACAGTGATACGGTTCAGACTATGGGACATTATCCCATTGACCTGTCTGCCATCCCTGTGCATTTTGTGACTTGTGCCGCACATAAGTTTCACGGACCGAAGGGTGTCGGATTTTTGTATATCAATCATAATGTCAGGATTCATCCGTTTATTCATGGTGGTGCCCAGGAAAGAAATATGAGAGGGGGTACCGAAAATGTATATGGTATCATCGGACTTGCAAAGGCCATTGAGATCGCCGCTGAGCATATGGAAGAACACAGGAATCATATTCAGGGCTTGAAAGTTTATATGATGAGGAGTCTGCAGGAGAATATTCATGGAATAGAATTTAACGGGGATCCGGAAGGGAATAGTCTCTACACTGTCCTAAACGTCTCTTTTCCTCCTTCGGAGAATTCAGAAATGCTTTTATTTAATTTGGATATTTCAGGTATTGCCTGTTCCGGTGGCAGCGCCTGCACTTCCGGAAGTGATGCCGGCTCACATGTACTAAAAGCTATTTATGGAGAGTCAGAAAGGCCTTCGGTACGTTTTTCATTCAGTAAATACAATACAAGAAAAGAGGTCGACTTTGTTGTTGAAAAATTAAAGGAACTCTATTCCGTCAAAGTCGGATGAGTTCCTTCATTCAGGCAGCCTTCCAAAAAACTATCTTTTACCTCCCTGGTCCGGGCCTGTTTCCTCCGCGGCCATCAGGTCTGTCTTTTAACATTTCAAGAAGTCTTCTCTTGAAATCTTCCTCAGCTTTGTAGAGCCTTGCCACCTGCTTTGGAACCAGGATTGTCTTAAACCGGGGATGATATTTTTTCATGATATCCAGTTCATCCTGCCGGAATTTCAATTCACTGTCAACAAATTTTTCAGCCTCCGAATCGCTCATTTCGTCCATATTCTGACGGGCTTCCATCAGGTTCAACCTTCGCGATTTTCTCAGCTTCTCCATTTCGTCGCTGTACTGATTATATACGGGCCAGAATTTCTGGGCTTCTTCCGGTGTGAGATCCAGCCGGTCGGTTAAGAAACCGATCTTCATGGCTTCTACATTCTCTCTTTCGGGTCGTTTGTCTTGCGCATTGACTGTAAGTGATATGATCGCGAACAGCATGCAAAAAATTCTCTTTACTTTTCTCATAGTAGTTGTTCAATTTGTGATAACTCAATATTATTCTCTATCAGGTACTGTACATAAGGATCAGTGAGATTTTCACCGGATTCAGGATTGTCCATTGCCATGAATTCCTCGATCAGCATGGATTCATCCAATAGCATGAGATCATAGCCATTATCCGTCAGACTCTCCCTAAGGTTATTTGAGGGGACTTCGATCACCTGCGTTCTGAAGGTGGATGTGACAAAGAAGATCAGGAAGAAAATGGCAATCATGGATAGACTGATCTGAGGCCGAAGCAAGGCAGCGACCCATTCGTTCCGGACAGGGTTTCCGTGACCTGAGCTGATCTTTGCCCGGACTTTTAAGGGGAGCGATTCGAAGTAATTTTCAGGTACTTCGAAAGGTTCAACTGCATCAGCTTTCTCCAATCCGGCGAGAGCGTTGGTTTTGAGATAAATCCAGGCCTGAAGTTCCTTGAAATAGTCATCCGGAACGGTAAATGGAGCAGGCCCGGATTCCTGATCAGACAGATCTGAAAGTCTGAATTTTTCAGTCCTCTGGCTTTTATTGAATTGATTCTCCATTTTTTTCATTGTATACTGATAGGATAATTTTAATCACGAATGGTTTAATGACTGCATATATAGTTTTCAATTTTCTTTACTGCATGATGATAACTTGCTTTTAAAGCGCCAACAGTCACACCAAGAATTTCGGAGATCTCTTCGTATTTCATGCCATCAAAGTATTTCATGTTAAATACAATCCTTTGCTGGGGAGGAAGAGTTAGGATGGCTTTTTGAAGGAGCATCTGGATCTTATCCCCGGTGAAAAGACGGTCCTGCTCCAGCGAAGCGGATAATTCTCTCTCAACATTGACGATCGGTACGAAAAATCTTTTTCTTTTCTGGTTCAGGAAGGTGATGGCTTCATTAGTCGCGATCCGGTAGATCCAGGTGTACAATTTGGAATCCTCCCGAAAACCATCGAGCGAACGCCAAATCTTTACAAAAACATTCTGAACAACATCATTACTGTCATCATGATCGATCAGAATTCTTCTGATATGCCAGTAAATTTTCTGATGATACTGATCAACCAGAATAGTAAAAGCGTGATGTCTGGTTTCTTCCGCACGGAACTGCCCGAGTATTTCTTTGTCAGTTAATTCTGCCATAGATTCATTCGTGCAAGAAGCTGGATGGGTTTCAGGATGTACTCAGTTCGGCTTTTTTTCTGGCCATACATTTTTCTGCGGCAAGCACGATGTTTTCCGCTTCGAGTCCGTATTTTTTCATCAGTTGCTCCGGTGTTCCACTCTCTCCGAAGACGTCGTTTATTCCTACATATTCGAGTGGGACAGGATGATTTCGGATCAATGCCTGCGCAATACTATCACCTAATCCTCCGAAAACCTGATGTTCTTCCGCACTTACCGCGCATCCTGTCTTGCGTACGGAACGTATGACTGCTTCAATATCCAATGGTTTAATCGTATGGATATTGATAACCTCTGCCTGAATGCCTCTTTCCCTTAGTATCATGGCCGCTTCCAGCGATTTCCAGACCATGTGACCGGTTGCAAAAATCGAAATATCGTTGCCTTCATTGAGCATGAGTGCTTTCCCTATGACAAATCGCTGGTCAGCCGGAGTGAATACAGGAACTACCGGCCTGCCGAACCTCAGATAGACCGGACCATGATGTTCCGCGATGGCAATAGTAGCGGCTTTGGTTTGATTATAGTCGCAGGGATTGATCACTACCATGCCAGGCAACATTTTCATCATCCCGATATCTTCCAGAATCTGATGCGTTGCTCCGTCCTCGCCCAGAGTAATACCTGCATGCGAAGCACATATCTTAACATTCTTATCGGAATAGGCGATAGACTGCCGGATCTGATCATAAACCCTTCCTGTAGAAAAATTGGCAAAGGTACCGGTATAGGGAATTTTACCTCCAGTCGCCAGTCCGGCTGCAATGCCCATCATATTGGCTTCCGCGATGCCCACCTGGAAGAAGCGATCAGGAAATTCTTTTTCAAAGGCATCCATTTTCAGGGAGCCCGTGAGGTCAGCGCAAAGCGCAACTACAGCAGGGTTAACACGTCCCAGCTCCAGCAGGCCGGCACCAAACCCGGAGCGGGTATCTTTTTTATCGGTAAAGTGTAACAGGTCTTTGGTCATGGTATTTGAATTTTTTTTCAGTAAAGCAATACGATATTTGATTCACCGGATACAACAGAGAAGTCCTTTTCAATGGTATACACCGATTCACGTGAATTTTTTGAGCGGAATACGGCATGGTATCTACCCGGCTGAAGGATTACTGTTTCTTTCGTGAGGTTTTCATCCAGGTTGCAGATCCATTTTAGGGTATCATCCTCTTCCACATAAAGACTACCGTATCCCTGGTTTTTTGATATAAGCGTAACCATTCCCGGTCTTGGGATCTGCAGGGTAGTTGTACGGCTCTGTGCAATATCGATATTTTCCAGGCTGATCCTTGGCAGCGTCAATATTTCAAGATCGTATTTGCCAACCAGGTATTTTTCTGTTGTATGAAACTCCTGTACATCAAGCGTTCTTTTCTCTCCCTGCAACCTGATGATGGCAGATGGTTTTTTGAATTCAGCAGGATTGTCAAACTTGAGAAAGAGAGAGCCTTGTGGTGCATCAATCCCAATGGTTGTGTGTTTGCCCGGACTAAGGATAATGGAATCTTTGCTCACCGGAGGGGTGGTATTCACCACAATTCTATAAACCGGCAGCGGATCTATGACCAGCGTATCCGGATTCCCTTTAGAATTCAATGTATGAATGAAATTGTATTTTACGCTTCCTGTATGCATATCGTAAAATGTCATGTTCACATTGGTTTCCGAGGGCCGGTTATCCGTATCCAGCAGGTTGACCTGCATGGTGGTGGAATTGAGCGCCTGTGAAATCACCACATCAAGCGCCATTTTAAAATTCGACTCATTGGTAGCATCAAAATATCTGCCTACACAATCAAAAGTTTTTTTCCAACTCTCATCAATTCCCATACCGATAACAAAGGGTTTAAGAAATATTCCTTTCTTCTGCAGCGCCTGTGAGACCGCACAGGGATCTCCGCCGCATTCTTCGATACCGTCGGTGATCAGGATCAAAATATTTCTGGAATCTTCCATAGGAAAATCATTCGCGCACAATTCAAGAGACCGGGCGATGGGTGTTGTACCTTTCGGACTTATGTTTTTAAGTACTTCCTTGATACGGGGTATGTTTCCGCGACTGAACGGGACTTCCAACTTACTGTCGTCACAATCCTGAGGAGGAAAGGGTTTCTGATGACCGTATACCCTCAAGGCAAGTTCTATATTATCCAGATAACGTAAACTATCCAGAAGCTGGAACATCAATTCCTTCGCGACATCAATTTTTGCACCGCTCTGCCAGCGACCGTACATGCTTTGTGAAGCATCAAAGAGAAATTCTATCCTGGTAAGTTTTCGAACAGGCGCACTGGTTTTAGCTTGCGCAAAAACTTCGGCCGACAAGCACAGGAGGAGTAAAGGGGAGAAAAGAGAAAAGAGTTTCGGCATTCTGAAATCTGAATACACAGGTATACCGCTTATGTTGTTTTGACTGTTCAATATTAATCAGCAATGTTTTTCAGAAATCGCCCAGGGTCTCTTCAAGCTGGCTCAGCGCTGTTTTGGTTTGCTCATCATCTGGCGCTACTCCATGCCATTTATGTGTGTGCATCATGAAGTCGACACCCTGTCCCATCACGGTCTTCATCAGAATCGCGACAGGCATACCTTTCATGGTCATTCCCTTCGCTGAACTGAGTGTAGCGACAATTTCTTCCATATTATGACCATCCATTTGCATCACCTTCCAGCCAAAACTTTCAAGCTTAGGCCTCAGGTCACCGTAAGGCATCACCTGATCGACACTTCCATCTATCTGCTGGTTATTCACATCAACGGTCAGAATTATATTATCCACTTTCTTGGCGCCTGCATACATCACCGCTTCCCAGATCTGACCTTCTTCCATTTCTCCATCACCGCAAAGGCAAAACACCAGGTGTGGGTCGTTGTTAAGTTTTTTTGAAATAGCCGTACCGATGGCTACACTCAGACCTTGTCCAAGCGAACCGCTGGCCACTCTTATTCCGGGAAGACCTTCATGCGTGGCAGGATGTCCCTGTAACCTGGAATTGATCAGGCGAAAAGTTGAAAGTTCCTTTACATCAAAATAACCGCTTCTGGCCAGTACGCTATACCATAGGGGAGAAACATGGCCGTTGCTAAGAAAAAAAACATCTTCGTTCATGCCGTCCATCTTGAAGACCGGCGCCTTGTGTTTCATGATTTCAAAATAAAGTGCGACCATAAAATCAGTACAACCCAGAGAGCCACCGGGATGTCCTGATCTGGCTCCGTTCGTCTGTCTGATAATATCTCTGCGAACCTGACTTGCAATACGTTTTAATTCCTCTGTATTCATATCGATCAAAATATAATATGCTGTAAAATTAGGAAAATGCCTTCCTTCACACTCTAAAGATTGTTCAATTATTCAGGAAATATCAACAAGAACATCTGAAAGCAGGTAATTCACCGGATAAACGGAAGAAATAAGGAATAATTGGCAACGGGAAACCCTGACAACTCAAAGATGGATGAATAAGGGCTTTTCTTTATTTACCATTCATCCATGTATTCATCAAGATCTCTTCTTTCCCGTTTCGTCGGACGACCGGTACCCGGATCCCTGAAAATGGTCATTCTCTTGCTCCGGTTTCTATAGGCTTCCAGTTCTTCCGGAGGAGTAAGTTCATCACAATAATCCATCACCAGTTTCGCAGCCACCCTGTTGCCGGTTAAACCTTTTACCTTAAAAACCCGTGTCAGTCCTGTTCTCCTGATCCGGATCATGTCACCGGCTTTCACCACTCTTGAAGCCTTTGCCGGCTGATCATTAATGCTGATCTTGCCTTGCTCACAGGCGGTACTTGCCAGAGTACGGGTTTTGAAAAGTCTTACTGCCCACAACCACTTATCGATTCTGATTCTGATAGAATCCGTATCATCTTTGCTCATGATAATCTCAACTTGAAATATTCATTATTATCTTCGCTGTACAAATTACAAATGGCAAGTAAATCATTCAATTCAAGATACGGTCAGCTGTTTTTGCTGGTATCACTTATACTGGTGATTGGACTCATTTTCTATTCCATGAGTTCTTTTATCGGCTCATTTCTGGGTGCGGTGATTTTGTACGTATTGTTCAGACCCGTGATGCGCAGAATTTATAACCAGCGCAGATGGAACATAAATCTTGTCGCTATTCTGGTTTGTCTTCTGACCTTTCTTTTGATCATGACACCCATCTTGCTTAGCAGTTTCATGATCATCCCGAAGATAAGTATTATGTTCAGTGAGAATTCGGTGCTGATGGCATTTCTATCAGATCTCGACCGGCAGGTAAGCGCCATTACAGGATATCCTTTGATTACGCCTGATACTTTCCAGAGTCTGAGTGAAAAGGCGGGTACCTTTATAACTGATTTTCTTGGCGAATCATTAATGATGCTTACGGAGATCGCGCTGATGTATCTTTTCTTGTTTTATTTTTTAATCAATGTAGGGAAAATGGAAACTTTTCTTGAAAATTATCTGCCCTTTTCACATCAGAGGATAAAGGTCTTTTCAAAAGAGCTTGAAGTGCAAACCTTTTCCAACGCCTTAGGCGCTCCTCTGCTTGCATTACTCCAGGCCTTATTTGCCATGTTCGGGTATTGGATCTTCGGACTTCCGGAACCGGTGTTCTGGGGATTTATGACCGGCCTTTTTTCATTTTTACCAATGATCGGATCCACACTCATTTGGTTGCCTGCAGCTCTATTCCAGATTTCCACCGGAAGTATATGGCAGGGAGTTGCCATCCTGCTGTACGGTACCTTAGTAATCTCAGTAGTAGACAATGTTTTCCGTTTTGTATTCCAGAAGAAATTTGCCGATGTGCATCCACTGGTTACAATAGTTGGAGTGATTGTAGGCTTAAACTTGTTTGGAATTCCGGGTATCATTTTCGGACCTCTGCTGATATCTTATTTCATGATCCTGTTGACCTTATTCCGGGAGGAATTTATGCAGGAAAGTGCGGGCGAAGGCGGATCAGTCTGATCGTATAAAAATATCCGACTTGCCAAGTGGCCGCCATTTTTCATTCCACCGGAATCCTTTAAGACGCAGTTCCCAGGTAGCAAGGTCTCTGATAGGGTAGAGCGATCCATCAGGTGCCTTGAGCAGGGTAATACTTTTAACTTTGTTTTCATCAACAAGAATGACCATGTCACTGCAATCGGCACGGTTTACAGAGAAATTTTTATTCTTTTTATCTTTTGCGTAATAAATGGTCTGGCCATTACCCTCAACTTCTATCCTGTACATCTTATTATCACGGAAGTAACCGGTCATGTTTTTTCCGCGTATCTGGTTGAATCGTATCGAATCAATAAGCGTTATTTCAAGACTGTCGACCTTGGAAACAATAAGCGCATTGTTAACCAGATACATTCTTGAAATCTGGTTGTCAGAGGTCTGAATACTGACTGAATCCGCGATGAGCTGATTTGCACCCGACCAAAGAACCGGTTCACCAAACAACCTTATGGTTGAGTCCGGACGATACCAGACAAGTGAATCACAGATACCCTGGAGATCCGATTTGAAAAGCTTCACATGATGAAATGCAAACATGTTTCTTTCTTTTTTTGTACTGTCTGCAGAGTCTGTATAACCCACGGCCAATAAGGTGTCAGCATGCAGAAACATGGTATCATCAGGATAATATTGTGAAAGCAACGCCTTTCCAGTGATCCATGATGAATCCGTGAGTTCATGATGTTCTCCATAGTCTCCGCTGATTTCGATTTTGTTGGTGGAATCATAGATGGACACATTCCCGAATACCATTCCTATTCCGCTGTTTCTGTTGTATAGCACGGAATCGCCACGGAGTTTCTGGCCATCGCTTTGAAGGAAAGAATTTTTCCCGAAAAAGGCGGTTTGCTCTTTAGTATTGTACCATCCGTCCTCGCAATAGATGAGATTCTCGGCGGATCTTATCCAGGTAGGCCCCAGGAACCATGCCGTTTCTGAAAGCGAATTATATTTCAGTGTGTCGCAATCCATCGTGTATTTCGGATTGGTCAGCAGGACATCTTCCCTGAAATAAAAATCATTGAGGCGGCTGTAATAATAGCCAAAGACGCTGGTGAGTGTGTTTTCTCCATCAAGTATCTTCGCGCCCTGAGTATAGGATGCCATTTCCTCTTCCATTTGATAATCAAGCTGATCAGTATAAAGTGTCATTTTCCTGTCCCGGAGCACCACTTCTTCGAAGACTTGCGCGACTCTTGTGTTTCCTTCATAGATCAATCTCTTACCGGTAAGTGTAATGGAATCGCCCTGTGTGATCCGTATATTATTGAAAGCCTCCAGCCGGTTGTCTTCTCGGTATAAATAGGCGCTGTCGCAATGCATATTCACGTTTTCATGCCTGAACTGAACATTACCCAGCAGACGGGTCGCCCGGGCATTGATGGTCTGATCAAACTCGCTGACGTCAGCGTTCAGCAACTCGATCTTTCTGGTCTCCTCAGCGCAGGTGATGATGGTTCCGGCCGGGAACTGAATTAAAAGCATCAACACGATGATCCTGAAAGAGAAACTCATGGCTGCAAATCTAAGAAAGGAATCGGTCTTTTCTTTCTTGATGGCATAGGAAAAAATGGAGTAATATTGTATTGTTTAGAATCCGTGGTCAGTACGTATCATTTTTGAAGCTTCGCGAAAAACGTTTTCGCAAGCGCAGTGATACAGTACCTGCCCGCTAACGAAAATCTTACTTTTATAATATGTCAGGTAAGAATGTAGAAAAGGCCGGCGTGTACGTTGATGTGATCATTCCCATTCCCGTACCCAACCTGTTTACCTATAAAGTGCCGGAATTGCTGGTACCTGAGGTGATACCCGGAAAGAGGGTAGTGGTACCGTTTGGAAAGCAAAAGCTTCAGTCTGGACTTGTAAGAAAGGTGCATAATTTTTCCGGTCAAATGGACATAAAGGAGATTATTTCCGTACTTGATGAGAAGATTCTTGTCAATCAACGGCAGTTTGAATTCTGGGACTGGATCTCATCCTACTATATGTGTTACCCCGGTGAAGTGATGAATGCGGCCTTACCTTCTGCATTGAAACTCCAGAGTGAAACACTAGTCAGACTGAATCCTGCATTCGACCCTGAAACGTGTGAACTGAGTCAAGATGAATACCTCGTACTTGATATGTTGAAAGAGAGTGAAGAATTGTCTCTGGAAGATTTGAACAGGGTATTGAAGAAAAAGAGTGTTCATCCTCTATTAAATTCCATGCTTCACAAGGAAGCCATATTGCTTTCTGAGGAAATTGAAGAAAGTTACAGACCAAAGCTGCAAAGCAGAATCACTCTTTCCGGTTCATTTGAGGATGAGAAGGCGCTGGAAGTCCTTTTTCAGCAGATGGAACAGGATAAGCGAAAGAAGCGACAACTTGATACATTAATGATTTTCCTGAAGCATCTGTATGCAAGTGACAAGCCTGATCATGTTCTAAAATCGGAGCTGATCAAGGATCGGGACTTCTCTGCTTCTTCACTTCAATCGCTCATTAAGAACGGTGTGTTGGTGGAAACCATGGTCAGAATTGACAGGATTGATTCTGGTGTAACTGAGCTGAATGAGCTTAAGCGGCTGAGTGAGGCACAGGAAAAGGCAATGGCCGGGATAAAGGAAAAATGGCAGTCGCATGACTCGGTTTGTCTTCACGGAGTAACTTCCAGCGGTAAAACGGAAATTTACATTCACCTGATTGATGAAGCACTCCGGAGCGGGAAGCAGGTGTTATACTTGTTGCCTGAAATTGCCCTCACAACCCAGATTATAGCCAGGTTGAGAAGATATTTCGGTAAGGCAGTGGGAGTTTTTCATTCCCGCTACAGTAATAATGAGCGTGTTGAGATATGGAACAATGTGCTTTCATACAGAGAGAATGAAAAGACAAGGAGCAAAGGTCAGTTGATCCTGGGAGCCCGTTCGGCTTTGTTTCTCCCTTTCAGCAATATAGGGCTGATCGTGGTGGATGAAGAACACGATACTTCATACAAGCAAGCCGACCCATCGCCCAGATATCATGCGCGGGATGCAGCACTGATGCTTGCCAGAATTCATTCGGCGAAAGTATTGCTTGGATCAGCAACTCCTTCGCTTGAAACATACCATAATGCGGTGGAAGGACGTTCCGGTCTCGTGAAACTCAATGAAAGATACGGCGGTGTACTGATGCCTCAGATCATTGTAGCGGATACCGGCGAAGCGGCCAGGAAAAAACTGATGAAGTCTCATTTTACCCCTCAGCTCATTAATGCCATCCAACTGGCACTCGAACGAAAAGAACAGGTGATATTGTTCCAGAATCGCAGGGGGTTTTCTCCTTATCTGGAATGCAAGCGCTGTGCATGGATACCTCATTGCAGGAACTGCTCCGTGACTTTAACCTATCACAAAGCCGGCAATATTTTACGATGCCATTATTGCGGGTTTGTTCAGGCTGTACCATCGGTTTGCGGTCAATGCGGTGATCATCATGTGGAAGTGAGAGGTTTTGGCACGGAAAAGATCGAAGAGGAAATTTCAATACTCTTTCCTGAGTGCAAAACCGGGAGGATGGATCTGGATGTAACAAGAACAAAGAATTCAATACAACGGATCATCAATGACTTTGAAGAAAAGAAAATAGACATTCTGGTCGGTACACAGATGGTAACAAAGGGATTGGATTTTGATAATGTAAGCACAGTAGGAATTGTGAATGCGGATCAGTTGATGAATTTCCCTGACTTTCGTGCATTCGAACGGAGTTTTCAATTAATGGAGCAGGTGAGTGGTCGATCAGGAAGAAAGAACAAACAAGGAGTGGTGATCATTCAGACCCGGCAACCGGATCATTGGGTAATCGGAGACGTGGTCAGGCATGATTATGAATCTTTCTATCAGAGAGACCTGAATGAGAGAAGAAAATTCAATTATCCGCCGCTTTCAAGGCTGATTGAGGTCATACTGAAGCACAAAAACAATTTTCTTCTTGCCGATGCTGCCGGTCATTTTGGTGTCTTGCTGAGACAAAAACTTGGTCATCGTGTTTTCGGACCCCATGTCCCTCTCGTCTTCAGAATAAAAAATCAGTACCTGAATCAATTCCTTATCAAAATAGAAAAAGACGGCTCACCCGCTCAGGTAAAAGCCCTGATCCGGGATGCAATCCGGCTGTTTTATACGAACAGAGATTATGCAAGGATCCAGTTGCAACTGGATGTTGATCCGGTATAAATTGCTGCTATTGCTCAAGAGCAATTTCGTATCCCCCGGGCTATTATTCCCTTATCAACTGAATGTAGCCATTATAATCTTTGGACTTGGCATGAAGTACATAGTAATAAACTCCTTCAGAAACCTCTGTGCCTCCGCTGGTTTTTCCATCCCACCTGAATTTTACATCCGTGGATTCATAAATTAATTTTCCCCATCGGTTATAGATCACAAAGCGGAAGTCTTCAAAATTGCAAAGATCCTCAATGTAGTAGGTGTCATTCTTAGAATCGTTATTCGGCGTAAATACATTCGGTATATCCAGCAACGTTTCACATGGCTTATAGAGTACCAGGACTGAATCCGTACCGGAACAACCGGTGGTTCCGTAAAACACCTCTACATAATAATAGGAGTCGCTTCCATTGGTTGTGGCATAGAATGTATTTGACAGAACCGGATCCTGGGTCACAAATCCGGAAGGCCTCCATTCGTATGTAAGAGGTTGCCCGCTTGGATTCGATGTGAACACGTGCAATGTATCTCTTTCTCCATCGGTCACGTAGATAGAATCTTCCAGTATGTCAACGGATACGAGTGATGTCACCTTAACTGTATCATAGGTTGGAACGCGGATCATACAAACTTCATTGTTCAAGGTATCGAACAGGTATGCCAGATAAAACTGAGGGACAAAATCGCCTGTTGTAGTATAAGTATGTGTAACAGCCGTATCAAGAGTATTGGGTATCACGGTACCATCTCCAAAATCCCATGCATAGAAGTTTACATTGGTTGATGAACCAAGGAAATTAACGGTGAGAGGACGGCAACCTGAATCCGGCAGGAATGAAAAAGTTCCGGTCGGAGCATTCAGGACAACCAGATCTGGAGAGAAGGCCGTATCGCTGCATCCAAATCGGTTAGTAATTACAAATTCTACGCTATAGGTACCCGGAAGGTCGAATGTGTAAAAGGCTGAACTCAGTGATGGGTCCGTCAGTGAGACTGCCGTAAGATCCCATGAGTAATTGCTGGCATAGGCGTTGGAATCGCTGGTAAAGACAGAAATGATCTGGGCCTTTTTAATGCCTCCCTGGTCAACACAGGTATCATTCAGTGTATACTGGAAGGAGGCCGGTGTTGTATAAACAAATATATTACTTGTGGTTGAACCGACGCAACCATTATCATCTGTAACCACCAGGGTGACAGGATAGGATCCGTTATTGGCATAGGAATGATTCACCGTTCCGGTTGTAGTGGTGGTAGTGTTGCCATCCCCAAAATCCCACTGATAACTTACCGGTTGGGCAACGAAAGGTCCTGGCGTGGCATTGAATGTCAATTGGGTGTTACGGCAACTCGTATCCGGTTGAGCTATAACTGGTACCGGCCTCGTCGGGCGAATATAATTCGTGGAGGTTGCCGTATTGGAACATCCGTTGACGTCTGTGACTGTGAGTGAAACCGTATAATTTCCGGGAGTGGAATAGGTGAGCGTATCGGTTCCCGGTGGACTTGTTATGGTGCGGGTAGTGCTTCCATAATTCCAGAACCACTGACTGATAGCACCGCCTTCGGTATAACTGGTATCAGTAAACGTGACTGTAATGGGAGCACATCCTGTGAAAGGAGAAGCGACAAAGCCGGCGGTAGGTCCGAGAATATGGATCTGGGTTGTCGCGGTATCCGTGCATCCGTAAATATCAGTTACGATAAACTGTACATCAAAAAAGCCTGTGCTGTTATAGATATGTGAATCGTCCAAAAGATTGGAAGTGTCCTGTACATTGGGTATTCCTTCTCCGAAATACCAAACCTGACTGGCCACATCAATGGAAGTGTTGCCGGTGAAATTGATTATACCCGGGCGGCAGGCAATAGTAGTATCTGTTACAAGAGCTGCTACCGGATCCGTTACTCTTACTGTATAGACCGTATCAATGGTACATCCGCTGGCAGTACTCGTTGCGGTGAGTGTTACCGTGTAGGTCCCTCTGTTTGCATAAACGTGAGTCGGGTCCGTTTGCGTACTGGTTGGTGTGGCGTCTCCAAAATCCCAAACGTAACTCGTTGCACCACCGGACAGATTGGTAAAGGCAACCGAATAAGGATTACTGCAATTGGTCAGAAAACTGAAATTGGGAATCGGTCCCCTGATGGTAATCATATCCTGGATTTCAAAAGTATCGGGACAACCATTATAAAATGCGATCAGTTGAACATCAAATGGATCGGCTGTACCGGAGGTATCGACGTTATACTGGTAGTTCGGGTGCTGTGTGGTAGCGCCTCCTCCGTCACCAAAAGACCATAGCCAACCGGTAACCGGACTGGGTGTAAGATCTGTGAACTGAACATTGCTGTCAAAACAGGTATCGAGCGGTTCCGCCGTGAAATTTGCAACAGGTGGCGTTCCAATCTTTATGTAGGCAGGTTTTACCAGGGTGGCAGTGCATCCGCTTTGGGTAGTTACGATAAGGGTCACATCAAAAATTCCAACGTTGTTGAATGTGTGCGAAATACCCGGATTGTTACCGCTGCTGTGAGGACCGGTACCGTCGCCGAATCTCCAGGTGTAATCTACGATGACAGGGTCAGCCGGAGAACTGACCGTTGCATTGAAATTGAATGTGGAGCCAACGCAGCCACTATCAGTTTCAGTGAAATCAATGGTGGGTGGGGTGATATTGATATGTGATGGAAGAACTGTGGTATCGCTGCAACCAGAATTGTCCGTTGTTATGAGCGAAATCGTATAAATTCCAAATGAGTTATATGTATGACTGGGATTCTGCATGTTCGAGGTATTCTGTGCACCACTTGAAGGATCACCGAAATCCCATTGCCATCCGCTTATGCCGCTGCCGGTTTCCGTAAAGGTGGCCGTGAAAGGCACTTCACATGCCGAACGTACCGGTACATTGATGACAGGACTTGCAGGCTGTCTCACCGTAATGTTTCTGATAAAGGTATTAGTACATCCGCCTATGATAACGGTAAGGCTGACAGCGTAATTTCCAGGTGTGGAAAACATATGGGAAGGATCCTGAAGACTGCTGGTATTATTGCTTCCGCTCAGCGGGTCAGCGAAATTCCAAAGGTAGGTTCCGCTGGTACCGGAATTGGTAAAATCAACCGTATCCCATGGACAGATAACCGTATCGGAAGCGCTGAAGGAAGCTACAGGTGAAGCTATCGTGATCACAGAAGCCTGACTGGCGCTGCAGCCGGGAACTCCGGCCGTAAGTGTCACGGTATAGGAGCCTGTCGCAGTATAGGTATGTGATGGATTGCTGAGGGTGGATGTGTTGGCAGCGCCGCTTGCCGTATCACCAAAATTCCAGCTGTATGTATTTGTGTTCTGGGAATTGTTGATGAAGTTAATGACAGCAGGAGTGGTACAGGAACCGTTAGGATTTGCGGTGAATGATGCAACAGGAAGCGGGAAAACGTACACTGTATCTGAAATGGCGCTGTTACAGTTGTTTGCGTCGTTGATGGTCAGGTTGGGATAGAATGCCTGCGGTGTGCTGCCTGAAAAGATGAACTGATGAGTTACACTTTGAACACCTGTAACCGGTGGAGATCCATCATTAAAAGACCAGTTGTATTGGTTGATAGTCGCGTCACCAGGGACCGATGTGCTGGTGAAAGTAATGGATGTGTTTGAACATACCGTGTCTTCACTGATGGTAAAGGAAGCAACCGGATTGCGAAATACGGTAATGTAAGCGGTTTTGGTTTCTGTATCAGACTGGGCGCCATTGCTGATCGTCAGAGAAACCGTATAGACGCCAGGAACCGAATAACTGTGGGAGGGATCCTCGAGTGTTGAAGTTCCACCATCTCCAAAATCCCATGCAAAGGAGGTCGGGTTTCCGGTTGAGCTATTCGTGAAGTTAACCAGTGCTGGTGAGCAGGCGGAAGTGATGTCTGAGGTAAATTCAGCCTGGAACTGAGCAGATGAATGTGTGCCTGCCAAACAAAGAAGGGCTGTAATCAGACTTAATCTTAGAACTAAATGCTTCATCATGAAGGTTTGGAGTGATTTTTTTTGATTTCAAAAGAATTCAAATGTAAAAGAAAATTCAATAATAAAGGCTGTTTTTAACCTTAAAGCGGAATTAAAAAAATCTTAAAGGAAATCATCACTCAGAAGGAGGCTGAATCTGAAAATATTAATATTGAACTGTGTGTAATTTCTTGAAAAAGTGCAGATTCAGATGCTGCTGAGTAAACCCAAATTTTTACCTATGTAGTCCGGATTTCAGGACTTTCTTTAGCATTCTTCATATGATGCAATTTACTATTCGGCGACTTTTTAGCGGCTTGCTCGTGTTGGCTGGTGTGGTGTTAATCATTTTTTTTCTTTTTAATGTATTGCCTGCAGATCCTGCGAGGATGATGTTGGGTCAACGGGCGGACAGCGCTTCGGTGGCGGTGATCAATAAAGATTTAGGTCTTGATCAACCGGTAGCAATACGTTTTATTCATTATGTGAATGACCTTAGTCCGGTTTCAGTCTATTCTCTTTCACAGAGCAGTCCATTATGGTTCAACCCGGAGAAGTATTCTTCAGCCATTAAGTTATTCAGCATCCCCTCAAATAAAATTATGGTCTTGAAATTTCCATACCTGAGAAGGTCTTATCAGAATAAAGCGGAAGTCAGCAGCATTCTCCTGGAGAAATTACCGGATACCGCTGTGCTTGCATTCAGTTCCATTATCCTGGCCAGTGTTGCAGGAATCGGCCTGGGTGTGGTCTCCGCCCTGAAGAAAGACAGCTGGATAGACAGACTTTCACTTATCATCTCCATAACCGGCGTTTCTCTACCTTCCTTCTTCGCTTCAATTATTTTCGCATGGGTCTTTGGTTATCTGCTAAGTCACATTACCGGACTTGACATGACGGGCGGACTGACTGCGGTGGATCCGTTCAGAGGGGAGTATCTGTCACTGAAAAATCTGATTCTGCCCGCGCTTGTACTCGGCTTAAGGCCACTGGCCATCATCGTCCAGCTTACCAGAAGTTCCATGCTCGATGTACTGTCGCAGGATTATATCAGAACAGGTATGGCCAAGGGACTCAGTTATTACAGGGTCATCACAAAACACGCGTTGAGAAATGCCATGAATCCGGTCGTGACAGCTATCAGTGGCTGGCTTGGGTCTCTGCTGGCCGGTGCCGTGTTCGTTGAATACATTTTCGGATGGAACGGACTTGGCAAGCTCACGGTGACGGCGCTGGAAAATTATGATATGCCCGTAGTAATGGGAATCGTTCTCTTCATTTCGGTTATTTTTATTATTCTCAATTTGCTTGCCGATCTGATGAATGGTTTACTTGATCCAAGGATAAGAACATTCAGTAGATGAATCCGGATTTGCCATAACCATATAAGATTCGTTAATTAGTCTTCATTAATAACAAGTCATGAGAAATAAAATAATTGCAGGTAACTGGAAGATGAATCTGAATTACGCGGAAGCCTTATCACTTGTAGATACCATCCTCGACATGATGGATGATGAAGGCCGTACCGAGGTGGTTTTGGCTCCGCCTTTCATTTATCTCAGAGACATTGTTTCACGCATACAAGGCATCACAAGAATTTCCATAGCTGCTCAAAATTGTTCACATTTTATCAATGGTGCGCATACAGGTGAAGTTTCGGCATCCATGCTCAGTTCGGTAGGTGTTGAATTCGTCATAGTAGGGCATTCAGAGAGAAGGCAGGAACACCATGAAACCAACCTGATCATCAGGGAAAAGATCGACCGGGTACTTGAACAGTTTTTGATCCCTGTGTTTTGCTGCGGGGAATCTTCGGAGCAAAGAAAAAACAATATACATATAGAAACTATCCGTAAACAAGTAGGCGAAAGTCTCTTTCATCTTTCCGCCTCTCAACTTCGAAATTGTGTGATTGCCTACGAGCCGGTTTGGGCCATTGGAACCGGAGTGAATGCAAGTGTTGAACAGATTGATGAAATTCACCTTTCCATCCGTGAGGTGATCAATGAACAATACAAGTCTAAGCTGGGAGATGAGATCTCGGTTTTGTATGGAGGAAGCGTTAATGCCGCGAATGCCGCTGAACTCTTTTCCTGTAACAATGTGGATGGAGCGCTGGTCGGGGGAGCCTCTCTCAGACTGTCGGAATTCAGCTCTATCATCTCTTCCATGGAAAATATTGCCACTAAAAATCCGGATTGATGGATTACCGCGAAATCCGTTTCCATACCGATCAGAACACGAGTGAAATACTCATTGCTTTGCTTAGTGATGAAGGCTATGATATGTTTGAAGAACTTTCAGACGGATTCAAGGCTTACATATCTGCCGGAGCTTTTGATGAGACCCGTCTGCTGAAGGTCATCAACACTGCAGGGATGGAGGAAAATATACGATATGAAAATACGTTCATTGAGGGCAGGAACTGGAATCAAGCCTGGGAAAACAATTTCGATCCGGTTGAGATCGCGGGACAGATCTATATCAGGGCTCCTTTCCACAAAGCAGGTCAGCATAAAATCGAGATCATCATTGAACCAAAAATGTCCTTTGGTACCGGTCACCACTCAACAACTTCCATGATGGCAGAGCTCTTGTATGGTAATGATGTACAAAGCATGGAAGTTCTCGATATGGGATGTGGCAGCGGGATCCTTGCTATTCTTGCTTCCAAAATGGGTGCAAAGAAGGTTCTGGCAGTTGATAATGATCTCTGGGCTGTCGAAAATTGCCGGGAGAACTGCGAGCGTAATGAAACCGGGAACATTGAAATAATGCATGGGGAATCCGAAACCATACGTGGAACCGGATTTGATCTCATTGTTGCCAATATAAACAGGAATGTACTGGTATCTGAAATGAAAAATTATACGGATTCATTAAGACCAAAGGGAAAACTACTGGTCAGCGGTTTTCTGGCGGAAGACAAGGATACCATACTGGAGAAGGCTGCTGAATACGGATTATCGGTGGAACTGCTAATGGAAAAACTGAACTGGATCGCCATTCAGTTTGTAAAGCAAATTAATCAAAGGCCGGGATGAATACACTATCGAAATTAACTATTGGAGGGCTTGTAATTTTTCTGTCAGTGAACTTTGCTCCGGCACAGGGAATAAAGAGTTTCCCTCAGGAGCCGTTAACCTTTCTGACAGAATTAAAGAAATTTCTTGTCGAAACAGACAAGAAAGAAGGTGAAAAGCTGCATGAGGAATTTTCTTTACTGTGGAACAGTGGCGCTTATAATGCAGAACAGCAGCAGGCGATCATGAAAACCCATAATTCCATGCTGAAGAAGCGCATGAAAGCCTTTCCTGATTTCAGAAATTATCTTCAGGCGCTCATCAGCTTCAAAGCAAGCGCTCAGTCTGAACAGAGTTTTTCTGCCTGGCAGTCCAGTCTTGACAGACTCCTGCAAATGCCTTCAAAACATTTTGCCAATTACATCATCTCCTGTAACGATCTGTTCAGGGATAATTCCCTGTATGTCTCCCCCTCAACCCGCTGGTACACTCCACTGAAGAATTATTCTTTTGAGTTCGATTCGATCCCGAAGATTGTGTTCGGTAAAATGGATCTGATTTGTGTCTCCAAAGGTGATTCTTCGGTTATTTATTCAACAGAAGGCTCATTGTATCCGACACGTGAGCTTTTTGCCGGTAAGGGCGGTAAAGTAAACTGGGTGAGAGCAGGATTCGATGAACCAACCATCAGTGCCGGCCTGGCTGACTATCTCATTGACCTGAGAAGCAGCGAATACAGCGCCGACTCAGTACTTTTTACCAATACAATCTATTTCCAACAAGCGCTGCTGGGTAATTTCAGGGATAAGGTTCTTGCCAATGTGAATGCGGACAATGCCACGTATCCCAGGTTTGAATCTTATACACAGGGGCTGGAAATAAAAAACATTGTTCCTGACATAGATTATAAGGGGGGCTTTTCCATGCATGGGAATAAAATGATTGGTTCAGGTACCAGCGAAGAGGATGCGGAACTTATCATCAACCGGGACAATAAGCCTTTTCTGATCGCCTATGCCCGGGGATTCGTAATCAGAAAGGATCGCATAACCTCGGACAATGCGGCGGTAAAAATTGTTTTCGAAGAGGATTCAATCTATCATCCGGGTATTAGCCTTAAGTATATTGTGAAGGACAGGGAGCTGGCACTCATCCGTGGTGAAGAAGGAAAATCCAAGAGTCCTTATTTCGATTCCTATCACCAACTGGACATGTACTTTGACGGTCTTTACTGGAAAATAGACGACCCTATCATCGATCTGAAAATGATCAGCGGAGTGGGAGAGAGTAAAGCGACTTTTGAATCAAGTAATTATTTCCGAAGGCAGAGATTCCTTAAACTGCAAAGTCTGAGTGATATACACCCGCTTTACACGATAAAAAAATTCACGGAGAAAAACAGTTCAGAAGTGATCTATACAGAAGATCTTGCCCGTGACATGAAATTACCCGTGAATGAAGTCAGGTCTATGCTTATCAATTTTTCAAATCAGGGTTTTGTCACTTATGATGCTGCCGACGATAAAGCTGTTGTCAAAGAGCGTCTTAATTATTATTTGCTGGCCAATGTGGGTAAGATTGACTATGATGTTATTCAGTTTGAATCTGTGATCAATGCCAGACCTAATGCAAGTATCAACCTGCTTAATTTTGAATTAACGCTCCGGGGTCTGGCGCCGATTGTGTTGAGTGATTCGCAGAATGTGGTCATTTATCCCGCGGAGCAGGAAATTAAAGTGAAAAAGAACCGTGAGTTTCATTTTGCAGGCAGGGTAAAGGCAGGACGTTTTGATTTCTTCGGCAAGCAGTTCAGTTTCGACTATCATAACTTTAAGGTTAATCTGGATAATGTGGATTCTCTCAGACTCAGGGTTGAGAGTCCTGATCCAACCGATGTAGATGCTTTCGGAAACCGTAAACTGGTTGCCTGCAGATCAGTCCTTGAAAATATCAATGGTGATCTCATCATCGATTCACAGGGAAATAAATCAGGTCTGCATAACTATCCGGAGTACCCGATATTTAATTCGAAGAAGGATTCCTACGTATATTATGACAAACCTTATATTCAGGAAGGTGTTTATGACCGTGACGAATTTTATTTCCACCTTGATCCATACAGTATTGATTCCCTTGACAACTTCAGCAATGCAGGACTCAGGTTCGATGGCGAATTTGTAAGCGCCGGAATTTTTCCCACCTTTCGTGATACACTTAGGCTTCAACCTGATCTTTCACTCGGATTGGTCAGGAATACCGGTGACGGAGGTTGGCCGGCCTATGGAGGTAAAGGAACATTTACCAATACACTTAAACTGAGTAATGAAGGTTTACATGGCGATGGTAAGGTGGATTATCTCACATCACACAGTGAATCAGACGACTTTTTATTTCTACCTGATTCGATGAACTCATCCATGCAGCTTTGGACCAATCGCAAGGAAACATTAAATGGAGTAGAGTTCCCCGCTGTCAGTGCAAACAACGTTTATGTCCACTGGGAACCGAAGCAGGATGTGATGTTTGTCTACCGGAAAGACACCGATATGGACATGTATGAAGGCCAGGCTCTCCTGAATGGCAATCTGAAATTGCGGCCACAGGGTCTGACCGGAGACGGCATCATGACATTCGCCGAAAGCGAACTGGAAGCAAATCTCATTAAGTATAAATCGGATGTATTCGATGCCGACACCTCCGATTTTCGCCTTACTTCGGACAACACTGCCGCACTGGCCTTTTCAACAAAGAATGTGAATTCGCATATCGACTTTATCCAACGCGTCGGTGAATTCAAATCAAACGGAGGCGGTTCCTATGTCAGTTTCCCTCTGAATCAGTATATCTGTTACATCGATCAGTTTAAATGGTTCATGGACCAGAAAGAGATTGAGCTCAGTTCTTCTTCCGAAGCACAGGTGGTGGAAGATACCACAACAACAGGCTTAAGTCTGACTGGTTCCGATTTTATCAGCGTCGAACCAACTCAGGATTCGCTTCGGTTCAAAGCGCCTTTTGCCCGGTACTCTCTTAAAGACTATCTTATAAAAGCGGAGAAGGTGGCACTCATCCAGACAGCGGATGCATCAGTGATTCCTGACAGCGGTAAGGTGGTGGTTGAACGCTATGCAAAAATGAAGACATTGAAGGATGCCAGAATTGTCGCGAACAATATAACCAGGTACCACACAATATATAACGCCAGTGTTGATATTCTTGGAAGAAAAAAATACACGGCAAGCGGAGACTACGATTATGTTGACATAAATAAAGTTAAGCACCATTTTCATTTTGAGAATGTACGGGTTGATACCACTTTCCAGACCATTGCCGATGGTGAACTGAAGGATCCGGCAGGATTTGCATTGAGTCCGCAATTCCTCTTCAAAGGAAACGTTCACCTGGTGGCGTCGAGGGAACATCTTGTTTTTTCGGGATATGCAAAACCGAATATCCAATGCGAGATGATCCAGAAGAACTGGATACGCTTCAGCGGAGAAATCAATCCGGCCAATGTTTCCATTCCTGTATTTGGGCCGGTAACGGATGCAGGCCTGAGTCTTTCCGCCTCCATAGCGCAAACCAGCGACAGTACAGGAATCTATGCAGCCTTTCTGATGCCAAAACAAAAAGAAGGAGATCTTGAAATTATCAATGCCGAAGGTGTGCTTTATTATGATCGGGGTACAAATCAATACAGAATCACTTCCAGAGAAAAACTTGAAAAGCCGGGTTTACCTGGCAATTACCTCAGCCTTGACGACTCGAAGTGCATGGTTTACGGCGAAGGACAGCTTGATTTTGGAACTGATTTCGGACAACTGGCCATTCGTACTGCCGGAAACGTAATCAATAACCTGAATAATGATTATACGGAATTTGATCTGATCATGCCGGTTAACTTCTTCTTTAATGATGAAGCCCTTAAACTGATGAGCGATTATCTTTCCACCCATCCTTCATTACAAGCAACTCAGGATGCAGGCAGGCCTACCTATGAGAAAGGACTGGCCGAACTGGCAGGTAAAGAAAAAGCAGAAAAAATGCTGACAGAATTGAATCTTTACGGATCATTCAAAAAAATTCCTGAGGAAATCAGAAATACATTTTTCATCACCGAATTGAAAATGTCCTGGAACGATGAAAGCAGAACCTACCGCTCAAGCGGAAGTATTGGAATAAGCAATATTGATAAGACAGGGATAAACAGACGAATACCCGGGTATCTTGAAATTGTACACAAAAGAAGCGGAGATGCTTTTAATCTTTATCTCGAGCCGGAAAAAGGTACCTGGTATTATTTCAGCTATGCAAGAGGATTGATGCAGGTCTTGAGTTCATACAGTGCCTTTAATGAAGCAATTGAAAAAATTAAACCTGAAAAGCGGGTCAGTAAGGCGAAGGATAAACCCGATTTCGAATACATGCTCTCAACGGACAGAGCAGTCAGAAACTTTTTAAAGAGAATGCAACCGCCCGAACCTGAGCAAGATAAGTAAGACCACCTTGAATAATTCAATAGGATTGGTTAAGATTGTACCTTATCCTTGTAATGAGGATAGGGAATAAGGTAACAATCAGCTTATTATCCTCCGTATGGGTGTTTCAACACCCGAAGCCTGATCAATATCCTTTTAAAAAAGTGAGTATTGCTGACGCTGTCTAATATACTTGGTTTAGTTCTTGCCTACCTGATCGGTTCTATTCCATCCGCTGTATGGGTTGGTCGTAAGTTTTATGGGATTGACGTACGGGAGTATGGAAGCGGCAATGCAGGAGCCACCAATACATTCAGGGTTTTAGGGAAGAAACCCGGAATAGCGGTGCTGATCATGGATGTTTTAAAAGGTTTTCTCTCGGTGAAACTGGCTTATATAGTTGGAGATTACAGTTCAGATTCACCGGAGTTCATTGACTTTGAACTGGCTCTGGCCGTATGCGGACTCATGGGACACATCTTTCCTGTTTACGTAGGATTCAGGGGAGGAAAAGGAATTGCCACTATGCTTGGCATCCTCATCGGGGTACATCCTCAGGCGGCACTTATTTGCGCCATTGTTTTTGTAATCACTTTTGCCCTGAGCGGTTATATATCATTAAGCAGTATGCTGGCAGGAATAAGTTTCCCGATTGTTATCATGGTCTTTTATTCTACCAATTCCAGTATCAATATTTTCTCACTGGCGGTAGCGGTCATTATTCTTATTACCCATCAGCGAAACATTGAACGAATTTTAAGCGGAGCGGAATCAAGGATTCGCTGGAGAAAAAGCCGATGAGTCGGAAGGACAGAATTTTTTAATGTAATGACTGATATCGATGCTTCTGTCGAGCGAATGGGCTTTGAACATGTCTTCGCATACTCTTTTCTTTTCAACCAGATAGGCCAGTGCAACACCTCTTTGAAAATAATATTCAGACTGCGCGGAGTCAAGGCGAATGGCCTCTGAAAAATCTGTGACTGATGAGATAGCGATTCCCTTGTTCAGTTCCAGACGGTACAGTTTGAGCCTCCCTCGTTTATAATAAGCCTGGGATAGAAAGGGATGCTTGTCAATTCCGAGGTTATAGAATCGCAATGCATCTTCAAATCGTCTTTCCTTTTCCGCCTCTTGTCCCAACTTCATCATTTCTTCGACATACTCCCTCGTTGACTCTGAGGTGTCGGCACAAGAGTGAATCAGTTCATAAGCTTCATCCGTAGAAATGGAAGGTATCCTTCCTCTGACATATTCTTCATAAGTACTTGAACGAAACAGATTATGAAACTGGCGCGGATTTAATACTGTTCCTGCAAGACTTAGAAAGAGTAAAAGTGTCATGAAAGTGGCATTCAGCCAGAGCGGCCAGGGAACCGGAATTATCAGCTTTTCCGAACTCCTCTTCGCAAATCGCTTCACTATCAAAGCTACGGAAAGTAAGAAGAGTGCCCCTGAAGACATGAAAGGAATATGAAACCAGTATTGTTGATGAAAGAGGATAAAAAGTATACCGGTTCCATAGATGATTTCTTCCGGTAAACTGAAAGGACGCAGATTCCTGCGTTCCTTCCTGATTTTTCTCAAACCGTTTACATAGCACCTGGCACTTAGCCATAGTCCGCCTGTAACTACCAGTGCGGAAGAAAATGTCAGTCCCTGTGTCCGGAGAATTAAACCGCTTAGAAATAAGCTCAGCGGTAAAAAAATTGAAAGCGCCACTCTTCCGGAACTCATGGCCGGAAAGTTAAGCACAATTTTCACTACAGATCCGCTCTGAACAGCTTTTTTGCACAGGTCACCGGTGATCCATTCCTTGACAAGGAAAAAGAAAGAGAGAGCCTGAATGCAGGTAAAGCAGAAGTACTTCGCGAGAATATATATAAAGATCAGGCAATTCTTGCTACGCTGAGCCACTGCGGTTGTTTACCGTCGTTTTGATTGAAAAAATCAAAGGCCTCTTTTCAGAGGAAGCTAAAATATTGACATTATGATCGTCAGGGATGTTAAGAAGATGGTTTCAGGAACGCAATCTGATGGGTTTTGAATCTTTATTTTTGTATCAATGATTTTGGTTTCTTCAGTCTTTGCTCTTTCACGCATGATTCGCAACAGCTTGCTCCTGTATTGTGCCTTGCTTCTCTCAGGCATTCAGGCAGCCGCAAGAACACTTCCGCCGTTCTATTCAGAAGAAGGATCGCTTTGGGCGGATTCGGTACTATTGACGCTCAGCAGGGAAGAAAGGATATCGCAACTTATTATGGTTGCCGCCTGGAGTAATAAAGATCAGAGCCATGTACAGGAAATAAAAAAACTGATCAGCGACTGGGGTATAGGAGGACTCATCTTCTTTCAGGGAGGCCCCATGAGACAGGCGAGTCTGACCAATGAGTATCAGAAATTATCCAAGGTCCCATTATTGATCGGCATCGACGGTGAGTGGGGATTATCCATGCGGCTTGACAGTACGATCCGCTTTCCAAGACAAATGACCTTGTCGGCCATGCAATCTGACAGTCTCATTTACACCATGGGGCGGGAAATAGGACGGCAATGCCGACGGATGGGCATCCATGTTAATTTTGCGCCGGACATTGATATCAATAATAACATAAACAATCCGGTAATAGGAAGCCGTTCATTCGGTGATGACCGAGAACAGGTATACTCGAAAGCTTCCCTATACATGAAGGGAATGCAGGATATGGGTGTACTGGCGAATGGGAAGCACTTCCCGGGTCATGGTAATGCGGACAGCGATTCGCATTATACCCTGCCTACCATTCATCAGGATCGTGCCGGTCTTGATTCAGTGGAGTTATATCCTTTCAGAAAACTAATTGATGAAGGTTTAGGCTCTGTCATGGTTGCACACCTGAATGTTCCTTCTCTTGATTCAACTCGGGATTTACCCTCTACCTTGTCACCGCATATTGTAACCGGACTGCTCAAAAATGAAATGGATTATAAGGGTCTGATTTTTACTGATGCGCTTAACATGAAAGCAGTAAGCACCTGCTATCAGCCGGGAGTACTCGATAAACTCGCACTTGTGGCAGGTAATGATGTTCTCCTGTACAGTGAAGACGTACGTAAGGCGATCATGGAGATACACCTTGCCATAGAGAACTGTGAAATTACTGAAGAGGAAGTGAATGAAAGAGTGAAGAAGGTGCTGATGGTTAAGTACTGGGCCGGACTTTCCAGGAATCGTCAGGTTGACACCAGCAATCTGATCAGTGATCTGAATTCTCCTGAGGCTGTATTTCTGCAAAGAAAATTGTATGAACAGAGCATTACCCTTTTGTCCAATAAGAATTCACTGCTTCCTCTTCGCGGACTTGACTCACTTCGTATTGCTTCCATAGTGATTGGCGATAAAAAGTACAACCCGTTTCAGGAGCAGCTATCGGCTTATGCCCGGGTTGATCTGTATGCTGAGGGAAAAGACGCACCGGTCTCAATGTTTGAAGCCATGGCGGGCTTCATGGTCAACTACGACCTGGTCATCGTCAGTCTCCACAACACTACGATGAAGGCTCAAAATAACTTCGGCATTCCTGAAGCCACCCGGGATTTCATCGATACCATTATGAAGACCTACAATACCATCTTCGTGGATTTCGGTAATGCCTACACGCTGGGCAGATTCAGACAGACATCTTCGGCTAAAGCTATTGTGCTCGGTTATGAAGATTTTGAACTTACACAGAGATTGCTTGCTCAGGCAATTATGGGTGCCATTCCATTCAGCGGTCAATTACCCGTGAACAGCACAGAAGCATTCAACAGGGGTGAAGGAATAAAAGTTGAAAAGATACTCAGGTTGAAATATTCAGTTCCGGAAGATGCAGGCGTCTCCTCGGTTGTTTTGCAGAGGATCGACAGTCTCGTCAATCAGGCAATTCAAGATAGCGTCATGCCCGGTTGTCAGGTACTGGTTGCCAAGGACCAAAAGGTTATTTACGATAAGGCATTTGGAAAGCACACCTATGACGGGAACCAGCAGGTGAGTACGAAACACCTGTATGATGTTGCCTCCGTCACTAAGGTGGTCTCAACTGCGCTGGCGCTTATGAAGCTTTATGAAGATGAGGACATAAATCTGAATAAGCCTTTGTCCGCCTACCTTCCCAAACTCCGAGCCGGAAATAAGAAGAACCTGATATTGCGAGACGTTCTTTCGCACCAGGCAGGGTTGAAATCATGGATTCCTTTCTGGAAACAGACGGTGAATGAAGGAAAAATTCATCCTGAAATCTACAGCAGGGTTGAGTCAGTAAGCCACTTGACAAGGGTAGCTGACAGTTTGTATATCCGTAACGACTATACAGACAGTCTGATGCAATGGATCATTAAATCACCATTGACTGAAAACGGTAAATACGTTTATAGTGACCTTGGACCTATATTGATGAAAGCACTTGTAGAGAAAGAGTCGGATGAAAGGTTTGAAGATTATCTCAACACACATTTTTATATTCCTCTTCAGTTATCCCATTCAGCCTTCAGGCCGAGGGATAAGTTTCAACTTGATCAGCTGGTACCTACCGAACTTGACACGGAATTCAGAAAACAACTGATCCACGGTGATGTTCACGACCCCGCCGCCGCCATGATGGGGGGCATAAGCGGAAATGCGGGTTTCTTCAGCAATGCAGGAGACCTGGCCATCATCATGCAAATGCTTCTTAATAAAGGAGCTTATGGAGGAAGACAATATCTGAAATCTGCGACCATCAGCGAATTTACCAGGTCACATTTCGCGGAAAAAGGAAACAGGAGAGGCCTCCTCTTTGACAAACCTGAACCGGATGATTCAAAGCCGAATCCGGTTAGCCGGAGTGCTTCACCTCAGACATTCGGCCATCAGGGGTTTACAGGTACCTGTGTATGGGCTGATCCTGAAAATGATCTTATTTTTATCTTTCTGTCAAACAGAGTACATCCCGATGCCAGGAACAACAAACTGGCAACCATGAACCTGAGAACTGATCTCCAGCAGGTAGTGTATGATGCAATTATTTCAAGGGTTCCTTAGAGTGACAATTAATCCCAGGGCAGGAGTTTCAAGTCAGCTTGCGGCTGGGAGCTTCAATATCTACCTTTGTCGGGATCTTTTCTTATCCTTACATCTAATTTCATGATGAAAATCGGAATTCTTTGTTACCCTACCTTTGGCGGAAGCGGTGTAGTGGCCACTGAGCTTGGAAAGGCGCTCGCGGAAAAAGGGCATCAGATTCATTTTATCACTTATAGTCAGCCGGTACGTCTGGAGCATTTTTCAGAAAATGTCTTTTACCACGAGGTTGGGGTTGCCGATTATCCCTTGTTCGAATATACGCCCTATGAAACCGCTCTGACAAGCAAGCTTGTTGATGTTGCCCGCTTTGAAAAACTGGATCTGGTTCATGTACACTATGCCATTCCGCATGCATCGGTTGCGTATATGGCCAAAAAGATTCTGGAAACTTATGGAATGAAGCTGCCCTTCATTACTACCTTACATGGGACCGATATCACCCTGGTAGGAAAAGATTCAAGCTATAGTCCCGTTGTCACCTTTGCCATCAATAAGAGTGATTCGGTGACTTCCGTTTCGGCAAGCCTTCGAGCAGATACTTACAGGAATTTTGAGATAAAAAATGAGATACAAGTCATTCCCAATTTTATAGACCTGAAAAGATTTTCCAAGCAGTACAAGGATCATTTCCGGAGAGCCATAGCTCCGAATGGTGAAAAACTCATTGTACATGCTTCCAATTTCAGGCCGGTCAAGCGTGTACATGATGTAGTAAAGGTTTTCCTGAAGGTGCTGGCAAAATTACCGGTAAAATTGCTGTTGATTGGTGATGGCCCGGAAAGAAATGCCATTGAGAAGGAATGCCGCGAATGTTCCGCCTGCGATCACATCCGCTTTCTTGGAAAGCTGGAAGCCGTCGAAGAGATCCTTTCCATCAGTGACCTCTTCATTCTGCCTTCCGAAACGGAAAGTTTCGGTCTTGCAGCCCTCGAAGCCATGGCTTGCCAGGTTCCGGTCATATCTTCCAATTCAGGCGGTATTCCCGAATTGAATGTTCATGGTAAAACCGGATTCATGAGTGAAGTAGGGGATATAGATGACATGGCAAAAAATGCGATCCATATTTTGGAAAACCATGACAGACTTCTTCAATTCAAGAAACAAGCGCTGGATCATTCAAAAAATTTTGACATTCAGAAAATACTGCCTGTTTATGAAGAGCTTTACAGAAACGTACTCGAAAGCTCAGCGAAAACCAAAGTTGAATTTCAGTAAACATGGCTCCGGTTTATATTAAGGCATTGCACCTTATCTTCATTGTAACCTGGTTTGCCGGTCTTTTTTACCTGGTGAGGATATTTATTTATCATACTGAATCTGAGCAGGAGGAAGAACCCGGTAAAGCTATTCTGCAGAAACATTTCAAACTGGCTGCAAAAAGATTATGGTATGGCATCACCTGGCCATCCGCCATTGCCACCCTTATTCTCGGGTTTTGGTTTCTTTCTCTCAGCTATGGATGGAACATCCCCCCCTGGATGTGGCTGAAGCTGATCTTTGTCTCCGGACTTTTTATCTATCATTTGCTTTGCGGAATGATCTTCCGCCAACTGCAGCAGGATAAGTTCAATTACAGCGGCACTCAACTACGTATCTGGAATGAGGTGGCAACGGTCTTCCTGATTGCCATCATTTTTATTGTGGTATTAAAAGGACAGGGCAATTGGCTATACGGGCTTGCAGGTTTGCTTACTTTTTCCCTCATACTCCTGATTGCCATCAGAATTTATAAAAAGATCAGGGAAAAAAAGTAGGTCTGTATTTTATCCTCCTGCTTTTTTAACCTTATAACCGGCCTCAGCCAGTATTTTCACAATCCTGTCACGATGATCGCCCTGAATCAGTATTTCATGGTCTTTTACCGTTCCGCCTACACCGCATTTTGATTTTAACTCCCTTCCGAGTTTTTCAATATCAGCCTCGAGCCCGATAAATCCTGTGATCAACGTTACGACCTTGCCGCCCCTGTTTTTTTTATCCAGCATGACTTTCAGATCCTGCTGCTGCGGAGGTAGTGTGCGTGTCCCCTGTAAGGGTTTGGACTCATACCTGAAATCAGGATTGGTGGAGTAAACAACTCCGTCTTTAGGGTTTTGCTTTTTTGACATCGGATGACAATATAGAAAGACGATACGAAAAGCTTTAGAAGACAGTCAGGGAATGTAATTGCTGGTTTCCAGCCGACCCTTTTCTATCCGGTGACAGTCATATGTAACAAGGCAAGAGATTTGGGAATGAAAATGATCAGACCGATCACTGCCGAGATAATGGCGACTACCAGAACCGCTGCTGCTGCCGTATCTTTGATATGTTTTGCTGTCTCATGATAACCAGGAGAGAGAAGATCTGTTTTTAATTCAAGTGAAGTATTCAGCAATTCAGCAGTCAGAACAGAAGCAATACATAGCAACAGGATACACCATTCCACAACACTTACCTTAAGCAATATTGCAAGTAGTATGACCAGCACTGCCACTAAAATATGAAACCTGAAATTGAACTGTGTCCTGAATGCCAACGAAATTCCAGATAAGGCCCAGGAAAGACTTTTTATTGTTTGTTTGATCTGCTTTCTCACCAATGGCTGATTAGAATTCCGAAGGTCGCAGGATAGTTACTGAGGCGGGAACCATGCGAATCCCGATATTACCAGAAAAGCTGACCGGCTCACCATCAATATGTCCTTTCAAAAGTTTACTATTGATTACTTCCGCGTGAGTAACATGTTGTGATTCGAAATATTTGGAACGGAACAGAATATTATTCATCATCCGGTATATCAGATGGGGAGCTTTAATGGCGGGAAACTTTTTAACCATCACCAGATCTATTTTTCCATCCGTCACATTGGCAAATGGAGCAATGACGGCATTATTTCCAAACTGCGATGAATTGGCAAAAGTAAGGAGGAATGCTTCCCTGACTACACTTTTTCCGTCAATGACCATATTGTATTGGTAAGTCGGGTATTTATAAAACTCTTTGAGGACCAATTTAACATAGGTTGAATAACCCCGCTTTGCCGCACCGGCAAAGAGATGCGCGATATGGGCATCAAAGCCAATACCGAAAGTGCCAAGACATAATTTCTCATTGATCCTGAGGCTGTCCATGGAAAGAGGTACAGAGTGATTCAGTGCCTGTACCGCTTTGACAAAATTCATTGGTATTCTGAGGTGCCTTGCCAGCCCGTTTCCTGACCCGGTTGGAATGATTCCCAATGAAGTTCCCGAACCATAGAGCCCCTGTGCCGTTTCATTCACCGAGCCATCACCACCGACGGCAACTACCATCTCATAATTATTATCCGCGGCCTCCCGGCTGAGAATCGCAGCATGTCCGGGTGCTTCAGTAAAACGGATTTCCGGCTCGTAAAGGTCTTTGTCAGTATGCTGAATAATCCACTCAGTGAAATGTTTTTTATTTCTGGCACCGGACTTCGGGTTGATAATAAAGCGGATTTTCTTCTTCATCGTTCGCTCATTTCATTTTATTGTTGATCAACGCGTCATTGTAAGTTTGAATAATCGCTTTGATCTTCCTCTCCATACGTGCCGTTCTCAATGTGTCGATAGAGACCAGATTCCTGGTGAGAAGGCTGTCGGAAGTAAACTTATAAAGGGAGTTTCCCTGCACCGTATCAAGGATAAGACTATAATCACCCTCTATGTACTGATAGGTATCGTTCAGGTAATTGACGGCGAAACCACCCTGAGTGCTGTCAAATACACTCTTTCCAAAAGAAAAATAAGCCTGATCGAAATTAAGATAGTCCATAACGCTCGGTAAAATATCTATCTGCTGACTCACCCTGGAACTCATTTCTTTGAGACTCCCATCAGGCCTGAAAAAAATCAGGGGAATGGAATACATGCCGGTACGGTTTTGATAATAGGCTTGCTCTGACAAGGCGGTGTGATCGCTGGTGATCACGAACAAAGTATGCTGGTACCAATTCTTTTCTCTGGAAATCTCAAAAAAAGCCCGGAGAGCATGGTCGGTATAACGAACACTTTTATGAATGGGTAAGGTACCTTCCGGGAAGGAGGTTTGTAATGCGGGCGGTATACTGTATGGATGATGGGACGAGATGGTGAAAACCGTTGCAAAAAAAGGCTGGGGAAAGCTGCTTATTTCCTCAGCGAATCGTTCAAGGAAGGGCTCATCATAAATCCCCCAAGAACCGTCGAAATCCTTGTCATCGTTGTATTCGGTTCTGCCAAAATAGAGATCAAATCCGGCGGATTGTATGAAGTTATCAAAGCCCATGGTTCCATTGGAACCTCCATGGAAGAAGGAAGAATGGTAGTTTTTACTTTTCAGCAGGGAAGCCAGACTTGAAAAACTGTTTCCGGAGAAAGGTGAAGTGATAAAAGGTTCCGGCATAAGAGCCGGAATACCGGCAAGGATAGCGGGAATTCCTTCTATAGATCGCTTGCAATTGGCGAAGGCATGCCGGAAAACCAGACTGTGATCCATAAGCGAATCCAGGAATGGGGTATACCCCTTGCCATCATTCAATTTACCTATGTATTCGTTTCCGATACTCTCCATAATGATCAGGACCAGGTTCAGATCCCTGAAGGTATCTGAGCGGGCCGGACTTATCCTGGCCTGAAAAATTTTCTCAAGCTCTTCCTGTGAATAATAATTTACCTCGTGCAGAGAAGCTTTGCCGTAAGTCTTTAAGAATGTAAAAGGACTGTTGAGAACAAGCGAAGCATATTGTCCTTTACCGTATTTTGCCGCGCTAAGAATGTTGATGGGTTTGTATTGTATTCCTCCTCTGAATCCGATGATTATCAATGCAAGGAAGAATACATGCAGTATGATACGAAGGAGGGGAGATGGTTTTGATTTATGTACTTCCCGAAAGTTTGTTATTGGTACTCTGTTATAACCTTTTATCAGGATAAATGACAAGAGGATAAAGATGAGGAGCAAATACCAGAAATCAATGATCATCACCGGAACCGTGTTTTTGAAATCATCCCCGTATGACATGATGTTCAGGACATCCGCGGTGATTCTTTTTCCGGCAAAGCGGAATAGTCCACAGTCAATACAATTGAGCAGGAGCATGAAAATTCCCGGAATGAAATAGAGCACCTTCAGCAGAATCTGATAAGATTTACTGTAAAAGAAGCCAAATGGCATAAGGTGTAGCACCATGAACGGGGAGAGGAGAATTACGATGGCCGTAAGGTCGAATCTCAGACCGTAATAAAAGGCACTGAGCAACTGAAGGGCACTGTACTCGCTGAAATAGGAAAAGTTGAAGACAAGAAACAGCGCCCTGCAAATGACGGACAGAAAAAGCAGCAGCAATGACCTTTGTACTAAGAGCAGGAGATTACTTTTATAAGTCACGGATACGAATGTAAGGTCTGCCTGTAAATAAAAAAAGCCGCAGAATGTGCGGCTTTTTCTATTTGGAAATAAATATTATTGACGCGTGTAGGTGGCAGTACCTCTGACGGAACCTGTACAACCCACGGTAGTTACCTCATCATCATACACCAGTATAAAACCATCAGCAATGGCGGTGAATGAAACGCTGGTGAAACGGTGATCCACCACATCACATGCGCCCGGGCCGCTGCCGATGTTTGAACCAATCTGGGAAGGGATTTCCAGTGAACCGTTTGAGAGCCGGTTGGCATAGATTCCGGTATTATTTGCGTAGTCAGCAAATTTGTTGAAATGAACACGGTTGTTCAGCGTCTCATCTACGGTGATGGTTTGAGTGTAATTGAATACCAAACCAGGTACGGTATCGTGAACATTATAATCCCCTGCAAAACCTTCCGCGTCATTTTTCACCCGGATGGTACGCAAAGCTGATCCGACATTTCCTGCAGCATCGGTTGCTGTATAGGTGATGGTATAGGTTCCAACCTGATTCAGGTTAGGATTGGTAGCGCTATAATCAGAACTGACCGTCACGGTACCATCTTCATCATCGCTTGCTGTAGCGCCCGGATCGGCCCAACTTGCAGTATTAAGTGAAATCTCAAGAGAGGCATCACCCAACAAGGTGACCACAGGAGGGGTGGTGTCGTCCTTTGAACAAGAACTTAAAAAAACGATGCTCAGTATCATGGATACCGAAAGCATGGAAAGGATAATTTTCTTCATTGTTTAATTTTTATCAGGTTAATAATTATCTAATTTCTATGGGGCGAAATTACTAATAATTTGAAACCAATTACTAAAAATAAAGTTATAGCTTTGCATTAACCAAACCAATCTAATCTAAGATGAAAAAAGTATTATCACTTCTTTTAGTTGCCGGAATGGCAGCTATGATTTCCTGCGGGCCCAGCGCGGAAGAAAAAGCCGCTGCAGAAAAAGCCATCCAGGATTCTATTGCCAATGCTGAAAAGATGATCGCTGACTCTATCGCCGCAGCAGAAGCTGCCGCCATGGAGGCTGCCGCTGCTGCCGAAAAGGCCATTGCTGATTCCATAGCTGCAGCTGAAGAAGAAGCAAAAGCAAAAGCCAAGAAGAGCGCAGCTAAGCCAAAGCCAAAAACAAAAGAGGAAAAGAAAATTGAAGAAGCCAAGAAAGTAACCGGCGGACGAGGCTAAGAAAAAAAGGGGTAATTTGACAATTTTACCCCTTTTTTCATATTTTGGATTAATTATGAAGAGGGGACTTTATCAGCATCATGCTGTTAATTATTCCTTTTAAGTGTATTGTTATTCCATCTTTTTAATTTAATTTTGCGCCCACTAAATTAACAACCAAAAGAACAAAATGAAAAAAGTACTCTCTACCTTGCTTGTAGCTTCCATGTTCGCTATCGTAGCATGCGGACCTAGCGCAGAAGATAAAGCTGCTGCTGAAAAAGCTACTCAGGATTCAATCGCTGCTGCTGAAGAAGCCGCTGCTGCCGCTGCAGAGCAGGCTGCTATGCAGGATTCAGCAATGAATGCCGTTGAAACTGTTGTTGACTCCGCTATGGCTCAGTAATCGATCCATAAAGTCAAAAGATTAAGGAGGGGTTCCGTTAAAGGATCTCCTCTTTTTTTATGCATAATGAAAAACAGGATACAGCTCCGGATGAAAGCGCAGCTTGTCGGATGAATAACCGGATGTTCCGGGAATACCCTGCTTCAACAAAGCAAGTAATCCGATCAGCCTATCCGATTTGTCCTTAAATTATTTTTGGGTCTTGCAATCGGAACAATTGCCCCCTGAACCGCTCGTTTTTTTACTAAAGATCTTTCGAAATACATAAACCATTGCGGCGGAAAAGAGTAGAATAACGATTAAGAATTGTATATCCATTTCCTGAAGGGAAGAACAAAGATAATCTATTTTAGATAAGTTTGCGGACAGATACTACAGTGATGAATTATAACAGGTCTGCATTTTCCAATGATCAACTCCGTTCCGTTTACAGGGAATTACTCCTGCCCAGAATGATCGAAGAGAAGATGCTCGTCTTACTGAGACAAGGTAAGATCGCAAAATGGTTTTCCGGAATAGGGCAGGAAGCGATTGCGGTTGCCTGCGGTTTAGCTCTGAATCAGGATGAATACATTTTGCCTATGCACCGGAATCTGGGTGTATTTACCTCCAGAAAGATCCCTCTACACCGGCTCTTCTCTCAATGGCAAGGCAAGAACGGAGGATTTACCAAAGGCCGTGACCGCTCCTTTCATTTTGGAACCCAGGAATACAGGATCATTGGCATGATTTCACATCTTGGTCCGCAGATGGGTGTGGCCGATGGAATTGCACTTGCACATCTCCTGAAGAATGAGAAAGCGGTTACTGCGGTCTTCACCGGTGACGGTGGTGCGAGTGAGGGTGATTTTCATGAAAGTATCAATGTCGCGGCAGTATGGGACCTTCCTGTGATCTTCATCGTTGAAAATAATGGTTATGGATTATCCACTCCTTCCAACGAACAATTCAGGATGAAGCAATTCATCGACAAAGGGATTGGATATGGAATTGAAGCCATCCAGGTTGACGGGAATAATATACTGGAGACACTTTCCACCATACGTTCCATTGCGGAGAGTATAAGACAAAATCCAAGACCGGTTCTTCTTGAATGTATGACTTTCAGAATGCGGGGTCATGAAGAGGCTTCGGGTACTAAGTACGTGCATCCGGCTTTACTTGAAAGCTGGGCGCTGAAAGATCCTGTCAATAATTTCGAGAAATTTCTCCTTGAGGAAAAAGTTATTTCGGAGTCTGATATTATTCTGATGCGCAAAGAAATAAAGCAACTGATCGAAGATAATCTTGAAATAACTTTCAGGGAGGAAATGCCCGCTGCGGATTCGGACACAGAAACTGCCGAGGTGTATGCACCGAGGAAACTTCCCTTTGTCCCCCCCACTGAAAAGGTCAGTGAAAAAAGATTTCTCGATGCCATCACAGAAGGAATGCGTCAGTCCATGCTCCGTTTCCCGGAACTCGTCATCATGGGACAAGACATTGCCGAATACGGTGGCGTATTCAAGGCCACTCAGGGTTTTGTGGAAGAGTTTGGAAAGGGGAGGGTCCGCAATACACCGATCTGTGAATCGGCAATCGTTGGCGCCGGACTCGGACTCTCCATCAAGGGTATGAAATCCATCATTGAAATGCAATTCGCTGATTTCGTTACCTGCGCTTTCAACCAGATCGTGAATAATCTGGCCAAGACACATTATCGTTGGGGACAGAATGTGGATGTGGTGGTGCGAATGCCTACCGGTGCGGGAGTAAATGCAGGTCCTTTTCACTCCCAGTCCAATGAAGCCTGGTTCACACATTGTCCGGGACTGAAGGTGGTTTATCCCGCATTCCCCTCTGATGCCAAAGGTTTGTTAATCTCTTCGATTGAAGATCCCAATCCGGTAATGTATTTTGAACACAAAGCTTTATACAGAAGCATCAGCGGAATCGTACCTGATGATTATTTCTCCATTCCATTCGGAAAAGCATCGCTGGTTCAGGAAGGGGAGGATGTCAGCATTGTTGCCTATGGATTTTCCGTTCACTGGGCTATGGAATACCTGAGGCAACATCCGGAAATTTCAGCCGACCTGATAGACCTTCGTACTCTTATACCCTGGGATAAGGAATGTGTCGCCAAGTCAGTAAAGAAAACCGGGAAGGTGATAATTTTTCATGAGGATAGTCTGGTCGGAGGTTTCGGCGCGGAAATAGCGGCCTTTCTTGCCGGAAACTGTTTTGAGTACCTGGATGCTCCGGTAATTCGCTGTGCAAGCCTCGAAACTCCGATACCTATGAACCTGAATCTGGAAGCGAACTATCTTGCAAAAGACAGGTTTGGAGATGCTTTACAAGAGCTTCTGGCTTATTGATCTTTCCGTTCATGCTCAATGGCTAATTATTTAATTCCATATCAAGCGATGCTGTAGAAAGCGGAGGGCGATCGGGTGATTCCTTGTTACCGGACCCTTTCTGTACAAGTGGTGAAGGCTGCAGCAACTGAAGAAGTCTTTCCGTGGCCGCTTTATTCACCGGAAGGTTTACTGAATTATAGACAGATCGTTTTTCCCGGGTGGTGAGGTGCCAGCTCAGGGAAATGTCCTGTTCTTTGGTTGGCAATTCAAAGGATACAAAGTCAAAAGGAGCTTTAAACCATGACTTGGCGTATTCGTATGCTTCATCCTGATTGTAATCCTGAATGGTCAAAAGGTTTCCGTAAATATTTCCCAGCGGTGTGATGAAGTTTTCCATGAAAGACATTCTGGGTTTCTCTTCGACAGGTCTTGACTTGTGAGAATCCCTGATATCCACAAAAATAACTCCGCTGGTATTTTCTTCGATCCAATCCCTGAATACATACAGAAATTTGAGGGATGTCTTCAGGCCGGTATTATCCCTGATACCTGCATCCATGACGTTAATAACAGGATAACTAGGCAAACTGACAGCGGGAAGAATATAGGGGAAGGTGGCGTTCATCCTTAATACCGAAGTGAACTTCACATGGTCGGCATGTTGTTCCCGGAATAATTTTCTGAATTCCACTTCATCAATGGTATAGTTGAAATTGAAACTGCTGTCTCTTGTATGACTTGTCAGATAGGAGACGGGCTGGGGAGAAATCAATAATCGGCGACCGTCATTAACTACAGTGGGAGAGAAAATCATCATTGGGATGAGCGCATTGGCTTCCGGTTCACGGTAGGAGGAAAGTCTTTTGGAAAGAACCGATGCGGTATTCTCGTTCAGTTGTTTTTCAAATGCATAAGCCCTGTCTTTGTTATGAAGGGTATTTCCGTCCCTGAACTTTTGAATATTAAAAAACAGGTCACTGACCGTGACGGAGAAGGCGACCGGATTCAATAAATCCTTTCCGATATTATCAAGACTCCTGTCGGAATTGATGGCTTTCATTAATCCAAGTCTCTGTTGAAGAAACAGTTCCCTGTAATAGGCTGCACCGATCATTCCGCCCGAAGCTCCGGCGATCAGTTGGGTGGATTTTGTAAACCTGTTCCCGCTGAGACTGTCGGCCACATGCATAATTCTGAAGGCCCAGATGGATGCCCTTAATCCGCCACCTGAGCAATTCACAAAGATCATTTTAGGCTTCGTACTTTCGCCAATGAATTTCTCTTTCCATTTGTTCAGGACCCTGATCGTACTGTCATAATCTGCCTGTACCAGGATCGGATCATCAAGCAGTTGAAACCTGTTAATATTATAACTTGATTTTGGAACGGTGTAGTCCATGCCATAAGCTTTGTTCTCGGCATAGAAAACCCCGTACTTGCTGATGAAATTGAGCAGAATAAACAGACCAATGATCACCGAAGTAGCCCATGACTTCAGCCAGAAACGAAAAGCGCTGCTGATCATAATGAACATGGAAAAGATGAGAATCACGGATGCTCCCGCCGGCAGCTTAAAGATGGAGTAGTCCTTGAACAAACCCATCATGATAAAAGAAACGAATACGATGATTTCTATGATAGCCGCATTCAGATGGTTTTGCCTGAAGACGGATTCCACCATTTCCCTTGTATAATGTTCGGTCTGCCTCACCAGTTTTACCCTGCTGAATGAACTCAGGTAGGTATCAACTCTCCATACTTTGCTCTGACTTTTCTTTTTGCTGAAGAACCGGCTGCTCTTTCTCTTTTTTTCCTGTCTTTCAACCAGATGTTGGGCAAAAGGGGCATTAGGATCAGAATCAGAGGTCTCCACTCCGAACATATGAACAATGTCTTTGTTCGTCCTGAAAAAATAAGTCAGCGTAATCAGGATGATCAGCGTGAGACCGGTTACGAAACCCATCACCTGTGTCAAAACAGTCCAGATACTGCGATACTCATTGTTTAGCTGGAAAGAGATAATGAAATAGAGGTAAACAAGAATGAAAAGCGTGGGCACAATGAAATTATTCATCGTGTATTTCAGAAAGGGTCTTGACAAGGTGGCTATGAACGGGAATCTGAAACCATTGACGATATAACTTGAAATGTTATATACCATGATAAAGCAACCGGTGGTAAAGCCCATGATAAAGAAAGAACTGAAACCGACACTGCCCATGTATTCCGGATCAAGAAAAAGATAGGGGATACCGAAGGTTCTTGAGAATGAATCCGTGATCCATCCGAACAGGAAAACCCAATAGATAAGCAGGATCTGATTCTTTTTCAGCAGTACAATGACAAGCTGAATAGGAAAAGAATAAAAGAACCTGGTAAATGCCTTAGAGCTTGACATGTGTGGAAGACATAATTTCAACCGGTAATCCCAGCTAATAAAATACGGATAAATCTTCCGAAAGTTGTATAAATCATCAGGCTATCTTGCGATTCACAATTTCAAGGATTTCCTGTTCCCTTTTGACCGCTTCCTGAACAATTTTTTCACCCTCTTCCATCACTTTTTTAACATATTCGGCATCTTTCAGGCCCGAAGCATTTATTTTAACATTCAGCCAGGCGCCGATTACCGCTGACCTGGCGCATAAAGCGCCTACGCCTGCATCAGATACTGAATTCGGGTTCCCGGTTTCAGCCATTGCCTGGATTACTTCAAACGATGAATAGGCTTCTTTCATTACCTTTAAGGGAACATTTATTGCCTGCAAGGTGGCTTCCTGAATGGCGGAAGTCCTCTGCTTCTTTTCATCTTCAGATGACTTAGGCAGCGAGAAAGCATGCATGATTGCATTAAATGCTCTTGTGTCCTCATCAACAAGGCGTATCAGTCTGGATTTTAGTTCCTGCCCTTTTTCAGCCCAGTCTGAAAATTCCTTCCAACGGTCATCCCATCCTTTTTTATGTGAAGATAGGTTAGCCACCATAGTGCCCAGTGCGATTCCCAGCGCTCCCAGACAGGCAGCGACGGAACCTCCACCCGGCGCCGGCGATTCTGAGGCTGTTTCGTCGGCAAAGTCCTTTAATGACAGGCTCACCAGTTTCTCTGATCCGGCCTCTTTCAGCAGGTATTCGATGATCCTCTCTTCGGGCTTGAATGGTGCAAGTTCATCCAGACCCATTGATTTAACGGCGATATGAATAAGTTCTTTTTCCGACACTCCGGCTGAACGGTTCTGCTTTTCAAGAAAATATTTCCCGGCATCAGTCAGGGCTTTGAGAGGAATCAATCCGACAAGTTCTGAACCGGTGACTCTCATTCCTCTGGCATGCGCGCTTTTCACGCATTCATCAAAGGCTTTATGTACGGGCGTGACAGAGATATTGGTAAGATTCATACTCACCTGGGCGATGCCATATTCTTCAATATACCAGCCAATCGCTTTTACAGACTTGCAAGTACCGGGTTGAATATGTTCTTCCCCTTTTTCATTCTTCACTTTTCTGCCATTCTCTCTCACATCAAAAGCCACTGAATTGGCCCTGCGTACAGAGCTGGTATTCAGGTTTACATTATATGCTACAAGAAAGTCGCGGGCGCCTATAACTGTCGCGCCTGTTTTTTTAGGGAATACTGAAGGTCCAGCATCCGGTTTCCATTTCGGATCTTCCATCTTTTTAAAAAAGCCCTCATACTCTCCGGCACGTATTACAGACAGATTCTTTCTGGAAGGGTCGTTCTGCGCTGCCTCATAAAGATAAACCGGGATCTTTAATTCCTCCCCAACCTTTTGCGCGAGCTTTTTTGCGTACAGCACCGTCTCTTCCATACTGATTCCTGAAATGGGGATTAATGGACAAACATCGGTAGCACCCATACGCGGATGTTCTCCGGTATGCTTGGTCATATCAATGAGTTCAGCAGCTTTCTTTATTCCCATAAAGGCTGCGCTGATAACTGCCTGTGGTTCGCCTACAAATGTCACGACGGTCCGGTTAGTCGCTTTACCGGGATCCACATTTAACAACCTGATCCCTTCAACACTTTCAATGGCATCCGTGATCTGTTTTATCAGATTCAGGTCTCTGCCCTCACTGAAATTAGGCACACATTCAATGATCTGTTTCATTTCTTTTAATTCTTTTTTGGTATTGAAAATTCAGGGCATGAGTCTTACCTTGGCTTTCCTGAATCTGAATTCTCTCTTTGTTTCCACACTGTCAACGCTTCCTTCCAGCAGCACATACAGGACTTCCGGAGATTCCAGGACGTATTTTATCACTTGAGGAAAGTCATGTTCCTTGTTCTCGCTGCTGAAAAAGTTATCTCCCATACCGGTAATTTTAAACCAAACAGGCTGATCATCATTCTGGCCCTGAACTGTCGGAACATAATACAAAGATCCTTCATGCAGCATGAGGTGGAGACTCTCTGAAAAGCTTGTGTCACCGTCCTTGGCCAGCGCATAACCTTTTCCAGAGAATAAAGAATCGTTGACCCTGTACCAGTTCTCACCGATCATTCCCTGCCTTGATTCATTTGACCAGGAACCCAGAATCCATTGTAAGCTGTACAGGGGGGAATCAATGCCCATTTCATGATTTGTCACCTTCTGATCACACGAGACAAATGTCGTTAGTATGCAGGCAATCAAAGGAAGTATGATTTTTATGGCTGGGTTCAATGGCTTTTATTTTGCGTTTTAATTCATATAATATTACTGTACCACCCCATTGAGGATCACTTTCTTCACCAGATTACTTCCGAAAGAATAGGGAAGAAAGGTATAGCCGGGAATTTCTCTGGTGATGAAGACATTGGCGACATTTCCTCTCGCAATTGATCCGGTAATCTTTTCCAGTCCCATTGCATAGGCTGAATTACTGGTAGCCGCCAGTATAGCTTCTTCAGGAGTCATTTTGTAAAGGATGCAGGCGAGAGAAACCATCTGGTTCATATTTCCGGACGGACAACTGCCCGGATTGAAGTCGCTTGACAAGGCTACCGGACAGGATGCATCGATCAGTTTCCTGGCTGGCGGATTTGGTAAACCAAGAAAAAGCTGTGCACCGGGAAGCAGCACCGGCATGGTAGCGGAATTTTTGAGAAGCTCTATATCTTCATCGCCGGCGTATTCAAGATGATCAACACTGATGGCCCCTGAACGGACACCCGCTGAAATTCCCCCGGTATGGCTTAGTTGTTCCGCATGTACTTTAGGAATGAGTCCATGAGCCTTCGCTGCTGACATCAATTCCATAGTATCTTCCGGTGTAAAATAGTTGCGCTCGCAGAATATATCACAATAATCTGCCAGTTCTTCCTCCTGGATCAGGGGCAATAACTCCTTTATCAGGACTTTCAGATAATCATCCTTTCTTCCTTTAAACTCAAGCGGAACCGCGTGGGCGCCAAGGAATGTCGCTTTGATGAGGAGAGGCGACAGTTCTTTCAGTTTACGAATGACCCTCAGCATTTTGAGTTCGCTCTCCACATCAAGTCCATAACCGCTCTTGATTTCAACCGCACCGGTACCCAGACTGATAATTTCATTCAGTCTGGTAACAGCTGCAGATATCAGATCATCTTCCGAAACCTTTCTAAGCATTTTCGCGGAGTTATTGATACCTCCGCCACGCTCTGCGATCTCCTCATAAGACATTCCTCTTATACGATCCCTGAATTCCAGTTCCCGGCTACCCGCAAAGACGAGATGTGTATGAGAATCCACCCAGGATGGAAAGACATGTCCGTTTTCAGCGTCAATAAACTGAACGGAAGGATCCGTCTCTCGCATTTGTGATTGCTTTTGCCTGCTTCCTGTGCCGAAGTCCGCGATCTTATGATCTTTTATATATAACCAGGCATCTTCAATGCAATGGAGTGAAGACATTTCCATACCACGGTAACATACTTTCTTTGTCTCTTCGGTATGTACAAGGGTGTGTATATTGTAAATGAGTAAGCTCACAAATTTTATAATAAATTCGCGCTGAAATTAAGCATTAAAAGATTATTTCCTCCAAAACATATTATGATGTTTGCATCCTTGGCGCCGGACCGGCAGGAAGCGCATGCGCCCTTAGCCTGGCCGGTTCAGGTTTACGAATTGCCCTGCTTGATAAAGCCCGCTTTCCGCGGGATAAAGTTTGCGGTGATGCCATCGGAGGAAGAGTTATTTCTGTATTGAACAGGATAGATCCTGCTTATTCGAAAAAACTGGATGCTTTCGAATCGGTTAACAAGTCAAGTTCATGGACATTATTTTCACCGGAAGGAAGATCGGTGAACATGAGATTCACAAAACCGGGTTATATTTCAAGACGTTCTGACTTTGATAATTTTCTGCTCGGTCTGGTAAGGCAACACACTCAGATCAGTTTCATGGAAGAATTTACCGTGAACCAGGTTGTGCAAACCGGTTCCGGACTGGAACTTTTCCCGGAGAAAGGAGAGCCAGTTCAGTGCAGGCTTGTCATTGCCTGTGATGGCGCCCATTCTGTTATTGCAAAACAGTTGGCAGATTTCAGAGTTAATATGCGCCATTATTCAGGTGCCGTCCGGGCCTATGTTGAAAATATCAGTCATTTTTCTGATCCTAATGCGCTTGAAATACATCTGTTAAAGGATCATCTTCCAGGCTATTTCTGGATATTTCCTTTGAGTGAAAGTACAGCCAATGTAGGATTTGGCATGCTGAGTTCAGACATAAGCAAAAGAAAAATTAACCTCAAGCATGTCTTCAGGGAGATTATTTCACAGGCGCCGGGAATATCCGAAAGGTTCAGAAATGCAAGGCTTGAAGGAGAAGTTGAAGGTTTTGGATTGCCCCTGGGCGGTGTTCGCAGAAAAATTTCAGGTAATAACTTTATGCTTTGCGGTGATGCGGCATCGCTGATTGATCCCCTTAATGGAGAAGGCATTGGCAATGCCATGTGGAGCGGCTACCAGGCCGGCTTGCATGCCGGTAAATGTTTTGCGGCGAACGATTTTTCAGAAGAATTCATGCGCGCTTATGATGAGTCAGTTTACAGTAAACTGGGAAAAGAACTCAGATCCAAATTATTTTTGCAGAAAGTATTCAACCGCGAATGGCTCATAAATTTTCTTGTCAGGATTGGTCAGAAAAATTCCTGGCTTAAAAATAAGATTGCCCGAAAGTTATAAACTCCCTGCGAATTGTATTTGTTTAAATTGTAAATTAAGCCGTCACTTACTTTCTCTTTATGATTAACTTTACATTCTATGCCGGGTAATACTTTTGGTACTTTATTCCGTCTGACTAGTTTTGGTGAATCGCATGGTCCCGCTGTCGGGGGTGTAATTGACGGCTGTCCGGCCGGACTCCATTTGGATACAGACAGAATCCGTTTTGACTTAGCCAGAAGAAGACCCGGACAGTCACATGTCAGCAGCGGCAGAAATGAAACGGAAGAATTCGAGATCCTCAGCGGACTCTATGAAGGACAAACGACGGGGACGCCACTGGCTTTCATTATCAGGAACAAGGATGTGATCAGTTCCGACTATGATCCGGTCCGAGATGCTTTCAGGCCATCACACGCTGATTTCACTTATGAGGCGAAGTATGGAATTCGTGATCACAGGGGAGGTGGACGTTCTTCCGCGCGTGAAACAGTCGTACGGGTTTTTGCAGGAGCTGTCGCAAAACAGTTGCTGTCATTCAAAGGAATAGAGATTATTGCCTTTGTTTCGGCGATCGGTAATATTTCTGCTGAAATTTCTCCGGAGGAATTAAATTCGGAAAGAATAGAACGCAGTTTGCTGCGTTGTCCAGATGAGGCGGCGGACAGGAAAATGCTATCACTTCTCGAGGAACTCAAAAAAGACGGAGATACTACAGGGGGAATCATAAGCTGTTTTATCCGGAATACTCCGGCCGGACTGGGTGAACCGGTATATAACAAGCTGCAGGCAGATCTCGCTTCAGCCTGTATGAGCATTAATGCCGCTCATGGATTTGATTATGGCAGTGGATTTGCCGGTGCTTCCATGAAAGGTTCTGAACATAATGATCCCTTTGTTGCCGATCACAGTGGTCGTATCGTCACCTCAAGTAATTTTTCCGGAGGGATTCAAGGAGGAATCAGTAACGCTATGGATATATATTTCCGGGTGGCTTTCAAACCCGTTTCAACGTTACTGCGTGATCAGCAAACGGTAGACAAATCCGGAAAGCCGGTGAAGATAAACCCGGGCGGAAGACATGATCCTTGTGTAGTTCCAAGGGCTGTCCCCATCGTGGAGGCTATGGCCGCTCTTGTAATTGCAGATCACCTCCTGAGAAACAATAATTCCAGAATTAACTCAATATAACCAGTCTATACTTATTCAGTATCATGAAAAAAATAATTAAATGGTTCGGCATCATTTTACTTGTGCTCTTTTTATTCTTACTGGCAGCCCCCTTTCTGTTTAAGGATAAGATCGTGAGCAAGATTAAAGAAGAAACCAACAAGAACCTCAACGCAACAATCGATTTCGGAGATTTCAGTCTTTCATTGATCAAAAGTTTCCCGGATTTTTCTCTGGGAATTGAGAACCTGAGTATAATAAATCTCGCTCCTTTTGAGGGTGACACGCTGATTTTTTCAAAGAAGCTGGATGTGACTGTTGACATTATGAGTGTGATCAAGGGCAGTGAGATTAATATCAAATCCATTGAGCTGAACGAACCGGTTATGAATTTCCTGGTGAACAAAGAGGAAGCGGCAAACTGGGACATAGCCAAAGGTAGCGATGAGGCGGGTGGGGAATCAGGTGAAACATCATTCAAAGGAAAACTGAAACATTATTCAGTAAAAAACGGAAGGGTATTGTACAAAGATGAGTCACTTGATTTTCTGCTGAGTTTGAACGGAGTTGACCATGACGGGAAAGGTGATTTCACACAGGATGTTTTCGACCTTGTCACTAATACTGTTGTTCAAAAAACACGAATGGTCTATGAGAGCATACCTTATATAAGCGGAGCGAAAGCGGTGATCGATGCCACCGTGAATATCGACATGAAGAATTTCAAATTTACTTTTAAGGAGAATAAGATCAATCTCAACGAGCTCGACCTGGGTGTGAATGGGTGGGTTGCCATGCCGGATACAAACATCGACATGCAGCTTGACTTTTCAGCAGCAAAGTCGGAATTCAGGAATTTCATTTCCATGATTCCCGCCTTGTACGCGAAGGATTTTGAAAATCTGAAGTCATCAGGTACCATGTCTCTTGCCGGTTTCATAAAAGGGCGATATAATGCCTTGTCAATGCCGGGCTTCGGACTTACTTTAAAAGTCGACAACGGAATGTTTCAATATCCATCCCTGCCTTCATCAGTCAACAAGGTTTTTGTCGACCTGAATGTGAATAATCCTGATGGAATTCCGGATCACACGGTCATTGACATGAGAAAACTGAGTCTGGAAATGGCTGGAGCGCCTTTTGAGGCCGCGCTTTTTCTGAAAACACCGGTAAGTGATCCGGATATTAATATGTATGTAAAAGGGCAGATTGACCTTGGCAGTGTTCAGAAATTTGTTCCGATGGAGAAGGGAACAACATTGGCTGGTACCATCAGCGCCGACCTGAAAGCCAGGGGTCGTATGTCGGTGATCGAAAAGAAACAGTATGAACAATTTGATGCTTCCGGTACTCTTTCCGTGCGGGGTCTGGAGTATGCATCTGCGGAAATGAAAAATCCTGCTTCCATCTCCCAGCTGGAAATGACATTCAGTCCCAGAATCGTTGCCCTGAATTCGTTGATTGCGAGATCAGGTAAAAGCGATTTTAATGCCTCCGGTTCACTGGAGAATTTCATTCCTTATGCTTTAAAGGATGAGACACTCCGGGGAAGCCTCAAACTCAGATCTGAGAAAATAGATCTGAATGAGTGGATGAGCGAAGAGGAAAGTACTGCTCAGGCTGATACTGTTAGTATGAGTGTATTTGAAGTTTCTGCCAATATTGATTTCACGGTTGCCGCCGTCATCGGAACACTGGTTTATGATAATCTCAACATCTTTAATGTGAACGGGAACTTCAATGTGCGAGACGAAGCAATCAGGCTGCAAGGTTTGGCTATGCAGCTGATGGACGGAAGTGTTGACCTGAACGGAAGTTATTCAAGCAGGGATAAGAAGCATCCCGCCATCTCTATGGACCTGGCCATTCGCAATTTTGACATTGTAAAAACGGTAAATTCATTTGAGTCCGTTGAGAAACTGGCGCCTCTGGCAAAATACTGTGCCGGTAAATTCTCAGCCGCACTTAAAGTGGAAGGTAAGCTTGATGAGGCAATGAGCCCTGAATTATCGTCTCTGAACGGACTGGGTAAGCTGAGTACTTCACAGATTACCATTACGAATTTTCCGGCCTTCAATAAAGTAGCTGATGTTTTGAAGATGCAATCGTGGAAACAGGCAGACCTTGCTCCCGTAAATCCTTCTTTCAAAATTGTTAACGGCAGAGTATATGTTGATCCTACGGAAATTCGTTTCAAGGATATGAAAGGAACAGTCGCCGGATCCAACGGATTTGATCAGACCATCGATTATACCATGGCAATGGAAATTCCGCGATCCGCTTTTGGCGGAGCAGCCAATGCTGTTCTCAATAACCTGGTCACTTCCGCTAATGCGAAAGGCGCCAATTTCAGTCTGGGTGATGTGGTGCCGGTAAATCTGAAGATTGGCGGTACCGTAGAAAAGCCCAGCGTATCAACGGATCTTGGAAAACAGGGAGCCAACGTGATGGATGACCTCAAGGCCAAAGCGCAGGAGGAGTTTGATAAGAAAAAAGCAGAACTTGAATCCAAAGCACGTGAGGAAGCTGAAAAACTGAAGAGTGATGCTGCAGCAAAGCTGGAAGCGGAAAAAGCAAAGGCCGCCGCTGAAGTTGACAGGTTAAAGAAAGAAGCGGAAGCCAAGGCTAAAGCGACAGCCGATAGTTTGAAAAAAGCGGCCGAAGAAGAGGCAAAGAAAAAAGCCAAGGACGCCTTAAAGAATTTAAATCCACTCAAGAAATAATGACAGGTATATTTCTCAGGATTCTTTCGTTCAGATCAATTTTAGGAATTTTCATTTGCTTTTTAACCAGCATGTTCCTGCCATCAGTTTCAAATGCCCAGGAGGTTTCCTGCGACAGATCGCAGGATAAGAAGGCAATGAAGTATTATGAGGATGCAGCCAGCCTGTACAAATCCAGAAAGTATGAGGACGCAAGAGATGCGGTTGGCAAAGCCATTGATGCTGATCCGGAATTCGCCTTAGCATATTACCTTCAGGGCAGCATTGCCTTGAAAAAAAAGGACTATAAAATCCTTGAACAAAGCTACCTGAAGGTTCTGGAACTCTGTCCGGAACTTGATCCGGATGTATACTATCAGTTAGGTTGGTATTCCTATGAATTCAGGAAATGGACAGATGCCGTGAAACATCTTGAAAAGTTCCTTGAATATGACAAGATCAATGAAGATAATGCCCTGAAAGCGGAAAGTATGCTTATAAAGGCGAATCTGTATGCCAATCCGGTTCCCTTTGAACCAAGAGCGGTTCAGAAAATCTCAACAAGAGATCCTGAATACCTGCCATACATATCTCCTGACAATGAACTGGCATTTTTTACACGTCGTTTTGAAATGCAGGACAAAAATATGCTCACTCCACAAAGTGTGGAGAAATTCATGATCGCTCACCTTCAGCCCGATGGAACTTACGACAGTGGTAAACCTATGCAGGATCCCTTTAATCAGGGCACAAGCAATAATGAAGGCGGGGCTAGCATCACCATAGATAATAAATATCTATACTTTACGGTTAACGACAAGGGAAATTTTGATCTGTGTTATTCAGTATTCAGCTATGGATATTGGGGAGAGATCACCAATATGGGCCCGCTGGTCAATGATCCCGTTCAATGGGATTCACAACCAACAGTCTCCTCAGACGGTAAAACAATTTATTTCGCCTCAGCAAGGGATTCGGTCGGGGGAATCGACATTTACTATACACAAAAAGACGATACCGGAAACTGGAAAAGGGCAAGAAGAATGGGATCTCCGATCAATACTGAATTCAATGAGAAGTCTCCCTTTTTACATAGTGACAGCAAGACCTTGTATTTTTCTTCCGATGGACTTCCCGGGCTTGGAGGTTATGATATCTTTATGAGTAAAATGGATGAAAATGGTAACTGGGGCAAGCCAGTCAACCTGGGATTTCCGATAAATACCGAAGCTGATGAAGTCGGATTCTTTGTGAGTACGGATGGAAAGACAGGTTATTATGCATCGAACAAAATCAACGGCGGTACAGGCGGTTATGATATTTACTCTTTCGAACTTCATCCTAAAGTTCGTCCAAATAAGGTCTATTTTCAAAAAGGGGATGTGAACGGAGAGGAAAATGAAGAGGTGATCGCGGCTACGATTGAAATAAGGGATGCGGTCACCAATAAACTCACGAAGATCGATGTAGATTCCATTAGTGGAGAATTCGCATTCGTAGTGGACTTCAGCAATGATCTCATATTGTCTGTAAAGAAAGAAGGCTACGCTTTCGAGTCACAATATATTTCTCAAAAGGACTCCGGCAATTACAAACCCGTGAAACAGGATATTGAGATGGAAAAGCTGGAAGTAGGGGGACAATATACTATTAATGATATACTCTTTGGTACGAATTCATTTGTGATCAACGATACCATCCAATCTATCCTGACTGAATTTGCCGACTATCTCAGGAAAAGCCCCAGGCTAAAGGTCGCGCTGCACGGACATACTGATAATATAGGAAACCCGGCGACCAATATTGAACTATCTGAGAACAGGGCCAGAGCGGTTTACGACTTCCTGCTGGATAAGGGTATTTCCGCTTCAAGACTAAGCTATAAAGGATTTGGTGAAACCAAGCCGATCGCTTCCAATTCAACCGAGGAAGGAAGAGCAAAGAACAGGCGCACGGTCTTTGTAGTAAATTCCCAATGACCCGGTGAAGAAATTCTTGAAATACATTTTTGTTCTTCTCACAGTTTACCTGAGCGCCATTCAAAGCACATCCGGAATATCCGACACAACGGCAATGCTAAGTATTTCTCTTGACGAAGATACAGCAGAGCTGAAAATCCTGCAGGACGCTGCCTCTCCGCATAAGCAGAGAACTACATTGGTAGCAGGGACGGTTTTAGGCCTTTATCCACTCAGTATGTACTGGTTGTATAATCAATGGTATCGTGACTATCCTCAAAGCAGTTTTCACTTTTTTAATGATAATGCGGAGTGGGAACTGATGGATAAATATGGGCATGTATGGGACGCCTATTCCATAGCCAAACCATTGATGCACTCTTTCCGTTGGGCAGGCCATGGCAACAAGCGCTCAACTCTTTATGCATGCGGGATATCTTTTCTTTATCAGACTACCATTGAGGTCTTTGATGGTTTTTCCGCCGAGTGGGGCTTTTCTGCCGGTGATGTAATCAGCAATACCCTTGGCGTATCCGCCTTTGCCGTACAGCAATTGGTATGGGAGGAGCAGCGCGCTGTGATGAAATTTTCTTTTCATCAGACACAGTACGCAAAATACAGACCGGATCTGCTGGGATCATCACTCCCGGAGAATATCCTGAAGGACTATAACGGACTCACATATTGGATCTCGCTCAATCCGCGCTCGTTTATGCCTGCTGAATACCGCTTTCCGCGGTGGCTGAGCCTGGGAATTGGTATAGGCGCGGAAGGAATGACGGGAGGACACGAAAATCCCGACTTTGCTGAAGGGAAGGCGATACCAAAATTTGAACGTTACCGGCAGTATTATCTGGGACTTGATCTGGATTTTTCGAGAGTAAAATTCCGTTCAGGATTTCTCAATGGATTTTTCAGAGTGATTAACATTATCCATATTCCAGCTCCGGCCATTGAATTCAGCAAGAACAGAAAAGTGAGATGGCATTTGCTTTATTTCTGAACCGGCAAACCTGTCAATAGGTATTCATTCCGGTATCAATTTGCTTTGCATAGGCCAGTATGCCACCTTTCAGGTTATAGAGATTATTGAATCCAAATCGTCTTTCCAGTTCCGCTACAACTACGCCGCTGCGCCCGCCTGACTTGCAATGAATGATTACCGGTTTGGTTTTTGAAATCCTGTCCACCTGATCAAATATCTGCGCCATAGGAATCAGCTCACCATTCAGGTTGCAGATCTCATATTCAAAATCCTCTCGAACATCAATTAGCTGAAAATCCTCCTTTTTGTCAATCTTTATTTTCAGTTCATCAACACTTATTTCCTTCATGGATCTTTGGGTTTTGTACAAAGGTAAATTTATTCTATTTTGTCTTAAAATATACATTCAGATGCAGTTTTAAATCAGTTTTATCATGACAGACCCAAGAACAGTAGAAAACAATACTCCCGTATATGCAGGCTTTTGGCTAAGGCTGGGTGCTCATATTTTAGATCAGTTATTAATTGGCATCGTCAGCTTCTTTCTCTTTGTCCCTTTCTTTATCATGACCGGAATCACGGCGGGATTCAGCCATCTTGGTGAATTGGACGATGTAGATATAAGTGATGAACAGAAATTTCTTATGCTGGGAGGATTCATGGGATTCATCCTGCTCATGGTGTTCATCTCCATCATAGCCAACTGGCTTTATTATGCCTTGATGGAATCCTCTTCCCGTCAGGCAACGCTGGGTAAGATCGCATTGGAGCTCAAGGTCACGGATATGAGTGGAAACAGGATCACTTTTATGAACGCAACCGGAAGATATTTCGGAAAAATCATCACGGGTATGACCCTGGGTATCGGGTATCTTATGGCAGGTTTTACAACAAAGAAACAGGCCCTTCATGATATCCTTGCTTCTTGTCTCGTTGTAAAGAAACAGTAATATTCACCTGCTCCGCAAGGAAAATTCCATTGATCCGTGAATCCGGATATTCAAATACTGTTATTTCGTCCGGAGCTTGCTGTCTGGTTTAAGAAAATTAACCTGGAATGGCTGAACCATTATTATAGTGTCACACCGAATGATCTTGAAATTCTGGACCATCCTGACAAGCTTATTCGCGAAGGTGGAAGGATAGTATTTATCAGCTACAAGGGAGAAATTGCCGGTACAGCAGCACTTGTCAGGAAGAATTCTACGGAGGTTGAGTTGATCAAGATGGGGGTGTCATTTCGTTATCATGGAAAGGGTCTCGGAACTTTCCTGATGGATGCCGTGCTTCAACAGGCGCGTGAAATGGGAGCCGCTAAGATCACTTTGGAAACTGCCTCCGTGTTGAAATCGGCCATCCGTTTATACCATCGTAAGGGATTTGAACAAACCGGGCCAGAGGAAGTACATCCGCTCTTTGGCCGGAAAACATTCAAAATGGAAAAATCAATAAAGCAATACTCCTGAACACTGCAACACGCTGAAGGAATGCGAAAGTTTATTGGGAACAGGCAGGGATTTCCTTAACAATACGCTTTAATATTATAACGGCACTTACCGCTCTCGCTTACAGACGGAATGAAAAGCCGGTAACGGAAGCTTAGAAATACTGAACCTGATCTATGCCGATTCATTTTTGAGGTCGAATGTCAGAAACCCGGAGTAACAATCAGGTGTAAACAACTTCACAGATTTTGTTTTCCGAGAATCTTTTCCAGCTCAATCATTTCATCACGGAGTCTGGCAGCTTCGATAAAGTCAAGCTCCTTTGCCGCTCTCTCCATGGATTTACGTGTCTGGGAAATCAGCTTTTTCAATTCATCCGATTTCATGTATTGAACCACCGGATCAGCGGCAATACTCAGGTGTTGGTTTTCCACATAGGCCGAATCAGGCGATGAAACTGCATCGGCAACTTTTGTTTGTCCCAGAATACTTTCTTTTGAGCGAACGATTTGTTGTGGCGTGATCCCATGCTCTTCGTTGTATTTCATCTGCTTCTCCCGTCTGCGGTTGGTCTCTTCAATCGTAAGTCGCATACTTTCAGTCACCTTATCGGCGTAAAAGATTACTCTTCCGTTGATATTTCTTGCCGCCCTTCCCGCTGTTTGCGTGAGCGAACGGTTGCTCCTTAAAAATCCTTCTTTATCCGCATCCAGCACAGCTACCAATGAAACCTCCGGCAGATCCAGTCCTTCACGAAGCAGATTAATTCCGATCAATACGTCAAAATTACCCAGTCTAAGATCGCGGAGCAGTTCAACTCTCTCCAGCGTTTCAACTTCAGAATGAATATAACGGCAGTTCACATTCAGATTGCTGAGATACTTGCTAAGCTCTTCCGCCATTCTTTTGGTCAGCGTGGTGACGAGCACTCTTTCATTTCGTTGTACGGTCGTATTGATTTCTTCCAACAAGTCATCCACCTGATTAATACTGGGCCGCACTTCAATTTCCGGGTCAAGAAGTCCGGTTGGTCTGATCAATTGCTCCACGAGCACACCCTCACTTTGCTGCAGTTCATATTCAGCCGGTGTGGCACTGACGTAAATTATCTGCTTTGGAATGGCTTCGAATTCCTTGAACTTTAATGGACGATTGTCCAGTGCGGCCGGAAGACGGAAGCCATATTCCACCAGGTTGAGTTTGCGGGAACGGTCTCCGGCATACATGGCTCTTATTTGCGGAATCGTAGCATGACTTTCATCCACCACCATCAGAAAATTTTCCGGAAAATAATCCATAAGACAATAAGGTCTGTAGCCTGGCTCACGTCCGTCGAAGTAGCGTGAGTAATTTTCAATGCCGGAGCAGTAGCCCAGTTCCCTGATCATTTCCAGGTCATAAGTTACGCGGTCTTCAAGGCGTTTGGCCTCCAGATGCATACCAAGCGATTTTAAATACTCAACTTGTTTAACCATATCCTCACCGATCTGCCAGATGGCTTCGAGTTGCTTCTCAGGACTGGTCACAAAAATATTCGCCGGATAAATAGTAATGATATCATGCCTCTCCAGCGTCTTGGCGCTGACCGGATCAATGGAAGCGATCTCTTCAATTTCATCTCCAAAGAAATTGATGCGGTATGCAATGTCACCGTATGCGATAAAAATGTCGACAGTCTCACCGCGTACTCTGAACTTACCTCTTGAAAATTCCGTATCCGATCTTGAGTAAAGGGAAGTGACCAGCTTATGCAGAAAAGTATTCCGGCTGATCTTTTGTCCTTCACGGATGCTGATTGTATTGCCGGAAAGATCATCTGGATTTCCTATTCCGTATATACAGGATACCGAACTCACTACCAGTACATCCTGCTGTCCTGACAGTAATGAGGTTGTCGTGCTCAATCGCAGCTTTTCAATTTCCTCGTTGATGGAGAGGTCTTTTTCAATATAAGTATTGGTAGTGGGGATGAAGGCTTCAGGCTGGTAATAGTCATAGTAACTCACAAAATATTCAACCTTGTTATGGGGAAAAAACTGTCTGAACTCACCAAAGAGCTGGGCAGCCAGGGTTTTATTATGACTTAGTACAAGTGTCGGTTTCTGTATCTTCTCGATCACATTAGCGATGGTGAAAGTTTTACCTGAGCCGGTAACACCCAGTAAGGTCTGTGCCTTATCGCCTCTTTGAATACCTTCAACGAGCTGTCGTATCGCTTCCGGTTGATCACCGGTAGGTTTAAAAGGAGATTCGATCCTGAAGGGCATCGTAGAAGTAAAATTATCCGGAAAAATAGTTAATATTCCCGTGAGAGTTGAAGGGACTGGATACAAAAAAGCCAGACGGTAAAAGTCTGGCTGAGAATTTCCATCAGGAATAAACCGGTGTGTTCCAGATCTCCCAGGCTTTTTCAGCCTGCAGTCTCAGCATCCGGAATCCATTATGAATAAAGGCACCTGATTCCTTTGACTTCTCCAAAAACCTGGTCTGGGCCGGATTATAGATCAGGTCGAAGCACAGATTTTTATGAGTGAGAAACTCATACGGAATATTCGGGTAAGATTCGACATCAGGGTACATTCCCAGCGGTGTGGTATTGACAATGATCTGAAAAGCCTTCATGGTATTCTGGTTCAGGTCGGCATAGCAATAATGAAAACGTGATTCTTCCCTGGTAACAAAGAAGTGTTCAATTCCCAGTTTTCGAAAAACATAACTTACCGCTTTGGCTGAACCGCCGGTTCCAAGGATGAGAGCCCTGCGGTGATGCGGTCGCAGGATAGGCCTGATGGCCAGTTCGAACCCCCAGGCATCGGTGTTGAATCCGTGCAATTCAACCTTTCCCGGATCCTGACGATTGATACGGATCGTATTTACCGCGCCTATCCTCTGTGAAATGTCGTCAAGCTGATCGAGCAGGGGTATGATATCCTGCTTGTAAGGAATGGTCACATTTAATCCTTCAAGGTCCGGATTCTCGTGTACGATCTTTTTCAGATCATAAATGTTCTGAGTGTCATAATTTTCATAGATACAGTCTTCCCGACCTTCTCTCATGAATTTTTCAGTAAAATACTTCCTGGAGTAGGAATGCTCTAATGGGTGACCGAATAAACCAAAACGTTTCATGTCGCAGATGAATAGTTAGTTTGTTATTGACTGGATGAAGATGAACCGGAGAATTTCGCTTTCAGGAATGCGAAAACCATCGGCAATAATGATAATACGATAATTCCAAGCACAACCATGGAGAAATTAGCCTTGACGAAAGGGTGGGAGCCAAATGCATAACCAAGCAAGGTAATCCCGCCAATCCACAATGTGTTTCCGATGAGGCTGAAAGCGACAAAACGTTTGTAAGTCATACTTCCAAGACCGGCAACAAATGGCGCGAAGGTTCTGAGAATAGGCATGAAACGTGCGATGATAACGGTAGTTCCACCGTGTTTCTCATAGAACTTGTGGGTTCTTTCAATGTACTCCGGATTGATAAGCTTTCGTTTCATCGACATAAGCTTATGGCCTGTGAAATTTCCTATAGCGTAATTTGTATTGTCACCTGTAAAGGCTGCGATAAATAATATCGCGATCAGCAGCACTATGTTCAGCGATCCGGCAGCCGCCAGGGCTCCCGCAGCGAACAGGAGTGAATCTCCCGGAAGGAAAGGCGTAACCACAAGTCCAGTCTCACAAAAGATGATCAATGCCAGAATAAGATAAGTAGCATTGTGATACTTACTTACCATTTCCAGAAGGTGTACATCAATGTGAAGGACAAAATCAATAAACTGTTCAATTAACTCCATTAAGTCAGGTTAAAAAAATATAATTTCGTACTATCCAGATAAGTTTCGCAGTGAGATGCAAAGGTACTAAACAATGCTCGTGCAACATAAAATTCACACTTAATTCTCCAGTGATTTCTGTTAATAAAATACTAAAATGCCTGAGAAATTTGGTCTAAATTCGTTCTGAATTCTGATTATCCTTTAACAAAGCTAAATTATGAAATTCCGCGAGCATGACAGAGTGAGATTTCTCAATGATGTTGTAGAGGGAACTGTGACAAGAATACTCTCTAACAGCCGCATCGAAGTTACTGATGATGACGGATTTTCTCATATCGTCCCGGAAAACAGCGTAGTTCTGATCGAATTCAGTCTTCAGAATGAAGATGTGATTGAAAATAGACCAGAGTCTGAAACTCCTGTTCAGAGCCACACTCAGTCGGAAATTGACAAACAGAAGGTAAAAAAGGGAAGTCCTTCCATCGTTTCTTCACTTGAACCCGACGAAACCATTTATGCAGCCGTACTTCTTCAAAATGAGAAGGCTCTGCTAACCACTGACATAGACCTTTTTTTAGTCAATAATACGGCTTACATCCTCAATTTCACTGCATCAAGACAGTTGGGAAACCTCAGGTTTGGAATCGGGGCCGCAACCATTCCGGCCAGAAGCGAAAAGTTTCTTGGAATTTTTTCTCAGGATGAATTGCACCGTTTTAACGGATTTGAATTTCAGTTTTTGTTTTTTGGAGATCAGGAATACAGACCCAGGCCGCCTTTTGTAAAAAGCTTTTATATCAGTCCAAATGATTTTTTACATCCTGACTATCAGACCCGGCTACAGGGAAGATCCGGTGAGATACTCCTGATGCCTTTGTACACCTTGCATCAGGAGCCAGAACCCGACCTGGCAGCGCTGGTGGAAAAGTACAGGATGAGTGAACTGGAAAGCGAGAAGAGGAGTAAAGAATTATCATCGTCCGTTAGAGGCAAAGGATCAAGAGAAAAGTTCGTCATTCTTAACCGGCATAAAGTAGTCGATTTGCATATTGAAGAGTTATTGAAAGATACCAGCGGAATGAGCAATGCTCAGATCATTTCATATCAACTGAATTACTTTATGAAAGAAATGGATCAGGCAATAGTACATAAATTCCACAAAATTACATTTATACATGGAGTGGGGGAAGGTATTCTGAAAAATGCAATCAGGGAAGAACTCAAAAAGTATCCCGGGGTGAGGTGGACGGAAGCTCCGGCGGAAAAATTCGGTTATGGGGCAACAGAAATTGAGTTGTAATGGATTCCGTTAAGATCCTCCGGGTTGAAAACCGGTTAAAGATCCGCATCATGCGGAACGTTCTGGTTATTGGAATCTTCGTAACCTTTGCTAAATTTTTTGCCTGGAGAATCACTGCTTCCAATGCCATCCTGACCGATGCTCTCGAATCCATTATCAATATCGCTGCAGCTGCTTTCGGACTTTTTTCACTGGTATACAGCGCCAGACCAAAAGATGAGAACCATCCCTATGGACATGGCAAGGCTGAATTTCTCGCCGTTGGCTTCGAAGGAGCGTTGATTCTCTTTGCCGGTGGCGGAATGATCATCAAAGCGGTCATTCAGCTCTTTGAGCCTCCGGTATTGAAGGAAATTGAGAGCGGTATTCTCATTTCATCCGCAGCAGGCCTCATCAACTTTTTACTGGGACGATATCTTGTTTTAAAAGGAAAGAGCCTTAGTTCCTCAGCACTGGTAGCTGATGGTAAACACCTCATCGCTGATACGATATCATCTGTGGCATTGGCCGGCGGACTTATCATTATTCTTTTTAGCGGTTTGTACATTCTCGACTCTATTCTGACGATCATACTGGGCGCTTATATTCTGGTGGTCGGCTACAGGCTGCTCCGTAACTCCCTGGCCGGTCTGATGGATGAAGCTGACTTTGGAATACTGGATGATGTGATCAGGGTGTTGGACCGTGAGCGGAAGCCTGCCTGGGTGGATATTCATAATCTGCGCGTGATCAAATATGGCTCCTCAATTCATATTGACGCTCACCTGACTTTACCCTGGTATTATAATCTGGAAGCGACGCACCGTGAAGTAAAAGAAGTTGAAGCCATTGTCAGAGGCGAATTCGGAGGCAGGGTAGAGTTATTCATTCACACTGATCCCTGCCAGACTACTTCCTGTGCTATCTGTATTTTATCTGATTGCAAGGAGCGAAAGCAGGAGCTGGTTAAAAAACTTGAGTGGGACACAAAGAATCTGTTGGAAAACAAACCACATTCGGCATGAGATTGCCCTTATTCCGGAGAGAGTAATTGGAAGGAAGTCTGCCGGACTCAGGGAATTTCTCCCACCCATACACCCAATCACCCGTAAATTTCAGGGTTAAAATCAAAATGCAGAAAATTATTTATCGGATAAGGCAGGTTCCCACAATTCTACTTTTCTGCCTTCTTCATCCATGATCCAACCGAATTTTCCATAGGGAGTGTTCTGAATATCCGAAATTACACGGACCTCCGACTTAGCAAGCCTTTCAAGAAAAACATCAAGATCTTTCACCCTGAAATTGATCATGAACGCGCTTTCAGAAGGTTTAAAATATTCCGTTGTATCATTGAAGAATGAAAAGACCGTATAGGCTCCTTTTTCGCTATTATCGTATTCGCGCCAGTGGAAAATGTGCATGTTATTTTCAAAAGGGATTCCAAGCATATCTCTATACCATTGACTGAGGGCAATGGGATCATGGCTCTTAATAAAAACTCCACCAATGCCGGTAACATTCTGGCGCAGATCAGGTGGGATATTCAAATCACCAAATCCCGCTTCGACAGGTTCCCACAGTTCAATTTTGTTTTCTTCCGGATCAAGAAGCCAGGCGAATTTTCCATACTCATGACTTTCGGTTTTCTCAAAGACATGAGCTCCGCTCCTCCTAAGAAAATCCAGAGCCTGCTCCAGGTTATCAACCCTCAGATTCAGCATCAGTTCTTTTTGGCTGGGTTTAAAATAGTCTGAGTCTCTTCCGAAGAAACAAAAGTCAGTACGGCAGATGGAATCCATCGCTTCCATCTCACGCCATTTAAAACTGAAATAAAGATTTGTGCCAAAACCTATACCCAGATGATCTTCGTACCATCTGGCCTGAAATTTTGGATCATCCGACTTGATAAAAATCCCGCCAAATCCCCGGATCTTCACCGGTGAAGCAGTATTGTTGAGTTGTTCCTGGGCCATGTTATTGCTATGAATAAAAAGAAAGGCAATGATGAGTGCGCATATTCTGTAAAGAAAAGAAAAGGAGCCGGAATCACTTATCATCCTTCTTTTATCCATGCTATATTGAATCTATAAATGCCCTCAGTATCCCAGAATCTTAAGCATACTTTTGGCGCTTTGTTCTTTCGCGAAAAGTTTCGTCACAATCTCACCGTCTTCATCCCGGTCAATGATCACATGCTTGGGCGCGGGAATCAGGCAATGCTGTATTCCACCGTAACCGCCCAGGCTTTCCTGATATGCGCCTGTATGGAAGAAGCCGATATATAATGGTTCATTGGCCCCTTCCAGTTTGGGTAAGTATACCTGATTAACATGTGATTCGGTATTGTAATAATCATCACTATCGCAGGTCATTCCTCCTATATTCACCCTCACCTGATCCTGTTCCCAGTTATTGATAGCCAGGAGAATGAATTTTTGTTTTATCCCCCAGGTGTCCGGTAAAGTAGTTATGAAAGAACTGTCGATCATGTACCATAATTCATTGTCATTCTGTTGTTTCTGGTCGATAACAGAATATAAGGTCGCGCCACTTTCAGCCACTGTGAAGCTGCCGAATTCCGTAAAAATATGAGGTTCCTGTACGCCTTGTGAGCGGCACTTGGACTGGATTTGTTTGATAATCTGTTCCGCCATGTACTCATAATCATACTCAAAACCAAGTGTTTTGCGTATAGGCCATCCACCACCAATGTCAAGGGAATCGAGTGTGGGACAGATCTTTTTCAACTCGCAATACACATTCACACATTTGTTCAGTTCACTCCAGTAATAAGCGGTATCCTTTATGCCGGTATTGATGAAAAAATGCAGCATTTTGAGCTGAAAACGACTGTTTTTCTTCAGATTCTTCAGATAGTAGTCTTTTATTTCATCGTAGCGGATACCCAGACGGCTGGTATAGAATTCGAAATTTGGTTCTTCTTCGGCGGCGATCCTGATGCCGACCTTCACCTTCTTCCTTCCCTTAATCTTTTTCTCATATTGAGGTAACTCATTCATATTGTCGAGAATGGGAATGACATTCTCAAAACCGTTATTGATCAGATCGGCTATGTAATCAATGTATTGAGGTCTCTTATAGCCATTACAGAGGATATAGATAGTTTTGTCTATTTTCTTTTCGGCATAGAGTGATTTGATAAGCGGAATATCAAATGCCGACGAGGTTTCGAGATGAACATCATGCCTTAAAACTTCATTTAACACGAACGAAAAGTGTGAACTCTTCGTACAATAGCAATACGTATAGGTGCCTTTATAATCCGCTTTAGCAATCGCCACATTGAAAATCCGCTTGGCTTTTTTAATTTGCGATGCTATCTTGGGGAGATAGGAAATTTTTAATGGAGTTCCGTATTGTTTGATGATTTCCATCAGATCAATTCCATTGAAATAAAGTTGATTGTCTATGACTTCAAAACCCTCCTGCGGAAAGTAGAAGGTTTGTTCGATCAGGTCGCGGTAGGTATTCTTCATGTTGAAGTTTGGATGAATCCGGAGAGATATCCGGCCAGATTCAGGTGAGCCGGATTGTCGAATTTGTGCTAATGTAAGTAACCTGGATTTATAAACCAATTATAATCCGGAATTAATAAGAAGGGATCTGTTATGAAGAAGATCAGAATTATCGAAGTGAAATCGGAGATAGGTGCGGGGACCCGCGGAGCGAGCCTTGGACCTGACGCGATCAAGGTTGCTGCACTTGACTATGGAAGCAACTTGTTCAAAAAGATGGAGAGGGCGGAAGTGCCCGTAGAAAATCACTTATTGTTTGAATCGCCTGGTAGTCCATACGCCAAGCGAATCAAAGGCCTGCTTACCGTTCTCGACCGCACAGCCAATCAGGTCAGGAATACACTGAAGAGTAACGAATTTCCAATTGTGCTTTCCGGTGATCATAGTGTGGCTGCCGGTACCATATCCGGGATCAAAATGGCATATCCAAAACACAGGATCGGAGTAATCTGGATTGACGCACATGCCGACCTTCATTCACCCTGGACAACACCTTCGGGCAATATGCACGGTATGCCCCTTGCGGCGGTGCTGGCGGAAGACAACGCATCAAATAAAATGAATAAGCCGGATAAAGAAACTCTTGAGCTATGGGGCAAGATTAAAAAAATCGGAAATATCTCACCAAAGATTGACTGGTCTGACCTGGTCTACATAGCGCTGCGTGATGTGGAACCCGAGGAATCCTATCTCCTTAAAAAAAACAAGGTAAAGATATTCAGCACAAACGATGTGAAAAGGAATGGGGTGGAGAAAATTGCCAGGGATACGCTTGCTTACCTGAACAGATGCCACCTGATCTATATCTCATTCGATGTGGATTCGATGGATTCATCCATTTCAAAAGGAACGGGAACACCGGTCAGGAATGGCATTACCGAAAAAGAAGCGGGAAGTTTGCTGGTAAGGCTGGTGCAGAACGAAAGGGTTTGTTGCTTTGAGATCGCCGAAGTCAATCCGACCATGGATAAAGAAAACCTGATGGCTGAAAACACTTTTGAAATTCTGCAAAGGGTAGCCAATCAATTGACCAATTGAAGCTGAAATGAAACTCTCCTATGAGATTTGAGACTAAAATTCAAAACCTGATTGCTGAAAGTCTTCAGTCACTCTATAGTATAACTATATCCGCTGACGAAATTCTCCTGCAGGAAACCAAGAAAGAGTTTGATGGAGATCTGACTCTGGTGGTTTTCCCATTCCTAAAGGCCAGCGGAAAAAGTCCTGAACTCACCGCCCGGGAGCTTGGTAATTCGCTCATCCGGGATACTGAATTCATCAGCTCTTTTAATGTGGTAAAGGGCTTCCTGAACCTTAAGCTGAATGGGAACTTATGGTTTCGCTACCTGAAACTCATTACTGAGAACCGGGATCTCTTGTTTGATCCTTCAAGAGCTCTGGACAAGACAATTTCTCCCCATTACCTGATGGTGGAATATTCTTCTCCGAACACGAATAAGCCCCTGCATCTGGGGCATATCAGAAATAATCTTTTGGGTTATTCTGTCGCCCGTATTCTGGAAGCCGCGGGGAATAAAGTTGTCATGGTAAATCTCGTCAATGACAGAGGTATACATATTTGTAAATCCATGCTTGCCTGGCAAAAATTCGGTAACGGAGAAACGCCGGAATCTACCGGAATGAAAGGGGATCACCTTGTTGGAAAGTACTACGTACTTTTTGATAAAAAGCTCAAGATGCAGCTCGAAGCCCTCACTCAAAGAGGTCTCCAGAAGGAAGAAGCAGAGAAACAAGCGCCGCTGAATCTTGAAGTTCAGGAAATGTTACGAAAGTGGGAGGCTGGAGACAAGGAGATCATTTCCTTGTGGAAAATGATGAATCAATGGGTTTATGATGGCTTTGCAATCACCTATAAAGCATTAGGGGTGCACTTTGACAAGATCTATTATGAATCAGATACATATTTACTCGGGAAGAAGATGGTCGATGAAGGATTGAAGGAAGGCGCTTTTTTCAGGAAGGATGACGGATCGGTTTGGGTAGATCTGACAGAGGCAGGACTGGATACCAAAGTGGTTCTGCGTGCAGATGGTACCTCTGTTTATATTACCCAGGATATGGGCACGGCACAGCAGCGCTTTGATGAATTTCCGGGTCTTGAGAGACTCATCTATGTGGTAGGAAATGAGCAGGATTATCACTTTAAAGTATTGAAGGAAATATTTAAAAAGCTGAACAGGAAATGGGCTGATGGTTTATATCATCTATCTTATGGTATGGTCGATCTGCCTTCCGGTAAAATGAAATCCAGGGAAGGTACTGTGGTCGATGCCGATGAACTGATCCAGGAACTCGTGGAACAGGCCGAGATGACCACCAAGGCAATGGGAAAGCTGGATGATTTTGATAATGAAGAAGCCCGGCAGCTGTATCATGATCTTGGACTCGGCGCCTTGAAATACTTTATCCTGAAAGTGGATCCAAAAAAGAGAATGCTTTTTAATCCCGCGGAAAGTATAGACCTGAACGGGAACACAGGTCCTTTCATTCAGTACACTCATGCGAGGATCAAATCCGTTCTCAGAAAAGGAAAGGCAAGCATAACTGAAAAAATGCCCCTTTCCGAACGTACTTTATCGGCACAGGAAACCACGCTGGTAAAACTGATTTACGCATACCCAATGGTACTTCAAAGCGCGGCTGATTCTCTCAGCCCTGCGGTGATGGCAGCCTATGCTTATGATCTTGCCAAGGCCTTCAACCATTTTTATCATGATCATGTGATCGTTGATGAGAATGAACCGGAAACCTCCGTCTTCAGGATAGCGTTAAGTGAGATCACCGCCGAGCTCCTTTTTAAAGCAACGGCACTGCTTGGGATAAAGGCCCCGGAAAGGATGTGATGAACCGGAAGACAAGTGACATATTGCTTCTCATACTGGGAATCGGCACGATGATTTGTTGCGCCTTTGTAACCTCAGGCACCTCAGGAAGTCGGGATAATCCATACCTGGAAAGTGAAATCAGTGTTGTTCCTCCATCAGCTTCATTGCGCAACGGAGATCTGATCTTCAGAGACGGAAAAAGCTTCATCAGCAGGACCCTTAAAAAGTTTAACCTGAAGGATCAGAGATTTTCTCACGCAGGAATTCTGCATATTGAAGCAGGCGAAGCTTACGTTTATCATTGTATAGGAGGAGAAGGAAATCCGGATAACCGCCTCCGTAAGGAAAAATTGAACTCATTCTGCCGGCCATCCGGGATCAAGCGTTATTCGGTCTTCAGAACAATGCTCAATCCACAACAGCTGGAACAGGTCGATTCGCTTGCCGGTGTTTATTTTTCTTTGGGAATAGAATTTGATACAGGATTTGATCTCAACGATTCCCGTAGAATGTACTGTACCGAAATGATCTATAAAATTTTTGAAACAGTACTTAAAGATGATAATTTTATAACTTTGACAAGCGTTTCGGGAAGAAATTATATAGCTTGCGATGATATATTTTTAAGTCCGGGCGTACAGGAAGTTTATACCCATACATATAATCCATAAGAAGTTTACAGGTAACCAACATCCATGAAAAATAATGTAAAATCCACTCTTACATCAGCGCTACTGATCTTTTTTATTGCATGTAGCAGTGGTGATTCGCCCAAAGCGGTGGCTGAAAAATATCTTCAGGCTGTGGGCTCTCAGGATTATGACGGCGCAAAGAAATATGGCACCGAAGACACCGGTAAATTACTCGACATGATGAGTGGATTTGCCAAAATGGTTCCGGATTCAAGTATTAATGACATCAGCTTTACGATTCTTGAAGAGCGGATAGACGGTGAGAGTGCAGTCGTGGTTTATAAAGAAGAAGGAAGTGATGAAGAAGTCAGCTTACATCTTGTCCGCACGGATGGTAAATGGAAAGTGAATATGACAAAGGAATCCATAAATGAGGCAGAAAGCGGGGATGTGATGGATATAGGCGCTACACAAAGCGATACAGGAGCGGCAGCACAGTAGTATTCAATACGGAAGTTTTTTAAAAGGATTTCAACTTCTCAACTTCACTTAACGTACTTCTACGCTGAGTTTTTTATTTCCTTCCAGATAGCACTCCAGTTTATCACCCGTCTGAATTCTTCCAACCCCGGCTGGAGTTCCGGTAAACAGGAGGTCTCCTTTCTTCAAGGTGATATAACCTGAAACGTATGCAATCAGCTTTTCAACCGGAAAGATCATCAGTGAATGATTTCCCTCTTGCACGGTGTTTCCGTTTACATTCAGATGAAATTTTATTTCAGCGGGCTGTTTCAATTCTGAAAGCGGAATAAACTCCCCGACAGCCGCCGATCCGTCAAATGCCTTTGCAGGTTCCCAGGGTAAACCCTTCTCCTTTTGCCGTTGTTGTATATCTCTGGCTGTAAAATCTATTCCGACGCTAATCTGGTCTGTATAGCGTAAGGCGAATTCTTCTGCAATATTCTTTCCCTCCTTGCAGATCTTGAAAACGAGTTCAATCTCGTGGTGAATATCAGTTGAAAAATCCGGAAGATAGAAGGCCCTGCCTCTGGGAAGCAAGGCGGTATCCGGCTTCAGGAAAAAGACAGGATCTCCTGGGACTGCATTTTTCAGTTCTTTGACATGCTCCACATAATTTCTGCCTATACAAATTATTTTCAACTTAGCTGATATTTAGATCATTTAACCATTGTTTAAAATCCGCAGCAGAAAAATAACAATACTATTTATTGAAATCCCTGAGCCGGATCCGTGTGATGACATTTTTTGTATTGGTAGCGAAATCGCCATCCATCATCCAGTGGTAATATGATTTTTCCTCCATAAATACTTTCCGGACAGGTTTTCCTTTGTGCTTCCCAAAATTAAAGACTTCTTCACCCTTATCATTCAGCACGATCCTGCCTGCCAGGTCAACATTGCGGTTAACAGTGCTGAACTCCGAGAGAAAATTCACATCATTCTGTAATGTCTCATACTTTTCAAGCTGAGCCATCAGTACTTCAAAAGTTGCATTCGTATCAGCTGCTGCGCTATGTGCGTTCACCAGGTTTTTATCGCAATAGAACTTGTAGGCTGCTGCCAGGGTCCGTTGCTCCATTTTATGAAAAATGTTCTGAACATCAATCAGCTTCACAGCCGAGATATCAAGTTCTTTTCCATGCCGGGTAAATTCTTCTATCAACAAAGGGATATCAAACTTGTTTGAATTGTATCCGGCAAGATCGCATTCATTCAGGAAGGCGTGTAATTCTGAAGCAAGTCCGGCAAACGTAGGTTCGTCCTGTACATCCTTATCGTAAATGCCATGAATGCTGGATGACTCTGCGGGAATCGGTATTCCCGGATTTATCCTTCTGCATATTTCTTCCCTGGATCCGTCAGGATGTATCTTTAACAAGGCGATTTCAATAATCCTGTCTGTCGCTACATTCACTCCTGTGGTCTCCAGGTCGAGGAATACAAGGGGACGTTTTAAGTTTAACTTCATGCTGTCTTATTCTGATACAACGAGTGTTGGTTGGTTTATGCTATTTCCTGGCCGGTGTTACGATCACATCCTGATTGACCGGAGCAGGAGGAAAGCTGTCATCTATGCTGAATTCAATGGTTTTCGTAATGAAATTTGTTCCCTCTACCGTCAATTTGTAATTCCCGGGTTTAGCAGAAAGAACAAAAGCATTTCCTGATCCTGCCGGTCTGAATTCCGTCAGCTCCCGGCTTTCCAAATTCTTCAGTTGCACATTGGTAAGAACGATTCTTGTTCCAGTCTCCGAAACAACCTTACCATTGATGACTGATCTGAACGGATGGGAACTGGTATCTGTAAATTCAACTTTCCAGATATCCTGATTTCCGAACCCATCTTTTCGGCTTGAAGTAATATAGGCGTAACGCCCATCCCCGGTAAAAGATATTGTATGATTGTCGTCTGCGTCATTGATCGGATAACCCATATTGACAGCCTTCTTCCACTTCGCTCCGGCAGGATCCCATTCCGCTTTGAAAAGATCGTAATCACCCATGGAATTATGACCTTTTGATGCAAAATATAAGGTCTTCCCGTCAATACTCAGGTTTGGAAAATCATCATCATGTGGAGTATTAATTTCAGGACCCGCGTTCGTTACATTTGTCCAGTGGCCGTTTGGATCCAGGCTTGCTCTCCAGATATCACTTCCGCCAAGTCCATCCTTACGCTGACTGGAGAAATACATGGTCTGGCCGTCGTTTGATATACACGCTGCGCCTTCATATTGTTTTGAATTGATCACTTCGCTGAACATGGAAGGTTTTTGCCATGATTTACCTTTCAGTTGAGAATATCCGATATCGGCATAATACTCCATATTGTCAAAATAGATCAATGCCTGATCACCTGCCGGACTCATTCCTACCAGTTCCTCGTCCCATTCACCATTGACAAGGCCACCAAAACTTTTCGGCTTTGTCCAGATAGTATCCTTCCATTGCGACCAATACATATCTGAAGTGTAAATTCCCAGATCTTCAATAAAACCACCTATATTACCTCTTCGCCTCGAAGAAAAGAACAGTGATTTTCCATCCGCGGAAATAAAAGGATTATATTCTTCAAAGGAAGTATTGATCACCTTGCCCGGATTTTCGAATTTTACTTCCAGAGGTTTTTTGCATAACTCCTTCCCATTCGCGCTCATTTCAATCAGCCGGTCAATGGCCGGGAATCCTTTGACAGCCCTGGCACCTGATTTGATCCTGTAGTTTTGAAATGATTCAACAGCTTTGTCCCATTCCAGCGTATGCATATAGGCCAGTCCGAGGTAAAAATCGATATCTTTTTTTGCATCCTTCCCATTGGCATGCCTGAGAAGAAGAGGCAAGGCCGCAGTTTTTTCTGCTGTAGTCCGGAGAATGCAAACTCCAAGCCGGTAGTTATACTCTGAATTCCCGGGATCGGATTTAACCAGTTCTCTGTATGAATCCAGAGCGCCTTTATAATCTTCGGAAGCGAATAGAGTACCTGCGTCTTTCTTCACGATCTTCGCCTCATCGCTTGTGAGGATGTGCGCTGCTTTGGCTTTCTGTGCCTGAATCTCTCCGTTAAACTGGAAGAGGAATAAACTCCAAAGTATAGGCATTATACTAAATCCGGAAAATCTCATTCTCTTGTTTTTGAACATTAAGAAATAACAAACCGGAAAGTAAAATGACCTCAGAGAAACAGGGACATACAACATTGGGAAGGCTGCTTATCTGATCCGAGTACTTAGCATCAAAGATCCCGGTTGACATCAAATTTCTCAAGGTATTCGGCTATTCGCTTCAGGAAACTTCCTCCCAGTGAACCATCAACTACGCGATGGTCATAGGATAAGGATAAAAACATCATATGTCTTATTCCAAGAGTATCGCCTTCAGGGGTTTCTATTACGGCCGGTTTTTTGCGAATGGCCCCGGTGGCAAGAATTGCAACCTGAGGCTGATTAATGATCGGAGTGCCCATCACGTTGCCGAATGTTCCGACATTGGTCAGTGTAAATGTCCCGTCCTGTATCTCTTCAGGTTTGAGCTTATTGCTCCTTGCACGGTTAGCATAGTCGTTAACAGCTTTGGTAAGTCCGATGAGATTGAGCTGATCGGCGTTTTTGATTACGGGAACAATGAGGTTGCCACTGGGTAAGGCGGCAGCCATTCCAATATTTATAAAATTCTTCTTGATGATCCGGTTACCATCAAGACTGATATTTACCATTGGGAAATCGCGCAATGCCTTACACACCGCTTCAATAAAGATGGGAGTGAATGTAATATTCTCGTTGAACTTCTTTTGGAATTCTTTTTTAATCCCTTCACGCCACTTAACAATATTGGTCATGTCGGCTTCGACAAAGGAAGTAACATGTGGAGAGGTGTGCTTAGACATCACCATATGCTCGGCAATGAGCTTTCGCATCCTGTCCATCTCAATGATCTCAACTGAGCCTCCAACCGAACCGGTCACCACCGGAGCCTGCTTTACGATCTGTGATGCCGGAGTCTGCGGCTGTGCGAGGGGTTTAAGCCGGCTTTCAAGATGATGAATAAGGTCCTGCTTGGTCACCCTGTTGTTGGCGCCGGTTCCTTGGATGCTGTCCAATTCCTGAAGACTGATACCTTCCTGCCGGGCGATATTCTTGACGAGAGGAGAATAAAATTTGTCACCGGTACTGATGGAAAACGATGCTTCGGGTTCAGCAATATGCGGGCGGGAACCGGTAAGGCTTGGGGCCGTACCGTTGACAGGAGCGGGTGCTTTCTCGCTCAGGACAGGACTGGCAGACTGAGAAGGGGAGGCAGCGGCATTTTCCGGTGTCAAGTGGGCAATTACTTCTCCAACCCTGACCACCTGACCTTCTTCAAATAGTCTTTTAGATAAAATTCCGGCTCCGGGAGAGGGTACTTCGGAATCAACTTTATCGGTGGCAATTTCAAGAACAGGCTCATCTGCTTCGATGCGGTCACCTTCCTTTTTCAGCCATTTAAGAATTGTTGCTTCGGCAACGCTTTCGCCCATCTTGGGCATGATCAGGTTGATCATGATGGATATCTTTGAAATTAGTATTTTCTTCGGACATGCTTTGAAAGCATCACCTGTGACAAATTTACAAATTAATGCGGATCAGAATCATTCAGCCGGCCCAAATTTCTCCACCCTTTCCGTATCAGTTCAAGGTCCTTATACACATTGTAATCTTTTGCATACAAAGAGTTTAGTCTTGCTTTAGTTTCCTGATCCAGTTCCGCATGAAGAGCTTCCGCAGGAGTAATAATGCCGGGCTTGATGGAAGGAAGCAAAGGACTGTTCATTCCATTATTTGCATAGCCTACCCATGACATTCTTCCATTCAATACCTTGAAAATATTACTTAAAAGGCCGCCAGGTCTTTTCACCAGCAGCAGTAAAAAAGGCAAAAGGCAAATGAAGGAAAGGCAGAGCAGGATATCCAGTAATCGTTTATTTCTGATGTTAAGCGGACGGTGTATGCTGTTAATGTCAATTACATACAATTCTCCGGGATTGTCAACAGAACTGGATCCGATGATGAAGAGGCTTTCAGGCGGAGCTATCTTATATTCAACCTGCCTTCCGGAATTCATCGACATGTAATTCATAATCTGGTTGGAACTAACATCCTTCCCGCAGAAGATGATTTCATCGATTGCATAAACTTCAATAATATCAATCAGTTTATCGGAACTTCCCAGATAGTAATTGGAGAAATCTGAACCCGATGTCCTGGAAACGCCATGAGACGGCATTGGTTTCACAAATCCTATGAAGTTATGTGATGTATCCGATAATTTCAGCAGTGAAAGCACTCTGGTCCCTTCCTCTTCATTTCCAACAATCAGCAATCTCTTTTTGGCTTCTCCGGCAAGAGCAACTGATTTTGGAAACAGAAATCCCGCCAGCAGCCGAAGGGAAATGGCTGCCACACTGGCCCAGGCAGCACCCATAAGGATCAATGCTCTTGAGAATCTGTATTGTTCAGGTAAGAGAGCATAAATGACAAGTATCAGCAGGGTTCCTGTGATGATTCCCCTTATTATCTTACCAAGTTTCAACGGTCGATCATAGCCTCCGCTGAAAAATACGGAGATGATCCAAATCAGAATATAGATTGGTACTGCCAGAAACATATATTCACGTGGATAGTGAATATTCATATTCTGGCTCCAGTATTCTTTCAGAAAATAAAATCCCGCCAGCATCAGAATAAAATCAGTAGCAGGAAGCAACAATTTCTTCAGCAGGCGCAGGAGCACGGCAAGCCCTGCCCGCATGTAAATGGCGAAACGGATAAGGAAGGTGAAAACGGAAGCGTTTCCGGGACTGAAATGCTTTTTGGCAAAGATGACCATTGCATTATAAAACACAAAGACATAATTGACACTGCTTTTTTTGGTTGACTCTCCTTTATAATGAATAATCCTTGTTTCGGGAAAGTAATAGTTTTTGTAACCCGCTCTGGTGATCCGGTAACTCAGATCTATATCCTCACCATACATAAAAAAATCTTCATCGAGCAAGCCGGTCTTTTCAAGTACACTTCTCCTTAACCACATGAACGCTCCTGCCAGAACATCCACAGTCCAGGTTTTATTCTGATCAAGGAATCCAAGATGATAACGGCCAAAAAGTTTTGACTTGGGGAAAAGTCCTGACAATCCCGTCATTTTAAAAAAGGCAACAGAAGGAGTAGGAAGCCCCCTTTTGGATTCAGGTAAAAATTTTCCCGTACCATCGATCATCTTTACACCCAGGGCGCCTGCATCCGGATGTTGATCCATAAATCCGATCACTTTAATAAAAGTGTCTTCTTCAACAAGGGTATCCGGATTGAGCAATAATACATATTCACCTGAAGATTCCCTGATAGCCTGATTATTTGCCTTGGAAAATCCTGTATTCACAGTATTTGCTATGACTTTTACGGAGGGAAATTTCTGCCTGAGCATTTCAACCGATCCGTCAACCGAGTTATTATCAACTACGAAAACCTCCATCTCAATACCGGTGCCGGCCTTCGCAACCGAATACAGGCATTGTTCAAGAAAATACTTGACATTATAATTGACGATAACAACGGAAAGCTTCAAGCTGGTGGAGATTGATCAGAGTTAATGAATCCTTATCTTCCGGAAGAAGAGAATGATCGTGTATTGGAATTAGCATCAAGGCAGGTCTAAAAACCAATTTTGTGTGCATTGCTTAGATATTTTTTGCAAGACAAGGCCCAAGCAAGAAGGATAAGAAACTATTATCTGAAGCCAAACCTTGCTGATTGCAAAAAAAGATCATGCATATTTATACTGTTTATACATATTTTAATTGGAAGCACATCAAAGAGATTTTAAAGGTTCCCATAAGGTACTCTGTTCAGGATCGACCGGCCTAAGGTAACTTCATCGGCGTATTCAAGTTCATCTCCCACGGAAACACCCCGCGCTATTGTCGAGAAGCGAGGTATGTTTAGGCCAGTAGCACTGATACGTTTGTAAATATAGAAAGCTGTTGTATCTCCCTCCATGGTTGCACTTAGCGCCAGGATGAGCTCGGCTGAAACAGTATGCTGCAGTCTGCTCAGAAGTGAATCTATGTTAAGTTCATTCGGTCCAATCCCCTCCATGGGAGAAATGATTCCGCCCAGGATATGATAGAGTCCTTTGTATTGTCCTGTATTCTCGATTGCGATCACATCTCGGATATCTTCCACCACACAGATTAATGAACGATCTCGTCCGGGGTTAGTGCAGATATCACAGACTTCCTTCTCGCTGATATTATGACACTGACTGCAATACTTCACCTCCTGACGCAGACGTATTAAAAGCTGTCCAAGCCGTTTTGACTCATCCGGTGAAGCCTTCAGCAGATGAAGGGCCAGTCTCAACGCGCTCCGCTTGCCGATTCCCGGAAGACGTGAGAACTCACCGATGGTTTCTTCCAGTATCCTTGAAGGAAAAGTACTCAATGCCTCGTGTTGATAAATCAGAGACGACGTCGTCCCTGACAGCAGGCGAATTTACTTACTTCGGTTCTCATACACAAACAGCAAATGTCTCCATCTTTAATACTGGCCTGTGTGGCTCTCTATTCAATTCTGCTTTTCATCGTGGTCTGGTACACAAGCCGGAATGCGGATAATGAATCTTACTTCATAGGGAACAAATCTTCCAAATGGTATATAGTAGCCTATGGGATGATCGGCGCTTCGCTTTCCGGCGTCACCTTCATGTCGGTACCGGGATGGGTAGGGAGTACTCAGTTCTCATACATGATGGTGGTATTTGGCTATCTTTTCGGGTATGCTGTCATTGCTTTGATTTTATTGCCGGTATATTACCGGATGAACCTGACTTCCATTTATTCATACCTGGAAGAAAGGTTCGGGAAGAGTTCATATCGTACCGGGGCCTTTTATTTCATACTTTCCAGGACGATAGGCGCTTCGTTCAGGCTTTATATCGTGGTTAACGTATTGCAGACCTTTGTATTTGATGCATGGGGTATTCCATTTTGGGCAACGGTAGCTACGTTCATCATGCTGATACTCCTTTATACATATAAAGGAGGGGTTAAGACCATTGTATGGACTGATACCCTTCAGACAAGCTTTATGCTCCTGGCACTGGTGGTTTCGGTAATACTCATTGCGCAACAGCTGAATTTTTCCTTTACAGATACATTATCCAGCATTTTCGATGGTAAGTACTCGCGTCTGCTCAATACTGAGTGGCAGGAAAGGTCTTTTTTTCTGAAACAGTTTCTCGGAGGTATGTTCATAGCCATAGCCATGACGGGGCTGGATCAGGAAATGATGCAGAAAAATATCAGTGTCAGGACTCTTAATGATTCGCAGAAAAATATTTTCAGTTTCAGTATCGTCCTGGTTTTTATTAATTTTCTTTTTCTCAGTCTGGGAGTGCTGCTTTATCTCTATGCTGAAAACAACGGAATCACATTTGCCGGAAGGACATCCGATGATCTTTTTCCTGAGATTGCACTGAATCATCTCGGTACTTTCAGCGCTGTTCTGTTTATCATCGGGCTTATTTCGGCAGCCTACCCAAGCGCTGATGGAGCCCTCACCGCACTCACCGCTTCCTTTTGCATCGACTTTTTAAATATTAAAAGAAGGAACTGGACGGAAGAAAAACAAAAACAAGTCCGGTATATCGTGCACATCTCCTTTGCCGCCCTGCTGCTTGCTGTCATCGTAGTCTTCAGGCTAATCAATGATGATGCGGTGATTAATAAATTGTTCACCATCGCCGGTTATACTTATGGACCATTACTCGGATTATTTGCTTTTGGATTATTCTCAAAGTCGCAGCTTAAAGACAAATGGGTTCCCTTGATTTGTCTGGCGTCTCCCACGCTTTGTTATATGCTTAACGATTCATCTGAATTTCTCCTGAATGGGTATAAGTTTGGCTTCGAACTGATCATCGTAAATGGATTGCTGACCTACCTGGGCCTGCACCTGATCAGAAGGAAGTGAAATGAGAGGGTTCTGTCGCGTTTAGCACTTTAAAATACCTTTGAACGGCCTTTCTTCTTCAATCTTTGTAGAAAAAAGGGTGGAAATTTTAATGGCAAATGCCGTTAAAATATTTATTTTTACCCCAATGAGAATCCTGATTAAAATTATCCTGAGCGCTTTTTGTCTCCTGATGACAGGCCTGGAAGCTTCCTCAACCAGCATTACCGATTCGGTTGGCGTGGAAACCAGAGAAGGCAAAAGATATATTCAACATAAGGTCACTTCCGGTGAAGGATGGTATTCCATAGCCAGGAAATACGGGATTACTTACTCTGAACTCAGAATGGCAAATAAAGCATCGGGTGATCAGTTGAGGATTGGTCAGCTTGTCCTGATTCCTCCTCATGCCAAAATCAATGATCCACGCTTTAGAAAAAACTTTACCGATGAACAAGTAAATCCTGCTGATAATACGGAGTCATCACCGGAGGAACAGACAATAAGCGGCAAATCTGAGATGAGAAAGCATAAGGTTCAGCCGGGTGAGACACTTTTCGGTATTTCCAGAATGTATTCCGTTAGCGTGGATCAGTTGAAGAAATGGAATAAACTGAGTGATAACACTATCAGTAAAGGTCAGGAACTTCTTGTTGGCGAGTCTGAAGAACTCAAAAGGAAGGAAGGAGCCGCAGAAGAAAATCTCAGTGGAAAAAAAAGGACACCTGATATTACAGACGCCAAAGCCGGGAAACAGGAAAAGGAGAATACAAAGTCCGCTACCGAAAAGGCGCCAGAGCTCATGACGGAAAAATCAACATCGACTGAAAAAAAGGGAGCGCTTGCTGAAGGCAGAAAACCGGATAAAAAGGTGAGTTTTGCCAAAGGCCGTCAGGAGATCAATGAGACCGGTATAGTGTCCTGGCAGGATGATGACGGCATCAATCAGGAAAAGTACTATGCACTGCACCGTTCTGCACCGGTTGGAACCATCATCCGGGTTACCAATACGTTGAATAACAGTTCGGTTTTTGTAAAAGTAGTTGGACTTCTTGATGATATTCCTGAAAATGAAGATGTAATCATCAAAATCTCAAGGACCAGCGCTGAAAGATTAAATGTTATTGAGAAGAAATTCCAGGCCGAACTGGTATATGGCCTTCCTGCCAATTAACCCACGTGTGCATGGAACGGCGAATTAGAGCCAGACGCATTGCATCAAACGGGTTTATCCCGAATAATAAAATCATCAGGTGAATGAACCATTCCAGGAAAATGGGATTGATATACTTTTATCTGCAATGAATTATTTCTATTGTGAGTTTTGGGTTTAAGTTTCATTTCCGAATTTACTTTTAATGACGCTGAGCATTTCGGTGTGCACATTAGCATTTGACGCGATGATTTCCGCACCAAAAAGATAATCATCTGATCCACTGAAGTCACTGACGCATCCACCCGCTTCTTTGACAAGTACCGTACCTCCGGCTACATCCCATGCATTCAGTCCGTACTCATAGAAAGAATCAAATCTGCCGCAGGCCACATAAGCAAGGTCTGCAGCTGCGGAACCCAGTCGTCTGAGACCACGGGTATGTCGCATAAAATGATCAAAGACTTCCATATAAGGCTTCATCCTCTGATAGTCGTGGTAGGGAAAACCGGTTGCCAGCAAGGAGTCACTGAGCGATTTTGTACCTGAGGCGGAAATAGGAACCGCGTTCAGGAAAGCTCCGCCATTTTCCCAGGCATAGAAACATTCGTTTCTGGTAAGTTCATGAACCAGTCCGAGAACAGCACGTTCATCCAATAACAGTGCTATGCTGATGCAATAACATGGAACTCCGTGAATGAAATTGGTCGTTCCGTCAAGAGGGTCAATTATCCAGGTATATTTTTCTTTCCTGTCTTCCAGTGTTTTCTCCTCGGTAATGAATCCACTTTCCGGCAGTATTTCAGACAAGCCCCGGACCAGTCTTTTTTCAGATTCCTTATCTACAAAAGAGACAAGATCATTATGTCCTTTCTTTTCAACGGCTGATTCACTGAAAACAGAACTTTGTGAACTGATGAATTGCCCGACACTTTTACTCAGTTCGATCACTTCAAGACAAATATCCTTAAGACTCTTCTCCATGTTTCATATTATCTTTATTGTATCCGCCGGATGATCAGGAATGTTTCCTTTTCGACCTTGAATTTTTTTTCAGATATACTATTCCCGTTATTCCGGCCAAAATAAGTAACAAGGAGATCAATTGCGCTTGTGAAAAGGACAATCCGGCCAGGTGGTATTTTGAATTTACCCGGATGCTTTCAATGGCAAATCTTTCAATACCGTTCAGGATAAGATACAAAAAGAAGATCGTTCCGGCAGTCTTAATGTGTTTTCTCAAGGACCAAAGCACAAAGAACAGCAGGATGCAGGCAATACTTTCATAGAGCGGAGTAGGGAAAACCGCTTCCGCCAGTTCATAGCAATATCTTCCTTCACAACCGGGGATCGGAACTCCTTCACCGATCACATTATGTGGGTATTTGAACTTCCAGAACCAATCCGGCAGGAAGGCTATCCAATCGGGCTTGGGTAAATTATTTACAATTCCCCAGTCTCCGTCCCCTGATAACTGACATCCCATACGGCCTGTACCATAACTGAGCATCAGTGCAGGCGCCGCGGCATCACACATCTGCAGCGCCGGTATGCCGATGGATCTTGCGTACCAGATCGTTGTAATGGAACCGACGATAAGGCCGCCATACATTGTGAGTCCGCTTCCGCTGAAGAGCATACCTGCAGGGTCAGCGAGAAAGTCGCTCCAGTATTCGAAGACGTGAAAGAGCTTGGCACCGACCAGACCACCCAAAGCGGCAGCCATGGTAATTTCGGGAACTGCCTGATAGGGGTGAACAATTTCCTCCAGCACCTGAGGTTTTTCCTTTTGCAGTTTCTTCTTCTCCCTGTACTTAAGATAAACGAAGAGAGCGGCGGTGAGAACACCGGCTAAAAAATTTCCTTTGCTGCTGAGTAATACAGAAGGTGGATCAGAAAAAAATTCCTGGCTATTCTGGAAAATGTAAACCAGTTTGAAACCAATCAGAAAGCCGAACAGGCCGTTCCAGAATAATTCAGAAAAGGAAGCAGGCTTACCTGTTACAATCGACCTTTTAAAGGTTTTTAATAAGCCTTCCGATTCTTTCCTTTTTAATTCCATTCTGATGACCCAGGCGGCCAATAAAAAACTGATGGCAACCAGGGTTCCAAACATAGGAGGGAAGGAGACCCTGAAAGTTGTTCCGAAGAGATCGTTGAAAAGGTCAGTAAGTCCTGGATACATAAGGGATCGGATATTTAAATCAGACCGGCAGACTGATTTAATTCAGTACCGGAACAGGTTGGGTCTCCATACAGAGTTCAGTCGCGCTGATCGATTGTAATTCAACCCGGATAATTTGATTGATCAGCATGGAATCGTAAGGGAGAGTTACTTTGACATAATTAGGTGTAAATCCATGCATCATTCCCTTTTTATTATCCCCTTCAACAAGGACCGGATAAATTTTCCCATACTGCGATTCGTAAAATCTTCTGAGTTTTTTTTCAGACAATATTCTGAGCATTCTGTTGCGATCCTTTCTGATTGACCCGGGTACTTTTCCTTCCATGTATATGGCTTCTGTATTTTCGCGCTCAGAATAGGTAAAGACATGGAGATAGGAAACATCCAGATCCCTGAGAAATGAGTAGGTTTCCATAAAGTCTTCATCTGTTTCACCCGGAAAGCCAACAATCACATCTGCACCTATGCAGGCATCCGGCAAAAGCCTTTTGATTTCTTGAACACGGTCGGCATACAGAGCACGCCGGTATCTTCTTTTCATAAATCCGAGGATCTTATCGGAACCTGATTGCAGCGGCACGTGAAAGTGAGGAACAAATTTTTCAGAATTCGCGACGAATGAAATTATTTCATTTTTCAGCAGATTAGGTTCAATGGATGAAATCCTGAATCGTTCAATGCCTTTGACTTTATCCAACTCCCTGATAAGGTCCAGAAAAGAATACCGGTTCTCAGTCGGATGATGCTCTCCCTGTCCATTGAAATCTCCGAGGTTAACACCCGTGAGCACAATTTCCCTGATACCTTTCCTTGCCAGTTCAGTGGCCATTGACGTTGCATTACTGATAGAATCACTCCTGCTTTTTCCTCTGGCCAGCGGGATGGTACAATAGGTACAGGAATAATCACATCCGTCCTGCACCTTCAGAAAAGCCCTTGTTCTGTCTCCTGCTGAATAGGAACTGATGAAAAAGTCAGCCTCACTTACGGAGCAACTATGGATTTCCGCCCTGCTCTTCTTGGTAAAATTATTCAGGTATTCCGAGATTCTGAATTTCTCAGATGCGCCGAGCACCAGATCTACTCCCTTCAGGGAAGCTATTTCATCCGGTTTCAACTGGGCATAACAACCGGTCACTACAACAAATGCATCCGGATTAGCCTGTAATGCCCGTCTGACAATGGTCTTGCATTCCTTATCGGCATTTTCCGTAACCGAACAGGTATTGATCACCACCACATCAGCCCCTGATTCTGCATCAACTTTAAGAAATCCATGATCTTTCAATTGACGGCCAATGGTGGAAGTCTCGGCAAAATTCAGTTTGCAACCTAAGGTATGAAATGAAACAGTTGGCTGGAGATGCATGGTCGGCAAAGTTAAGAAAGCATGTTGAACAGGCAATTTTCAGGGAAGGCCGGTGTGGCAGGTAAGGCTGGCAAAATGCTCTTCAATCAGGAATTCAGAACAGGCTTTCTGATGAGAAGAAAGATTTTTTATAGATGGAATGAATGGCAACCAGGCTGACTGCTATTCTTACCGAATACCCGTGAAGATACTAAACTGCCTCAGACGTTAATAATTTATATGAGCACTTCGTTAATCTCATTCTTTGGTCAATAGCTTTGCAACATGATGAAGTACTATTCATTGGTATTTATTGTGCTCAGTCTGGTTTCATGTGCAGACAGGACGGGATCTGATCCGGAGAAAACGGTTTTCCGGTTTAATGAAGCTTCCGGTATCACTTCACTTGATCCTGCTTTTGCAAAAGACCAGGCAACGATTTGGCCCTGCCTTCAGCTATATAACGGCCTTGTACAACTTGACAGTTCACTGCAGGTAAAGCCCGCCATTGCCGGATCCTGGACAATTTCTGATTCGGGAAAGACCTATACCTTTTTTCTCAGAGACGATGTATACTTTCATGATAATGAGCTGTTTAAAGCAAGTAATCGGGATCAGACCTCAGCCGGCAGAAAGGTTATTGCGCAGGATTTTGTATTCAGCCTGAATCGTCTGGTGGATCCTCGAATAGCCAGTCCCGGTTCCTGGGTATTGAACGCAGTGGAAAGAGATGAGACAGGAAATCTAAGTGGCATCAGTGCCTTGAATGATTCCATACTAAGGATCAGACTTTCTCATCCATTTCCTGCCTTCCTGTCTCTGCTTAGTATGCCGTATTGTTCGGTCTTACCCCATGAGGTAGTTCAACATTATGGTCAGGACTTCAGAACACATCCCTGTGGAACAGGGCCTTTCAGATTTTCTTTCTGGAAAGAAGGGGTGAGTTTGATTTTGCTTAAAAACGAAAATTATTTCGAATGGGCAGAGGGCCAAAGATTGCCTTATCTTGATGCTATACAGATTTCATTCATCAATGATAAACAAAGTGCTTTCATTGAATTTCTGAAAGGAAATCTTGATTTTCTTTCCGGACTGGATGCAAGCTATAAAGATGAATTACTCACACGCGATGGCATGCTTCAGGAGAGACACCGGAATAAGTTCAGGCTTCAGACTCTTCCTTACCTCAACACCGAATACCTTGGAGTACTGATCAGGGATACATCAACAACATCGTTGAATGTTTTGCAGAAGAAGCAGATCCGACAGGCTCTCAGTATGGGTTTTGACAAGGTCAAGATGATGACCTTCCTGCGAAACAACATGGGAACTCCTGGAATCTACGGTTTTCTGCCACCTGGACTGCCGCATTTAAAACCGGCGGATTACGGCTACGCTTATTATCCTGTTAAAGCTGCCCAACTGATGGAAGCGGCGGGATTCCCCGGCGGGAAAGGATTACCCTCCATCACCTTGAGCACAACCTCATCCTACCTCGACCTTTGTGAATATATAAAGAGTGAATGGGAAGCGCTCGGATTTAAAATAAATATTGATGTAAACCAGGCTGCCATACACCGGAAGATGGTAGCGGAACAGAAACTGGATTTTTTTCGTGGATCATGGATCGCCGACTACCCTGATGCAGAGAATTATCTTTCCTTATTTTATTCTGGCAATAAAGCACCGGCAGGTCCCAATTACACTCACTATGAAAATCCGGAATACGATTCTTTATATAAAAGCAGCTTTGCCATCAGCGATGATTCTTCAAGGTCAGTCATCTATCATGCTCTGGATAAATTGATCATTGAAGATGCCGTGGTGATTGTATTATACTATGATAAGGTTTTACGACTTACCCGGAATAATATTCTTGATCTTGAAAATAATGCCATGAATATGCTGGTGTTGAAGAATGTGAGAAAAATAAATGCTCCTTAGGGGATTTCAATAATACAGCTAATTGCATAATGGTCTGATAGGGGAGGCTGATGCGTCTTGAAGTTAAAACTCTTCAGTCGCTTATCATGAAAAATATAATCGATCCTGAAATTTGGAAATGGTCCGGCATAGGTAGTTCCGAAGCCCTTCCCACTCACCCTGAAAGCATCGGTGAGGTCATCTGACAAGATCCTGTAGGTGAAGGAAGAGGGTACGTCATTAAAATCACCACATAGCAAGACCGGATAAGGACTGGCATGAACGGTATCATGCAGGACACCCACTTGTTGCGCTCTTTTCACAAAGGCTCTTTTCAGCTTCCTCAGAATTTTCACACCTCCAACCAGCTCATCCTGCTGCACCTCATCGTTTCCAAGATTCTCTATAAATTTATAATCTTCCCACTTAAAACGAATGCTCTCCAGGTGAGTATTGAATACTCTCAGCGTATCCTCACCCTTTACGATATCTGTATAAATAAAAATATTTCCTCCTCTTTCCTGAAAGTGTACCGATTCTTTGTTGATAATAGGAAACTTGCTGTAGGTGGCGATCCCCCAATTATCTGTATTTCTGAGAGTAAGTGTATATTCAATATGTGAGTAAGCATTGAGTAATTCACGAAGTACTTTATCGTTCCTGAATCCGGGATCTTTACGGTCGGAGGAATAAAACTCCTGAAAGCAGATAATATCGGGATCTTCCTGTTTCAGAAAATCAAAGATCATGCTTTTTGTTTCGGTATTGTGAAACCAGTTATAGAGATTAAAAAGCCGTACGTTGAAGGACATCACCTTCAGGCTCTTTTCGTTCGTGGTGGCTACTTTGTCTCCGGAGAGGTCAATCCTGTAAAGTGAAGGTAACCTGAACAGGCCAGGCATAAGAAAGATCAGCACCAACCAGGCTTTCTTCTTTCGCTTCAGTGCCCAGTATAAAAATAAAAGGAATGTAAGCAGGAAAGAAGGCAACAAGGCAAGTCCAAACAAAGCCAGCCACCAGCAATAGACGGGATTGATATAGGCTGCCAGCAGGGAGAAGGAGTAAGCGCTGATCGAGATGAGAGTAAGTACCCACATAAGCCGGCTGAACAATGAACTTCTTCTTTCTTTCTTCATTGATAAAGCGCTTGCCTAATTATCCTTACTTGCCTTAAAGAGAAAGTCTTTCTCCTCCTGGCTAAGGCTGCCATAACCGGATTTTGAAATTTTATCCAAGATGTTGTCAAGTCTTTCCTGACGCGATTTCCTGATCATGTTAAAATCATCGTCAGTGAATTTATTTCCGTACTCCACTTTCATCTTTGTCTTTCGACCCGGTTTCAGGTAATCAATGAGTCTGGTAAACCAGGCGGCAATATCTTTTCCGGACCGGAGCTGCCGGATATACAGGAATCCGTAAAAGGCGCCTCCCAGGTGAGCAAGATGTCCTCCCGCATTCGAGCCGCTGATGCTGATCAGGTCGGATAAGACAATGATCAGGGCTAGCCATTTCAGCTTAACCGGGCCGATCAGGATAAGCTGAACAGGATAATCAGGAAGCAGTGTGGCGGCAGCGATGGTTATTGCCAATACGCTGGCGGAGGCTCCAAGCGCGAAAGAGGCGCTGAGATGGTTGGAAAAAAGGGGAAATAAATTGTATGCGGCAATATAAAATATGGCTCCGCATATCCCGCCAAGAATATACGTACTGATCAGTTTCTGTGCGCCAAGATATTCATAGAAAATCTTTCCCATCCAGAATAGCAGAAGCATATTGAAAAAGAGATGAAAGAATTCCCAATGATAGAACATATAAGTGATGATGGTCCAGGGCCTGAACAAAAGTTGGGAAGGATCTGCAGGAACGGCAAGCCAATATGATATGAAAGGAAAACTGAATGTATCAACCATAAAAAGCATGGTGATCACATTCAGAAGTCTGAGAACGAGAAACAAGGCTACATTAATGAGAATGAGCCTTTGTACCGGGTCGGCCAGTTTTACATGCGTTTTGAGTGAATTGAGAAATTCAGACATCTTCTTTTAAGCTATCAATCCGGATTAATTCAACCCGGCCCTGTAATGCGCTCTTCATCAAAACTGATGCATCCTTTTCCTGTTCTGGTTTCTCCAGTAAAGAATCAGGATAAGTCCGGTTACCAGTCCGCCCAGGTGCGCGAAATGTGCGACATTATCACCGGGCACATTGGCAATTCCGCTGAACAATTCGAGCGCACCATAAAGAATGACGAAATACTTCGCTTTGATCGGTAATGCAAAATAGATGTAAATGATACTGTTCGGAAAGATCATTCCGTAGGCAAGAAGCAATCCGAATACGGCACCGGAAGCGCCTACCACGACAGGTGCATTCAAAGCATCCACTTTCAGCTGCTTCATATACTCCACGCTCAGCTGCAGGGCTTCTGCCGGATTTACCGCCTGCAGACTGTTAAATTCCCTGGTGAAAGCGTTATAATTATCTATCATGTCGGTCGAGGAGAAGCTTCTGAAGGCATCAGAAGTAAGAAGTGTTTGCAAATTCGAAAAGCTCGGGTTGGCAATATAATCATCGAAATAGGCCAATGCCGGTTGCATTTCATAGTATACAATGGCATAATGAGCAACCGCCGCTCCAAGTCCGGTGATAATATAATAAGTCAGAAAACGCTTTGGCCCCCATACATTTTCAATCGCTGCGCCAAACATCCAGACGGCGAACATATTGAAAAAGATATGCATGAAATTTCCATGCATGAACATATAAGAAACGATCTGGTAGACACGGAATTTTTCCGCTTCAAAGTAATGAAGTCCGAGTATGTCATTCAGATCTATTCCCCTGCTGCGCATGACCACGAGCGCGAGATAAAGAATACCGTTAATGATCAGCAGATTCTTAACGACTTCCGGGAGAAAATTAAAACTTCTTGGTCTGTGTTGTTCGAAACTCATACGGAATAATACATGATTAAACTCACCGTCAATACAGGTAATCTGTTCGGTTGTTGAAGATCTGTAAAGAAATCAGTGAAAACGTTCCTTGATCTCTCCGGTTTTCAACAAAATCATGCACGATTTACCTTGTATACCCATCGAAGGCCGCTCACAGGTGAACAACTCTTCGAGCAGCAATTTCATAGCGGCATGACTGAGTTTCTGTCCGCTCCGGATCGACAGGCTTTTGGCCATGGAAGCGGCCAAAAGCTCACTATTTCCAGTCCTGATATCATCAGAGCCGTTTCTGAATTTATCCAATATGCTTTCAAGTACCGCCTTTTCACTGCCCTTGATCACTTCCGGAGGTGCGCCATGAAGTACATATGAATTTCCTCCGAATTCTCTTATGTCGAATCCCAATGATCGAACATCGTTTTCCAACAGTTTCATAAGTTCTACGTCGGCTGGTGAAAAATCCAGTGATTCAGGAAACAAGTCCTGTTGCGTGGAAGGGCTCCGCTCCAGTATGCGTTTCCTGAATTTCTCAAATAATACCCTTTGGTGTGCGGCCTCCTGGTCAACGCATACCAGTCCTTCCTCAGTCGGAATGAGAATGTACCTGTCATCCAGCTGAAAGAAATTTCTTTCTGAAAAATCCGATTTTTCACTTTTCTCTTCATCGGAAGATTGACGGGAGATCAATTCAGTTTGTGAAGTGGAAGAGGATGAAGCGGACAACTGGTGATAGAGTTTATTCCAGCCTGCGGAGCTGATATCACGGTTAGAGTCGGCTTTGAAAGGATTATAGGAGGTGTTGACCTTTATGCTCGGTTCAACAGGCGACTGCGTTCTGACCGAATGGGGAAGATCAAAGGATCTTTCATTATCAAAATCAAGCGCCGGTGATATGCTGTATTGTCCTAATGATCTCTTCACGGAGGCGCGGATAATCGAATAAACAGAACGTTCATCTTCGAATTTTATTTCTGTCTTGGTAGGATGAATGTTGACATCAATCCTACCCGGGTCAATATCGATGAATAACCAGTAGGAAGGATAGCTCTCGCGCGGGAGCAATTCTTCAAAAGCGTTTACCACAGCGTGATTCAGGTAGCCATCCCTGATAAAGCGGCGGTTAACGAAGAAAAATTGCTCGCCACGGCTCTTTCTTGAAAACTCAGGTTTTCCGATGAATCCTGAAACGGAGAGGAGAGAAGTTTCTTCTTTGACCGGGACCAATCTCTCGTTGTAATGGCTCCCATATACGCCTGCAATCCGTTGACGGAGATTTGATACGGGCAGTCTGAAAATTTCAATTCCGTTTTGGCTCAGCGACATGGCAACATCAGGATGAGCCAAGGCAACCCTTTCAAATTCGTCGATGATATGCCTGGCTTCAACCGCATGTGATTTCAAAAAATTTCTTCTGGCCGGAACATTGTAAAAAAGATTTTTGATACTGATGCTGGTTCCCTGGTTGCAGGCTACCGGTTCCTGGCTGATGATCTCTCCACCTTCAAGTACGATACGACTGCCTGTTTCATCCTTTTCCCTCCGTGTCTTCAGTTCAACTTGTGCAATGGAAGCAATGGAAGCAAGCGCTTCGCCCCTGAAACCCTTGGTACGTATCGCAAAAAGGTCTTCCGCAGCCCGGATCTTGGAAGTTGCATGTCTTGAAAAGGACAAACGGGCATCGGTAGGACTCATACCCGTTCCATTATCCACGATCTGTATTAAGGTACTCCCGGAATCCCGGATGAATAACTCGATCTGAGTGCTGCCGGCATCCACAGCATTCTCCAGCACTTCCTTCACCGCGGATGCAGGGCGCTGTATCACCTCACCTGCGGCGATCTGATTTGCCACCGAATCGGGCAGTAACCGAATGATGTCTGACATAGTTTAAACTATTTGATAAAGATAAAAACAATCGATGAAACAGTGCAGATACTTGTCCTGTGTTTTGAGATTTTGACCCGCTATTCCGCTATTCCCTTGTCATTCAGGCAGCAGCCCATGTTCAGGCATGGAACCCCTGGTGATCCTGGTACGATCATTCACATATCCGGAAAAAATTCTTTAGTTGAATCCCGAAAATTCAATCTATCTTCATAGGGTATTTATTATCTTGTTACAATAATATGAATGAAATTATGTTGAAGAATCTTAATAAAGCTGAAGCGGGATATCACATGCTGCAATTACTGGCTGCTGTTGATGGTAAATTCGGAGCCAGAGAAGACCTGATCATTCGCAATTATCTGGTGGAAAATTATCCTTTTCATGTTGAACTGGATGGTGCAATGGAAGCCTTAAGTAAACTGAATCAGGAAGACTATATTCTCCACTTTCAAAAATGCATGGATGATTTCTTCCAGGATTCCGAAGAGGAGGAGAGAACACGTTTTCTGAAATTTGCTGTTGAACTGGTGAAAGCCGACGATGAAGTGACTAAGAAGGAAAATATATTCCTCAAGACCCTCTTTGATGCCTGGGACATCACCCATAAGGAATAAATTCTCCCTAAAAGGGATCACTTCAGTTTCTCCTTGAAGACCTTCCTGAATTTATCCACCTTAGGAGCTACCACGAACTGACAATAAGGCTGTGAACCGTTTTCATTGAAATAGTTCTGATGATCAGTTTCCGCTTTAAAAAATTCCTTCAGTGCCGAGATTTCCGTAACAATTTCTGATCCGTAAGCGCCGGATTCATTCAACAATTTTTTATACTTCTCAGCCAGTCTGTGTTGTTCTTCATCGTGATAGAAAATCACAGAACGATATTGCGTTCCCACATCATTTCCCTGTCTGTTCAATTGCGTCGGATCATGGGAGTGCCAAAACGCTTCCAGAAGCTCTTCATAGGTAATCAGAGCCGGATCGTAAACTACCTGAACTACTTCAGCGTGCCCCGTCCTTCCTGTACAAACTTCCTTATAGGAAGGATTCCTGACTGTTCCACCAGAATAACCGGAAGTGACACTAATGACACCTTTGAGCAGTTCAAATTGCGCTTCCGTACACCAAAAGCAACCGCCTCCAAAAGTTGCTGTATCCGTTTTCATCATTTCAGTTTCGTTCTTGATTGTTTCATCCCTTACTTCCTTGACATGCTGCGCACAGGCTGAAAATGTAAACATAAACAGAAAAAGGACAGGAACGCTATAGAGATCATTCAGTCGTTTCATCACCTTCATCAAACAACAATTAAACGATAAGGTTTTTACTTCAGTTCATTACGCGAAGGAATACTCTCCAATGCATTCAGCAGGCTTCCGAACAAACCGATCAGCAGACCGGATCCATTCTCATAGATCTCAAGCTTTTCTGCCAGTCCGAACAGATCACTGTCTGCATCATAGACAACAAGATATCCATCTATCTTACTTTCCGGTTCCAGATCAGCAACAACCCAAAAATCTTCCAAATCCTGAATTTCAGGATTAAAAAAGGAAGCCTCAAACGGTTCGATAATGCAATCCATGATCCGGTCCGACCAGTATTCCGGCCATTCAAAAGATCCCCTGTCTTCTGTTTCAAGTTCAACTATATCCCGTACCTCTTTCGATTCCATTTGTCAGGTCTGTTCAATTCAAACGCAGTCAGGTTCATATATTCTTAGCCATTATCCTCAGGAAAGGAATTCAGCAGCATGATAATTTTCCAAGTTAAAAGGAGATTACTCTTTTCCTATGGTAAATTTTCCTTCGGCAAGGATTTTATCTTTATTAGTCTCAGCCGTAATGAGCACCTTATAATTTCCTGTTTCAAAAAAATTGATCGCGGTCAATGCATAGGCTGAACTTTTCTTCACGGCAAGTACTCTTTCGTCAATCCAGGTTTCCTTACCCTGATATTCTTTGTACGCGGTAAAGACAAGATTATAGGAATCGGGGAGCAGTTCTTCCGGCAACATATCCGCGTAAAACAGTACCTGGGTACCTCTTTCCTCCATCATGACAAAGTGATCTTTAGGTGCGGCCGGTTTAGGTTTGCCGTACCCGAATTTACTCGAGGAGGATAGATTATCCGTGATGGTCAGTTTACTGATGGTTTGCGCTTCAAGACTTAATGTCAGCAGAAGCAGGGAAATGAGAAACAGGCTGGGTTTCATAGCGCAGCTGAGGTTGCAACTATCAATAATACAAAATAAATCATTTCGACGCAAGTGTGATAACACTCTCCAGGCGCAGTTTCCGCCCGTCGGGTATGACCAGATCTTCCTCAAAAATATGACTGTTTACCTCCTTGAAACCACTCTGTTCAAGAAGTGATTCAAGCTGCCCTGGTTCATAGAGCGCGAATCCGAAACGTGTAAAGGGGAGTTGCAACATTCCCTGTTTTGACCTGTATCCCAGATAAAGCATGGCACCACTTCGCATGACCCTTTTCAGTTCCTCAAGATAAGCTTCGAGCGGATCCATAAAATAGATGGTGTTGATACTTATTGTATGATCAAAAACTTCTTTCTCAAAACGAAGTTTCCGGCAATCGCCATGCAGGATCTCTGCCATACCCTGATCTATCAGTTCCTTATTCAACGCAGTCGCTTCTTCCACCATTTCTTTTGAAAGATCAACTGAGCTGTATCGGATATCTCTCGCGGGAGAAACTATGTGAGGAATAAAAGCTCCGTTTCCTGGCCCTATCTCCAGGACAGTTTGTCCGGCTGCCGGCAAATAAAACTTCATCAGTTCCCTGTAAAGTCCGGCATTGCCCTTGGCCATGAACTTTCCTGTTTCAAGGGCTAGAGAACCGTGCGGCATACGCAATTGGGCAGCCAGCATTTCAGAATCATTGTTTGTCATGCAAAGATGATTTGATTAAAAGGTAGCCTGCCAGACCCGCTACCAGGGAAGAAGACAGTATCGCGATCTTTGAATTGAATATATGCACCTCCGAATCAAACGAAAGTAAGGCTATAAATATGGACATAGTGAATCCGATGCCTCCCAGAAAACCCAATCCCAGGAGTTGCCGGAAATTGCTTCCTTCGGGAAGCCGGCTGATACCTAAACGGATTGACAGGTATACAAAACTCACTATCCCTAACGGTTTTCCGATAAGCAGACCCAGGGCTATGCCGATGCTCTCTTTGCTGGCAAGGCTTTCAAGCAGCCCGCCCTCAAGGACAATGGCTGTATTGGCAAGAGCGAATACAGGCATAATGAAGAAATTAACGGGAAGATGCAAGGTATGCTCAAGCCTCAGCAAGGGGTTATTTCTTTCGCCCGCTTTGAGCGGAATCATGAAAGCAAGTAATACACCGGCTACGGTAGCATGAACACCACTCATAAAGACAAAATACCAAAGGAAAATTCCCGGAATAAGATACAGGTACAAATTGCGAACCCGGAACCTGTTCAAGAGAAACAAGAGTACCAGACAAGCAAGCGTGAGTAAGAGATATTTCGTGGCAATGGAACTGGTGTAAAATAAGGCGATGACCATCACCGCACCCAGATCATCAACCACAGCCAGGGCTGTAAGTAAGACTTTCAGTGAAACGGGTACCTTATTCCCTGCAAGGGACAAAATGCCTATGGCAAAGGCTATATCGGTTGCCATGGGAACCCCCCAACCATGGGAAGTCTCGGTACCTGCATTGACTGCCACATAGATCATGATTGGTACAAGCATTCCTCCAATAGCCGCTGCGATAGGTAACGAAGCTTTTACAAAAGAAGAAAGTTCCCCCGCATACAATTCTCTCTTAATCTCCAGTCCGACCAGGAGAAAAAATATGGCCATGAGTGCATCATTGATGAAATGACTTATGCTCATTTTCAGGGTGAAATCTGAAAAGCCAAAACTCAGGTAATGGTGCCAAAAGGCAAGGTACGTTTCCGACCAGGTTGAATTTGCCAGTATAAGTGAAAGAATGGTACAAAAGATCAGAAGTAATCCGAGCGAACGCTGATTCCTGGTAAACTCCAGAAATGCCCTGCTGAGCCTGGTTTCCTTAATTGTGTTTAATAAGTTCAATATTGATCAGGAATTAATTTTCAGATCATAAAGATCAAAAATTGAGTTGCTAATTAAAATTATTAATCAATTCACCTGCAAGTTTTTTCAGATTGTTTTCAGCAATCTTTGCTTCATATCTGGCATTCACCAGCCTGGTGACAGCATTTTCAAATCCTCGCTGAACTTCTTTCAGTTCCAGCATATTGCTGATACCTGTTCTGAATCTCTCCTGGGAGATCTGCAGGATTTCTCTTGCCGCTAAAATATTCTCTTCTTCAATCCGGAGTACAACTTTCTTCTCTTCAAACCTGTTGAAGGAAAGCAGCAATTCCGCATTGATCGCTTCTTCAAACTGTTGGGATGCCAGACGTGCATTCAGGACATCCAGTCTGGCATTTTTTATTTCCCGAGAAATCCTGAATCCGTCAAAGACCGGCAGACTGACGCTGACACCATAACTCAAGCCCTGAAATTTATTCAGCCTCATGAATCCTGCATCATTCTCTGTATTGGAATAATTATAACTGCCGTTAAGTCTTAGTTGTGGCCATCTTCCGGCTGTATTTTCTTTTAGTTCAAGTTCTGTAATAAGTAACTGCTGTCTGTAATAATTTCTCTCCTGATTTAATTCGATGGATTTGTTCTTCAACTCATCAAAGGTGATGGTGTAACTTATCCGGACACTGTCTTCAAGCAAATACTCTGAAGTGGGGGGAAGGGTTAACAATCTGTTCAGTTCCAGTTGAAATGACTTCAGTATCGTTTCCTGATTTCTGATATCACTCAGTCTGGCATTGAGATCTGTTTTAGCATGAAGATAGTCTAGTCTGGATCCGGAGCCATTCTGCATACGTCTTTCCGTGATTGTCAACCTCTCTCTTGCCAGAGCTTCATCCTCTTTCAGGTTTCTGATCAGCTGTTGCTGCTTTATAATTGAATAATAGGCGGAAGATACCTGAAGGTACACTTCTTCCATGCGCATTTTAAATGCGGTTTCTCCAAGTAAAGCAATTTCCGACAATTTGCGCCTGGAGCTGAACATCCGAAGTCCGTCAAAAATGGTCCAACCCAAGACCACTTCAGCATTGAGATTTTCGGTGATGGCTCCTGACCGGTCAATTTCATCACCGTTAGAATATCGCTGCCTCGTAGTGTTATCGGCTCTCGAATAATCTGCTCCGGCGTGGAGATCAGGCAACATTCCAGCCTGGCCCGGATGATCCATGTTTTTTGCTTTCTGAAGCTCATTGTCGGCAATAATGATATCAAAATTTTTCTGAAGTGCGATTCTGGCGGCATCTTCAAAAGTCAACACTGAGTCTTTTACTGTTACCGGGACTGCTTCACTCTGAAAAGAAAGAAAAACAAATATGGCAAACACCGTTTTTGCAGTCCCTTGCATAAAGTTTTCCATATGAAATTTGACTGAACTAAGATAACTCTTACATAAATCCATCACGCGCCTTTCTTCTGGAAATATAAGTGTACATAACCGGAATAACATAGAGTGTAAGTACCAGAGAGAAAACCAATCCACCGACTACTGCGATACCCATAGGCATTCGGCTTTCCGCTCCGTTACCCAGTCCGATGGCGATTGGCAGGGCGCCAAGTATGGTTGCGAAGCTTGTCATCAGGATTGGTCTGAGTCTGAGCGTTGAAGCCTCGATCACGGCTTCATGAATATTGCGGCCCAGCTCTTTCTGTTTGTTCGCGAACTCCACGATCAAAATGCCGTTCTTGGTCACCAGTCCTATGAGCATGATCATTCCGATCTGACTGAATATATTGAGGGTCTGGTTGAACATCCAGAGTGTGAAGACAGCGCCTCCCAGGGCCAGCGGAACGGTGAGCATAATGATCACCGGATCAATAAAACTTTCGAACTGGGCTGCAAGGATGAGGTATATCAGAACCAGTGCAAGGATAAAGGCAAAAAGTATATTTGAACTGCTTTCGGCAAAATCTCTTGAAGGTCCTGTCAGTTCGGTGTTGAAACTGTCATCCAACACTTCCTCAGCGATCCTGTTCATGGCGGAAATACCATCTCCGATGGTTTGTCCGGGAGCCAAACCGGCAGAGACGGTTGCTGACTTGTATCGGTTGTGATGATAGAGTTGTGGCGGACTGCTTTCTTCCGTTAGTTGTATCAGATTATCGACCTGCACCAGTTCATTTCTGTCATTTCTGACATACAGTGAGCGCAGGTCAAGAGGCTCATCACGGTTCTGTCTGTTCACCTGTACCATAACCTGATATTGCTTTCCCTTCATGGTAAAATAAGATATCCTTCCACCACTGTAGGCAAGCTGGAGGGTTTGTGCGATATCCATTACAGATACGCCAAGTGCATTTGCTCTCTCCCTGTCAATGCTGACATAGAGTTCAGGTTTATTGAACTTCAGGTTCACATCTACGCCCTGAAAGACTGGTTCTTTGTTAGCTGCTTCAAGAAAAAGAGGAAGCCTTTCCTTTATCTTTTCAAATGAAGAGTTTTGGAGGACAAATTGTACAGGCAGGCCGCCTCTTGCTACTCCGCCGACACCAATGGTTTGTTCCTGAATGACAAATGCTCTTCCGTCAGGGAACTGTCTCAGATTCTTTCCGAGAAAGTCAGCGATTTCCTGTTGAGATCGTTCCCTGTCATCCGACTCTTGTAGCGATAATCTGGCAAAACCTGTATTAACCGCACCTGAACCGGCGAATGCAGGTGCAGTTACTGTCAGCATCACCCGCATTTCGCTTACGGAGTCCGATACAAGCTTGCTGATCTTGTCCATATACCTGTCCATGTACTCGAAAGAAGCACCTTCCGGTGCGGAAACAGCAAGTCTCAGCCAATTCCGATCCTCTAACGGGGCTAATTCAGATTGTAGCTGTGAACCTATTCCGAAAATCATTGCAGTACTGATCAAAAGCAGCAGTATTGCCCACCTGCGGTTCTTCATGAAACTTTCCAGTGATCTCTTATAGGAATCATTCATTCGCTGAAAGAAAGGTTCTGTTCTTTCATAGAATTTAGAATGTCCCCGGTTCTTTCGTGTCAACAAAACATTCAGTACCGGTGTCAGGGTAAGCGATACAAAAGCGGAGATCAGGATGGCTCCTGCCATGACAATACCGAACTCACGAAAAAGTCTGCCGACAAAGCCTTCAAGGAAAATGATGGGAAGAAAAACAACAGCAAGAGTAAGAGAAGTGGAGATGATGGCAAAGATAATTTCATTGGATCCTTCTCTGGCAGCATCGAGCGGCTTCATACCACTTTCCAGTTTCTTATAAATATTTTCAGTAACAACAATTCCATCGTCAACTACCAGGCCCGTTGCCAGTACAATGGCGAGTAGGGTAAGTATATTGATGGAAAAACCGGCGAGATACATAATAAAAAACGCCCCAATAAGTGATATGGGAATGTCGATCAGTGGGCGCAAGGCAATTAACCAATCCCTGAAAAAAAGGAATATGATTAAGACCACAAGAATAAATGCGATGAGCAATGTTTCACCTACTTCATTTACCGACTGCCTGACAAAGGTGGTTTTGTCCAGGGCGATGTTGAGTTTGAAATCCGAAGGCAGTTCTTTCTTTAACTGTTCATACCTCCTGTAAAATTCATCAGCGATGTCTATATAGTTTGAACCCGGCTGTGGAACTATGGCCATCCCAATCATCGGGATCCCGTTACCTTTCAGAATGGACTCCTCATTTTCCGTACCGAGTATAGCATAGCCTATGTCTCTTAACCTCACCGGCTGAACGCCATCGCCGGATACGACCAGATCATTAAAATCCTTCTCCGTACTTAGTCGGCCCATCGTCTTAACAGTTAATTCGGTGTTATTACCTGCCAGTTTTCCGGCAGGCAATTCGACGTTCTCCCTGTTAACGGCCCGCTGAACATCGAGCGCTGTGAGGTTATAGGCACTAAGCTTTTGCGGGTCCAGCCAGATGCGCATGGCATATTTTTTCTCTCCCCATATCTGAACCGTACTTACTCCCGGAATTGTCTGAAGTCTCTCCAGTATGACATTTGCCGCATAGTCGCTAACCTCCAGATGCGACCTGGAATTGCTCTGTACAGTCATCGAGATCACGGCATCACTATTGGCATCCGCCTTGGTCACTACCGGCGGTCCGTCAATATCAAGTGGCAATTGCCTTAAAGCCTGTGATACTTTATCCCTGACATCGTTGGCTGCAGCTTCCAGATCAGATTCCAGACCAAATTCAACTGTTATGATACTGGAGCCCAGGTTACTCGATGAGGAAATAGATCGGATACCCTCAATCCCGTTTATTGACTTTTCAAGAGGCTCGGTAATCTGTGACTCAATGATATCGGAGTTTGCACCGGTATAATTGGTTCTGACGGTAATGGTGGGTGGGTCCAGAGAAGGGTATTCGCGTACACCTAAGAAATCAAAGCCGATGATACCGAAGAGCAGGATGATGATGGACATCACCATGGCCAGCACAGGACGCTTGAGACTTATTGTTGCAATACTCATCGGCTGAATTCTGTTCTTAGTTAGTCAGGGAAACATTAACCGGCATCTCCGGTCTTAATTGCATGATGCCATCAGTCAGAACTGTATCTCCGGCCTGAATACCAGAGAGGACTTGTATGGTGGAATCATTTCTTACTCCTATTGAGACTTTTACCGGAAAGGCTTTCCCATCCTTTTTGATAAAAAGTTTATAGCCTTTAAGCTCAGGAATGATAGCCTGTGTCGGAACCATCAGGGCGTTTTTCATTTCCCTTAGCGGAACCTGTAAGCGTGCAAAGGCACCCGGTGTTAAGAGACCGTTCGGATTATCACAATAAGCTCTTACCAGCAGGGACCTGGAAGACGGATCAATCTTTGGTTCAAGTGCGTAAATTTTTGCTTCATGAAGACTCTTGCCGGGTTCAACGGTAAAATAAACAGTCTGTCCCGAAATAACATCCGCTTTGTACTTCTCTGGTATTGAAAATTCAAGTTTGATGGTTTCAAGATCCTGAATGCTGACGATTTCAGAATTCAATCCCAGTATGGATCCTTCACTGACTTTCTCAAGCCCTACCTGCCCGCTAAAAGGGGCGCGTAACTCAGTTTTGGCAATCTGCACCTTCACCAGGTCTATATCGGCCTCAGCACGCATGAGGTCTGTCAGTGCCTGATCATACTCCTGTTGACTCACCCCCTGAATGAGCAGCAGGTCCTTAAGCCGTTTCTCATTACTTGCCAGCAGCTTCGCATCCAATTGCAATTTTCTTAACTGGGCCTGCAAATCATCATCATAGATCTTTGCAAGCAATTCCCCTTTCTGAACCCTTGTACCCTCCCTGAAATTTATTTTCACAAGCTTCCCGGCAACTTCATTCCGGATAAGGACTTCCTTATTAGAAAGTAGTGTCCCTGTAACATGAATCACATCCGACACATCCCGGGTCTGCGCGACGATACCATTTACAGATGCACCGCCTGCTGCAGGTCCTTTCATCGTATTTTGTCCTGATGGTTTGTTTCTGCATTTATTCACATAGATCACTATTCCCAAAAGAAGTACGATTAATATAACTGGTATTCTGCCGGTCTTCATATGGAATTAAATTAAAGCCTTCGCGATTCTGCGAAAGACAAAACAAATTAACACAAAACAAAATTAATTGTTCAAGCCGGAATATGCATCAGGCAATCTTGCACGATTCCAAAGTGCTTCCTTACAGTCAATCGCTGAATTTCGCACCTTCACCACAGCAATACTCTGCCTCATTCGAGAAGCACTCCCTGCTTGTGGCATTTGAATACTCAAACAATTTCCATAGGTATAATCCGGGTTCAATCTACCCAATCGGCGATAAAGAGGTTGGTTGCTCTGGTTCCACCGTTATTCCTGTTGCTGGAAAAGACAATTTTCTTTCCGTCAGGAGAAAATACCGGGAAGGCATCAAATACCTTATCAAAAGTAATTTGTTCAAGTTCAGCGCCATCCAGATTACACATCCATAAATTAAAATGGAATCCGCGTGAAGCGTGATTGCTGGAAAAGATAATTTTCTTGCCATCCGGCGAGAAAAACGGTGCCCAGTTTGCACCTCCGAGATCGGTAACTTTTTTCAGGTCACTGCCATCGGTATTGCAGGTATAAATCTCCATACGCGTAGGCATCACGAGATGTTGACCCAGGAGTTCTTTATACTCTTTTATCTCTTCTTCCGTTTTAGGTCTGGAAGAACGGAATACCAGTTTTGTGCCATCCGGTGAGAAGAATGCTCCACCGTCATATCCCAATTCATCGGTGATCTGTTTCACATCACTGCCATCGGCATTCATAGTGTACAATTCGAGATCTCCGCTCCGGGTTGAGGTAAAAACAATTTTCCTGCCATCCGGACTCACCGTTGCTTCCGCATCATATACATTATTGTCTGTGAGTCTGTAACGGATGTTCCCATTCAAATCAGCGGCGAAAATATCAAAGCTGGGATAGAGCGGCCAAACATATTTCCTGTCGGCACGCGGCGCAGGTTTAGGAGGACACTCGCTTCCACCCAGATGAGTGGAGGCATAAATTATCAGGGAATCTCCACCAAGAAAATAAGCGCAGGTGGTCCTTCCTTTACCGGTACTGACCAGTTCAGGTGCGAAGGAGTCGATCCTTGAATAATAAATCTGATCACACTCAACATTCCATTCCGGATTGCTGGCCTGGAATACCAGCATCTCGCTGTCAAAACTGTAATAGGCTTCCGCATTGTCTCCGCCAAAAGTCAGCTGCCTGACATTCTTCAAATGTCTTTCACCTTCATAGTGTATGGTCGAATCTGCTGCCGGTTTAGTATCATCTTCCGTTTTGGAAGGATCACGTAGCGTGGCGGTCAGCAGGGCAACTAATAAAAAGGCTGAGAGTAGTAATTTGGTCATAAGCATGGTGATCGAAGTAAGCGGAATTGAGATTCTTGTTTGTCACACAAAAGCAAGAAGTGCAGAAATCAAATTTAGAGCAAAGGTTAAATATTTCCTAATTGTTTGGACGCAGGTAGCCATTAAGAAGTAAATGCATAGTTTTATCGTATAAATTATCAAACAGGTCTCATTTGTAATCAGCATTTTATAATTATGATAAAAGTTTTATATCTCAGATTGATCTCGTTGATCACCGTTCCGTTCATATTCACTTCATGCAATAACCCGTCAGAAAAGTCGCTAACGGAGAGCACAAAGGATGATTTTCTCTGGCAGTGGATCGACAGCACAGTAAATCCTGGCGATGATTTTTTCAGGTACGCGACAGGTGACTGGATGAAAGATAATCCGGTACCTGCCTCGGAAAAACGCTGGGGAATTGCAAACCTTGTGAGGGATGATAATTACAGCAAATTGCTCGGCATCTGTGAAGACGCCGCAGAAAGTTCAACCAATTCTCCCGGTTCGAATGCACAAAAGATCGGAGATTTCTGGTCAGCCGGCATGGATACGATCAAGATCGAAAACGAAGGAATTTCACCTCTCTCCGGATTTCTTGAAAAAATAAAAGCCATAAAAAACAAGCAGGAATTTCTTGACCTTCTGGCGGAAATGCATCAGATCACCAGTGATCCCCTGTTCTATATCGCGATCTACCAGGATGAGATGAACAGTGAACAATTTGCTGTACATTTTTATCAGGGGGGCCTCGGTTTACCTGACCGGGATTATTATTTTAACAATGACAGCCGGACAAAAAGAATCAGAGATGAGTATGAAAAGCACATGGTGAAAATGTTTTCACTTCTCGAAGGAAATGAAAAATCAGCCGCCCTGCATGCTGCCTCCGTACTAAATATAGAAAAGCAACTGGCATTATCGTCCCGGAAACTCGAAGATCTGAGAGATCCTTATGCAAACTATAACAAGATGTCTCAAACAGCTTTCGGGACCGCATATCCGGAGCTTAACTGGAAACGACTATCGGAGAAACTGATGATGACCGGTGTAGATTCAGTTATTGTGGCTCAGCCTGAATTCTTCACTCAGGTGAACAAACTGATCAATAGCATCTCACTTAATGACTGGAAAAATTACCTTACCTGGAATCTGCTAAACAATTATGCGGATCAGCTGAGCAGTCCTTTTGTGAATCAAAACTTTGAATTCTATGGTAAAGCGCTCTCCGGTGTTCAGACATTGAGACCCAGATGGAAAAGAATACTTGATGAAGAGGAAAATTATCTGGGAGACGCACTGGGACAGCTCTATGTAAGTAAATATGTGCCTCCGGGAATGAAGGAACGCTATGACAGGCTGGTGAAAAATATGCTGGAAACATACAGGGAAAGAATTCAAACCCTGGACTGGATGGGCGCAGAGACGAAGGAAAAAGCTCTTCATAAATTATCAAAAATCTCAAGTAAAGTTTGTTACCCTGAAAAGTGGAAGGACTATTCTGCATTGGAAATAAACAGCAATTCATACGTGCAGAATGTGATGAACTGCAAACGCTGGCAATACAGATACTATTTAGATAAGTTGAGCAAGCCGGTTGATCGTAGCGAGTGGGAGATGACTCCCCAAACGTATAATGCCTATTATAATCCTTCAAACAATGAAATAGTACTTCCTGCCGCCATATTCCTGATCCCGGGCTTACCGGATTCACTGGCCGATGATGCCATCATCTATGGCTATGCCGCTGCCTCAACGATAGGACATGAACTGACACATGGCTTTGATGATCAGGGAAGACAGTTTGATGCTGATGGAAATCTGAAAAGCTGGTGGACCACTGAAGATTCGGTTCAGTTCATGAAACGGGCTAAACTCCTTGTTGAGCAGTTTAATAATTATATTGTACTCGACAGTCTGCATATTAACGGAGAAGCTACCCTGGGAGAAAATATTGCGGATCTGGGAGGCCTTGTCATCGGCTATGCCGCATTTATGAAAACTGAGCAATTCAAAAAGGGTGATAAGACCGACGGACTCACGCCAGCTCAACGATACTTTTTAGGTTATACCATGGGTTGGTTAGGGCATTCAAGAGATGAAGCTCTTGCCATGCAGGTGATGACAAACGTTCATTCACCAAATTTCCTCCGTGTCAATGGTCCTTTTTCAAATCTCCCGGAATTTTACGAGGCTTTTGGAATAAAGGAAGGGGATGCCATGTGGAGAACCGATAGTCTGAGAGTCAAAATCTGGTAATGTTCTGCTGAAAGGCACCTGAAAAGGTGCACCGGCAATAGAGAATGTAGCTGAAACCCTTGGATTTTTTCTGCCAAACCGCTTGCGGATGACCCGTCTGACCTAAGGGAATATAGCAATATTCCTGTATATTTTATCTTTTCGTATTTACTGATGAATGTCAGCCGGTTTTTGATATAGGTCATTCTCAACACTTCTATCCCATTCTAATTTTGAGTTCTGAACACAACCTTTAAACCCAGACAAATGAAAAAAAGACATTTATTACCCATATGGGTCGCCTTGTTAAGCCTAAACTTTCTTGCCTGCACAAACAATTCTCAGGAGTCTCAAGAAAGTACCCCAACAGAAACCGGTTCAGAAGCAGTAGCTCAGGGAGGTCAATCCACTGTTGCAGATGATGTTTCCCAACCAAACGTCGTTAAAATTGCAATCGGTTCCAAAGACCACACTACACTTGTTAAAGCGGTTCAGGCTGCAGAATTGGTGGATGCACTGTCCAACAACGGTCCATTCACGGTTTTCGCGCCAACTGATGCAGCTTTTGCTGCTTTACCGGAAGGCGTTCTGGATGAATTGATGAAGGCGGAAAAAAAAGGTGATCTTGAGAATGTATTATACAATCATGTGATTGTGGGTTCCTATAAAGCGGAAGATTTTAAGGACGCTCAGGAAATCACTCTCTTTGGAGGTAAGAAAGTTGTTTTTAGTGTAAAGGATGGAAAGGTGCAGGTCAATGGTGCTAATATACTTGCTACCGTACCGGCCAGCAACGGCTATGTACTGGTGGTGGATAAAGTGCTTTGAGGTTTGCAACATTTTCCTGATGCTTAAAGATTGGTTTGTGCATGAGTGGTTAAAAGGCCTTCCGTTCGGGAGGTCTTTTTTTTCGATACTTCCAGCCGGATAATGATCCCTTTAAAAGAGTAATCTCATGTCGCATTTTAACAGTGAGGGAACAGTGAATGAAACTGAGGTGAGTCTGATTCAGATCGTCATCCTTACCTGCGGACTCAGATCCATTCCGGAGAATTGACCTTCTTTATACTGAAAAAAACCTGCCATGGCAATCATTGCAGCATTATCCGTACAATAGGCAAAAGGTGGAATATGTAATTTCCAATTTTGTGCCATTGCTGTATCCTTCAGACTTGCACGCAGTGCGGAGTTGGCGCTGACACCGCCGGCAACGCAAACATTTTTTATTCCGGTTTGACCACATGCCTCAACCAGCTTATGCATTAATGTCTCAACTATACTGTGCTGTATGGAGGCACAAATATCACTGAGATTATTTCTGATAAATCCTTCATCACCTGAAACGCCTTCACGAATAAAATAAAGAAAGGCTGTTTTCAAACCACTAAAACTATAATTTAAACCCGGCATATGCGGTTTTGGAAATTTGAATCGCAGTGGATTTCCACCTGCTCCATACCTGTCGATCAGCGGGCCGCCAGGATAAGGTAATCCAAGAAGTCTGGCCGCCTTGTCGAATGCTTCCCCTGCGGCATCATCCATCGTTTCTCCCAGTATTTTCATGGAAGTGGGCTCATTTACAAGTACGATCTGAGTATGTCCGCCTGAAACTGTCAGACATAGATAGGGGAAATCGGGTTTAGCTTCATCGTGATCTTTGGATTCGATAAAATGACAGAGCGCATGTCCTTGCATATGATTAACTCCAATCAGGGGAATACCGAGTCCAAAAGCCAGGGATTTTGCAAAGGAAATTCCCACATGGAGCGCACCGGATAATCCCGGTCCGCTGGTAACGGCAACTGCATGAAGTTCGTTTTTGGTTATATTTGCCACTCGCAAGGCTTCTTCAACAACAGGAACAATCTTTTGCTGATGCGCCCGAGAAGCCAATTCAGGTACCACTCCGCCAAAATACCGGTGTATAAGTTCCTGACTGGCAATAATGTTGGAGAGTTCCAGGTGATCGCATAATACCGCAGCAGAGGTTTCATCGCAGGAAGATTCAATTCCAAGGATGTAAAGAGGCGAGGGCGCGGTATGGTAATTGTTTAAGACCAATTTTAATTCGGTAATTTTTAAAATCCAAAAGTATCAAAAAAACAAAGAGGCTTCTGCTGTGGACCCTGGGAACAGTTCTGCTGTTACTTTGCAGTTTCTTTGTTTTTGTCCAGTTCTCCTTTTTCCAAACATGGCTTGCAAAAAAATTAACAGGCTATCTCTCCGGAGAACTCAAAACAAGCCTCGTCATAGAGAAAGTCCACATTAATTTTCTCAGCGGATTTACCTTAAAAGGAGTTTACCTGGAAGATCTGCATCATGATACGCTGCTCTATTCTGATGAACTTGAACTCAGACTCAGGGATATCAGCACAGCTTCAAGAAGACTTATCGTAAAGAGAATTTCTCTTAAAGACGCAAATTTCAATCTGAACCGATATGCCGGAGAGGAGCATGATAATATCTTTTTCCTGATAAGTTATTTTTCCGGCGATACCACTTCCGCCGGATCAACCAGTCCATGGGATATCCGGTTTGAAGACGTGAAACTTCAAAATGTCTCCTTCAGAAGATGGATAGAAGGTGATTCGCTCTATCCGGTGGGTATTAACTTTTCGGATATAAATCTGACCGGAATAAACGGTGAAATCGAAGATGTTTATTTTTCCGGCGACTCTCTCTTTGCGCAAGTGAACAAATTATCCTTCTGGGAACACAGTGGTTTTACGGTTAAGGATTTCAGGGCAGATGTCAAAATCGCATCCGATGAAATGCGCTTCAGGAAGTTGTTTATCCTGTCACCTTTTACTGAGATCCACGGTAACCTGACTTTTGCTTATGACAGTTTTACAGACTTTAATGAATTCACAAGCATGATTGAGTGGAAGGCGGATTTTTTCAATACAAAGGTATCGTTCGCGGACATAGCCTATTTCGCAACAGATCTTTGGGGTGTAAAAAATGTGCTTGATCTGGAAGGAAACTTCCGTGGAACCGTGAATAAATTCAAGGGAAGGGATGTGATCATACACTGGGGTGAAAAGTCATTCCTGAAAGGGGATATCGGTATCGCCGGACTTCCTTACATTCAGGAAACTTTCTTTGATATTCACGCTGAAGAAATCAGAACGAACAAGAAAGACGTCGAGACTTTTCCGGTTTATCCCTTTACGCAGGATCGAACCATCAAATTACCGGATAACCTGGCAGAACTGGGGGAGGTAAAATTTACGGGAAAATTCACCGGCTTTTACACCGACTTTGTTGCGTATGGAAATTTCAATACGGCGATTGGTTATGTCAGTTCGGACCTGAACCTGAAGAAGGATGCCGCTACAGGAAGGTACTTTTACAAAGGAAATTTATCAGCTACTGAATTTGATGCAGGCCGTATTGCCCTTATTGAAGACCTTGGTAAGGTAAGCTTCGACGCTCAGGTAAAAGGCAACGGACTTCGACTTGATAATATAGATGCACGACTCACAGGACGTATTGAATCACTGGAATTCAGGAATTATATCTACCGCAACATAAAAGTTGATGGATTGATCGCCAAGGAACTTTTCAACGGCGCACTCTCTATCCATGAACCGAATGTCGGACTAGATTTTGAGGGCACAATTGATTTTCGTGAATCCCTTCCTGTATTCAACTTCAGCGCTCAGATAGAAAACACCAATCTTGATTCACTGAAACTATTCAGAATGCCTGACAAGCATATTGTAAAATCCTCCATTTCTTCTTCTTTACGTGGCAATAAACTCGACAACCTGGAAGGAAATGTGAGGATTGAAAACACTTTTCTTCGAAGCGGCAGGAAAATGTACCGGGTGGGCAACGTTGATTTGAATGCGAGAGGAAATAATACGGAGTTGAGAAGTCTCACCATTCAATCTGACTTTATGGATGTGGACATATTGGGAAGTTTTGAGCTCGCAACCATTTATGACGCAGTAAAGGAGATCCTGCCCAGGTATTTTCCTTCAGTGGTTCTGCCGGTTAAATCAAATCCGGGCAGACAGAATTTCAACTTCCTTGTTCAGATGAAAAACACCTCACTGCTCACCGAGATGTTTTTTCCCGCCCTGATCCTTGATCCTTCGACAAACCTGCATGGAAATGTCAACTCGGGAAACAAGACTTTTCAGGTAAGTCTTAATTCACCGGGTATAAGGTATGGTTCAATGAATTTCTCCATGCTTGAACTTAAAGTAAATGCCAATGATGATAAACTTATTTTGCAGGCTGACCTTAACCGGTTTCAGGTTGGAGAGAAGGCCAATATTCCGCTCATCGCTCTCAGATCCGAAGCAAAGAATAATATCCTGGATATTGACCTGAGACTTGCCAACAGCGATAGTTTTCCGAACCGGGCAAACTTACGGGCGGATCTTAAATTCCTTTCTTCAAAGCATTTTGAACTCCGGTTCGATACTTCTGACATAATCCTGCGGAACAAGCCCTGGACGATCCATGCGGATAATGTCGTAGATTTTGATTCAAGTCAGATCCGGTTCAGCAGCCTGCATTTCAAAAGCCTCCATGAATCAGTCGATGTGGATGGAACGATCAGCGGCAATGCGGATGAAAATCTTTCACTCACTTTCAGAAATTTCAACCTGAACAACCTCGATCCGCTGCTGCAGCTGGGTAACAGCAGACTCGGCGGAACGATTGAGGGTAACCTGATTCTAAATGAGGCACGAAAAAACCTGAAAGCTGAAACAGATCTGAAGATCAACAACCTTGTATTCAATGATGATACGCTTGGAAACGCAAGCATCGTTACACGGTATAACAGTGAGCAGAAAGTGGTTGTCGCAAACCTTGGAATCGTGAAAGGCAGTGCCAAAATTGTTGATATAAGAGGAAATTATTTCGCAGCGAAAAAGGAGGATAACCTGGATTTCAAAGTGATGATATCAAATCTTTACCTGCAGACCATTGAACGATACATCAGCGAGATCCTGTCAGATGTAAGAGGCAAAGTATCGGCCGATCTTACATTGCGTGGAACTTTTGAAAAGCCGGAAGTTGATGGCGAGGTAAGTTTTGCCAGAGCCTCTTGTATTGTAAATTATCTGAATACAAAATACAGTTTTACCAACACGGTGAAGGTTCGAAAAAATGAGTTTGATCTTTCGGGCATCACCGTGATTGATAAAGACAATAATGAAGCCAGGGTTAGCGGCAGCATTTATCATGACTATTTCAACAAATTTAATTTTGATGTCGAAGTTTATCCCCGTAATTTCCAGATGCTGAATACCAATGCCGCACAGAATTCACTCTACTATGGAAATGCTTTTGTAAGCGGTTATGCACATTTTTACGGGCCGATTGAACTGATTTCGATGGATATCAACCTCATTCCCTCCAGAGGTACTTTGATAAACATCCCCTTGGGTAACTCTTCAGAAATCACGCAAAGCGACTTCATCACCTTTGTGGATTATTCAAAAGATTACGAGTACGAAGAGAAACCAAAAACGCTTGTCACATCTTCCGGTATAAGGTTAAACATGAACCTGGAAATGAATCCTTCCGCAACCATAAACCTGATTTTTGACGAGAAGATCGGCGATGTGATCACCGGTACAGGAAGCGGAAGTATCAGAATGGATATCGATATGAACGGCGAATTCAGCATGTATGGTACTTATACCATTTCAAAAGGTGAATATCTCTTCACACTCCAGAATCTTATCAATAAGAAGTTCAATATAGATTCTGGCAGCAGGATCACGTGGACAGGTAATCCCTATGAAGCGAATGTTGACCTTACCGCTGTTTATGTACTTTACACTTCATCGCTATATAATCTCGTTCAGGATTCAACATATAAAAGAAGGTTGCCGGTGGAGTGCAGGCTTTTTCTTACCAATAAACTTATGAACCCTACGATCAATTATGAGATCGGAGTACGCGGGCTTGATCCCGCCGGAGAAAGTATAGTTAAAAGCATTCTTACCTCCGAGCAGGAGGTAAGCAAGCAAATGTTCAGTCTTCTTCTCCTGAATCAGTTTTCACCGCCTTCCAATCAGTTGTCCTCAACGACAAGGATCGATGCCGGCGCGGGAGCCGGTGCGAGCGCTTCGGAACTTCTCAGTAATCAGATGAGCAACTGGCTTGGAAGGCTGACCAAGGACGTTGATATAGGAATAAATTACAGGTCTCGCGATAACTATAGTAATGAAGAGATCCAGCTACTTTTTGCAAAGTCCTTTCTTAACGACCGTTTGCTGGTTGAAGGGAATGTAGGATATATGAGCAATCAGAGCCAGAATACCAATGATCTCGTCGGTGATTTCTACGCGGAGTACAAGGTAAGTGAAGACGGACGTTTCAGGCTTAAAGGATTCAATCGCTCAAATGCCGACAACGTACTGAATTATTCTGCGCCTTATACGCAGGGATTCGGAGTTTTCTTCAGACAGGAGTTCAATGATTTCAGAGATCTGCTCAGACGCCTGAAACTG
>CAZJDX010000006.1:0-144632 GCA_964544885.1 uncultured Flavobacteriales bacterium
GGACATAGAATAGAAGCACTTGCAAGCCAAACAAACTTATAAAAAGCAGGATGGGATGGCGTTTGGTCCATCTCAGGCTGGATGCTTTATGGCCGGGGTCAGACATTTGTTATTTTCATTCAAATATAGAGATTTCATAGATTTCGCTTCCCCCGGCTTCAGGGAAAAGGGTCCTTTACGAATGTTCTTTTGAGTTCCCCAATTAAAATTTTTTAAAACTGTTGCAGAATACTATTTCGTTTGTTTACTTTGCATTACAAAGTACTTTTCAATGGATAATCAAAAATACGCGGAAGACATTAAAGAGATCAGGGACATCATGAACCGGACCACCCGGTTCATCTCTCTCAGCGGGCTTTCAGGGGTTTCAACCGGAATCACGGCATTGGCCGGAGCCTGGCTTTCTTACCAGTGGGTATTCAAAGACCGGGACTACCTGGTACACCATGCCGTTGAAATGGAAAGCAATCGTTTCACGGGTTTGATTTTCATCGCGCTGGCCACATTGATTTCAGCCATTGTTGCCGCCGTATTCTTCACCAGAAGAAAAGCGATGAAGCAGAATCAACGCGTCTTCGGTATACCCAGCAAACAGCTGCTCCTGAACTTGTCTATACCCCTGGTTGCAGGAGGCTTTTATTGTTTGCTTGTCTTGTTAAAAGGCTATGTTGGGATTCTGCCTTCGCTCACCCTCATCTTCTATGGTTTGGCTTTGATAAACGGAAGTAAGCATACCCTGACAGAGATCAGGAACCTGGGAATGATCCAGATTTTGCTGGGACTTTTGGCCTATCAGTTCATTGATTACAGTTTACTTCTTTGGGCCTTGGGTTTCGGTCTTATTCAGATGTTGTATGGTTTCATTATCCACATGAAATACAGGTTGTGAAAGAAGTATTCAAAGAGTTGGACAAAGCATTCGAAAACAGAGTACGCCTCGGTATTATGTCTGCTTTACTCGTGAATGACCATCTTGATTTTAATGCATTGAAGGAGCTCCTTGACCTGACTGACGGAAACCTGGCCAGTCATTTAAAATCACTGGAGAAATGTGATTATATCCGGTATAAAAAAGTTTTTTTGGAACGAAAACCCAACACCAATTATTCCGCGACATCGAAAGGGAAGATTGCCTTTAAGAAACATATAAATGCCATTGAGAAACTTCTCAATAAATCATAAACCTCAAAAAATATCAGCTATGAAAAACAAACGGATAGTCTACATTTTATCGGCAGTGGTATTATTACTGATGATTCCACTCATCGCCATGCAGTTTACGAAGGAAGTTGACTGGAGCGCTTTTGATTTCCTGCTCATGGGAATTATGTTGACAGGAACCGGATTATTATGCGAACTGGTATTAAGAAAGTTTAATGGGCTGCAGGCAAGACTTATTTTATGCGGCCTGATCTTGTTCGCTTTCATTCTTGTTTGGGCAGAATTGGCTGTAGGAATATTCGGAACAAGATTCGCCGGGTCCTGATTGCGGAAAAAAAGAAAATGTTTTTGCTGAGTAAGAAGAATGAAACCAGCTGAAACGCTTGAGTACAGGAGTCTGAGGAAATGCCAGGCACTCTGAAAGCTATGGTTTCCGCTCTGAAGGATTTTGCCTGATTTCACGTATTCAGGAACTAAATGGCTAATCCTATAAATTTATTTCAATTTATTGCCAATCATACAAAACAAACTGAACCCCACACTGGGCGGAATCTTGTGTGGATGCAAATTATGCGAAGGGAGATTCCGCCCTCGCAGCAGCCGTAACAAAACGACTTACAGTACATGTTATATTTCACAATACAATTTCATAAGCGGAATCTCCTGACGCGGCATGCTTTCACACAAGATTCCGCTTAGCGGGGTCCAGCAGAAATTTATTTAATATTATGAATGCTTTTTAACAAACTTGTATCTAATTTGAAAGACGATGAACTTTTAACGGTGGACAAATATCCACAGCTCAAAAACAACGAACGAATGTCCGTCGAAGCAGCGAAACAGAGCGAGTGAAGAGAAAAAATAGTCTCAGTCTGAGTGTGAGAAACAGAGCGAGTGAACAGAAAAATAGTCTCAGTCTGAGGGTGAGAAACAGAGCGAGTGAAGAGAAAAAATAGTCTCAGTCTGAGTGTGAGAAACAGAGCGAGTGAACAGAAAGGCAACTGTTCACTCGCTCGGCTTCATTCACTCTGTATCAGTTCCCGGAAAGGGAATCCCCGCCTGCCTGACTGGCGTCAGCCAGGCGGGCAGGGAACCCTCTACCACAAAGTACCCGGAAAGGGAATCCCCGCCTGCCTGACTGGCGTCAGCCAGGCGGGCAGGGAACCCTCTACCACAAAGTACCCGGAAAGGGGGTACTTTTTGCCTCATTCAGATTCTTTAAATTTCATCTTTTTACTATGAAAAAAGCTGTTTTTATAGTGTAAAAGCAATCCAGCGAAAAGCAGAAAAAAGCAAGGAAAAGCAGAAAATGTTTAAGTAAATGTTTAAGTAATTCCTGAAAATATATCTTTGTAGTGGGAAATGACATCTTAATCATGAATACTACATTCAACTTTTGGGTGAATAATCGCGCCAATGCGAAGGGCTGCTTTGACATTTACATCCGTATCACTCAGGATCGAAAGCACAAACTTACTAAGACCGGAATTGCAGTTTCAAACCGCAAAGACTTTAATCCAAAGGCAAAGCAGAATAATTGGATCAGAGGCAAGGCAGCAAGTACGGCAAAGCTGAATGATATCCTTGCCTTCCAGCTGGAAGCAGTGAAGGATGATAAGGCAAACCTTCAAAGGAAAGTCAAGAATCCAAGTAAGGAAGTCATTCTTCAAAAATACCGGGGTGAATCATCACAGGACTTTCTTTCATTTCTCAGGCTGATCATTGACCGATTTAATCAGTCCGGGGCTTATCGTACATCAAAGCGATACAATCAGCTATTAAATAAGCTAATTGAATTTGAAGCAGACAAAATTCCTTTTGATCAGATCACAGTAACCTTCCTGAAGAATTTCAATAGTTATTTATCAGAACTGCATCAGAATACCCGCTACGAACATTTTAAAAACATGAAGGCGGCATTTAACCAAGCTATTCAGGAAGATGTAATTGATAGCGATCAGAACCCCTTCCTGAGATTTAAAGTGAAGAAAGTACCTACCAACAAACCAAAATTGACTATTGAAGAAATTCATAAGCTGGAAGCCTTAGACCTTAAAGACAATCCAGCATTGGATCATACCCGAAACTGTTTTCTGTTTTCATTTTATTGCGGAGGCATCAGGGCGGGTGACTTAATCATGATGCGCTGGCAGAATGTTCAGGAAGGCAAACTTTGTTATGTAATGGCAAAGAATCGCAACAGCAAACTAACTGAGCGAAGCATTCCACTACTGACAGAGGCAACTAAGATTCTGAAACACTACAAAACCCAGGATTTTAGTCCTGATCATTTCATCTTTGGTGAATTAGAAAACACATTGACAAACTTCATCAGCCATGATAACAGAATTATTCCCGGACATGAAATAAGAATTTACAACCGGATCGCTTCAAGAAATACAATCCTGAATAAGAACCTGAAAAAGCTGGCTGTATTGGCAGGGATTACTAAGCAGCTGACATTCCATATATCGCGGCATTCATTCGCTCAGTACGCTATCAATCAGGACATGAATCCTAAGATGCTGCAAACAATTTTAGGACATACAAAATTTGCCACTACTGAAGCATACATCAATACACTTCAGGATAAGAAAGTATCTGAAGAAATGGAAAGGATTTTTTCATGAGTAAACTTGTTTTAAATCGGGAGTTCTTTAGGGAATATTTTCAATCTTCAAGTAGCTTCAAAGTTTGTCTATTTGAGTCTGAAAATTCGTATAGCTTTGATGATTATCTAAATCTTATTTTGAATCCCGAATGTTGTAATTATGAGAAAGGTGAAAAGATGGGGAGGGATTTCATTAATAGGTATAAAATTTCTGAAGATAAATTAGGCGACATTGTAGCCATGTTTATAATTATCTTAGATGGAATTAATAAAGATAAACCTGACAAGGAATTTATTGAAAGGCATATTAAAAGAAAATCTTTAAGCCGAATAATCGAAAAGTTGGAACTAATTTTAAAAGGAAATGGCGAAAAATTGGATAGGATTGTTTTCCATTTCAAGAAACAACCTCTTTTGAAAAAACAACCTGCTATTAGCCTTGAAGAATCGCTTGAATTAGATCTGCTTATTCCTGATTTGCACAAATTACTTCTTACATTAAAAGATATGACTTATTCAGAGAGATCAGGATTTACGGATGATCTAAAAACATTCAGTTGGGCAATTCTTAATTATCTCAATAAGTTTACTGATTACAAAGCAGGCAAAGGAATCCTTGCAACTAATGAACAATGCAGAATAATTTATGAAATGTTGTATTCGTTAGACATGTTGAATCATCGACCTGCGGAAGACATAGACAAGGAAACATACATTCGAGAATATTTAAAACAGGCAGCTGCAAATTCCTGAAAATGAATAAAAAAAATGTAGCCCGATTTTTCTTTCCTTTTTTTCGGGTGCGAAATTCTTAAGTCTTCATATTGCATGCGCAAATAAGCGCAAGTCAATATGAATATGACAACCTTACAACTAATTCCAGCGGAGGAATTACAAGCTCTGAAATCAGAGTTATCCGCAATCAAAAAACTTTTAGAACAGCGACCTGATGATCTTTTCATGCACCGCTGGATTGAATCTAAGAAAGTGCCTCCGCTATTAGGCATTAGTTCCCGGACATGGCAGACATGGAGGGATCAGCGAATAATTCCTTTCAGTCAATTTGGTTCAAAGATTTATGTGAACCTTAATGATTTGAATACACTGCTGGAATCGCACAAGATTGAAACCCCTAAAAATGTTTGATCATGGAAAGGGAAAGACATCTGACATTGATTTATCAGCAGAAAGAATCAGCACCAACAAGCTATTATCTGACAGAGGGCGAACCCGGATATTTACCGGGGCGGGTATGTATTCATCAGTATTCATTCGCGGAGGTGAAGCGCGGAGGGTATAGAAATGCAACTGGTCAATTTAAGGCTACTTTCAAGAAAGCTGAAGTTTCACCATACCGGAATGAGAAAGGTACGCTACATACAAGCATTTACCCGCTGTCTAAAGCTGTACCCGGCATCATTGGAACAGGTGACATAAAAGGCACAAATGACTTGCTTGTGTTTGAAGATCGCGGAGGCTGGAAGTCAATCGCTATTCACATATTCCCGGATTGTAAGTACAAAGTATCTGAAATCATATCATGCTTCCAATAAAAAACCCCTACCGGAGGCGGGGGCTTTTTGGGAATGACATCCAGCATAAAGCATGAATGACTTTGTAAAGATAAGCAAGAACCTGACATCTGAAACACCGGATTTTTCATGTTGTATGAATGATCCTGCATATTTCAGCAAGGGTGAAAACTGTTCGTACCAAATTCATAAAATAAATAAACAGCATACGGATCTTCAAGTCAGGCTGAATGAATCCACAGGCACAATGACTGTCAGCGGAAATTTAGGTATGTTTTGGAATGGTCACAATCTGAAATACGGATATGATGAAATGCAAAATACAGTTGAATATCTTTCTGAGAGCCTCCGCGTAAATTTGTTTCCTGCTGAAGTAAAGGAATTTGATCATTCCGCAGTCATCAGTACGGACTTAAACCCGGATGATGTATTTCACAAACATATCAGCATACCCGGACATGAGAAAATACAGTACAAACATGGAATATATTTTAAGAAACCCGGAACACAGGTAGTAAAGTTTTATGATGCCGGAATAAGACTAAAGCAACTAAACAGCAAGGCGAAGCGCGGAGAGATTTATTCATCTTTAGGGATTCATCCACTTCAAAGGATGATAAGGTTTGAGAAAAAAATACTACATCCTGACCGCTATTTCAAAAGTACTGTATTTCTTTCAGATCTTATTGATCACAAGTTCATTGATTTTTGTAATTTAGATTTACTTGAAACTTATGCAAGCATGAAAAAACTCAATACCCTGAATTTACCTGCTGATAAGAAACACCTGTCAGCGGCAACTATTCCGCTGATCTTATTAAAGGAATTGGAACATCAGTACGGGTTCAATTTTGAAGATCGGATAAAAAAGACAATTTCAGCGATCCCGGACATCATTTTATCAAAGGATGACAAGAAAGCGCGGAGGCGGCAAATTAAAGCCAATCTGAGCAGGATCAGCCGGGAAATGAGTAGAGACTATGATCTTTCGGAAAGCCTTTTAAAGAGCCTTAAAATGCCTCAGTTAATATAACATGAAATCACACAGTACCCTTTTTATATGTTCATGAAAAGGGTAAGAAATCTTATCCCGGTATATTACAAAATAGCAAAAGAATTAGAGGAAAAAGGGCGGGGTATTTTGACATTGATAAATCAGCATAAAAGCGGAAAATAGATAAAAATAGATGGCGTCAGGATTTAAGACAGGCGGGAGGCGCAAGGGAACACCAAACCATGACAGGCAGCAGTTGAATGATATGATAGCGGAAAGGTATCCCGGTTATCATCCTGTATTGGCATTAGCTGGAATCGCGAATGATTCAGAGAATGACATTCACATCAGACTTCAGGCGAATAAAGAGGTTGCAAAGTACATTTGTCCACAGTTGAAAGCGATAGATATAACATCAGACATTGACCAAGGCAGCTTCCTGAATGTATCTAAGCGATCAATATTTACCCTTCCTGATGGAACTGAAATTGAAATCTGAAAAAGTATCAATTAAATTTTAGGACAAGTGAAATTCCATTAGGTTGCGGAACAAGCGAAAGTTTCTCTTTTTTCAGTAGATAAAATCTCTTATTATTTGCTGAAGAAAACTGAAAGATCACCCCTGTCAAAATAAAAAAACCTGATCCAACAGTATAAACCACTCTTCCGCCCTTGTAGGAATTATAATCAATTTTGAAATTCTTCAGTCCTTGAACTGAAGTATCTTTTAGCGTAGGTTCTCCATTCATCCAATAACTAAGCCCTGCTGCTAATCCTATACCTCCTGCCACCGTTAAGACAGTTCCGAAAGTTTTCTGCGATTTATATTTTTTCTTTAGTGCCTTTAAGGATTCTGAATCCATCTGATCAGTCTTCATGACTTTGGCATCAGTATTATTGTCTTCAGTTTCACTTTTATTGAATAATAATTCCTGTTTGAGTTTAGAATATTCTGCTGAATCAATTAACTTTTGTTCATACAGGGATTTGTACTGTTCTAATTTGGACTTGAGATCATCAGTTTGTGCGATTGAATACTTAAATAAGAAAATTAAAAAGAATAAACAGAAACAGGTTTTCATAAAATAAATTTTGATGGACAAATTAACCACTATTTTGACATTTGTAAATTATAAATATTACCCCTTTGAAATTTGCCTAAAAACCCGCTTTGGGTATGTATGCCGGGTAAATGTTTAAGCAATGTTTAAGCAGAGAAAATCACTAAAAAGACTAAGCCCCTGTAATATAACACATTACAAGGGCTTTTAGTCTTCGATTCAGTACCCGGAAAGGGAATCGAACCCCCACGGGGTTGCCCCCGGCAGATTTTGAGTCTGCTGCGTCTACCAGTTCCGCCACCCGGGCAAACTAATGTGATTGAATTGGGCTGCGAAAATAGGGATTATTTGAAGCCATTGAACAATTATCGTGAAATTGGAAGATAATTCGGCCTAAAATTCCCGCATTTCAGACGGAAAAAGCTCCCCCTCCCTTGCCTGATCCGCTTGATTTTCTTTTCTTTGCATCCCCAAAAATCCCGGCACAGCCAATTATGGAGCGTAATGTCAAATTGTTTTCTGGTACTGCTACCCACTACCTGGCGCAGAATATTGCCCTGGCTTATGGACTGCCGCTGGGTGAAGTGAATGTGGCCCGTTTCAGCGACGGAGAGTTTTCTCCTTCCTTTGATGAATCGGTCCGGGGATGCGATGTGTTTATTATCCAGTCAACCTTTGCCCCATCAGACAACCTGATGGAACTGCTGCTGCTTGTCGATGCCGCTAAAAGGGCTTCCGCTCACTATATCACAGCCGTTATTCCATATTTCGGATTTGCCAGATCGGACCGGAAAGATAAGCCAAGGGTTGCCATCGCGGCCAAGCTGGTGGCCAACCTGCTTCAGACAGCAGGAATAACCCGTATCATGACCATGGACCTGCATGCACCACAGATCCAGGGCTTCTTCGATATTCCGGTCGACCACCTGGAACCATCCTCACTCTTTGTTCCTTATATCGAATCACTTCAATTGAAAAATATCACCATAGCCGCGCCCGACATGGGTGGAGTGAACCGGGCAAGAGGATATGCAAAATACTTCAATGCCGAAATGGTGATCTGCGATAAGCAAAGAAAGAAAGCAAACGAAATAGGGACGATGACGGTTATCGGGGATGTAGAAGGCAGGGATATTATTCTTGTTGATGATATCTGCGATACCGCCGGCACACTTACAACAGCCGCTGATATGCTCTTTGACAAAGGCGCTAACAGTGTCCGCGCTTTCTGCACTCACCCTGTGCTGAGCGGGAAGGCTTATGAACGGATCAATAATTCCAGACTTAATGAACTGGTTGTTACGGATACCATTCCCTTGCGCGAACAGAGTGAAAAAATAAAAGTGATACCTACCGCGGAACTCTTTGCAAGGATCATCCGAAGGGTTTATGTCTACGAGAGTATCAGCAAGTTATTCCTTGTCTGACCGGCTTAAAAAGAAAAATTTATACAAATCAATTTACATAATCAAATAACAAACAAAACAATGAAATCAATTACAATTAACGGAACAAAGAGAGCAGCTCAATCAAAGCAGGAGACTAAAAAACTGCGGGCAGAGGGTATGGTTCCGTGTGTACTCTATGGTGGGAAAGAACAATTCCATTTCAGTACACCGGCCATGTCTCTGAAAGGTCTGGTGTACACGCCTGAAGTTTACACAGTTGAGTTGAACATTGATGGCGTCACTCATCAGGCTGTCATGAAAGAGATTCAGTTTCATCCGGTGACTGACAAAATTCAGCACATTGACTTTATGGAACTGAACGAGAACAAAAAGGTGAGTATGGATGTCCCCGTCAAAGTCACCGGTAATGCACCGGGTGTAAGAGCGGGAGGAGTCCTGCTTAACAAACTTCGCAGACTGAAGGTTTCCGCACTGCCAAAGCACCTTCCCGATTACATTGAGATCAAAATCGATGATATGAATATCGGTGATGACGTTCGAGTTCGTGACATGAAGATCGAAGGCGTGGAATTCCTGGATTCTCCTTCCAATGTGATCACGGCCGTGAAGACTACCAGAGTGGTCGCCGCTGCTGCAGAAGCCGCTCCGGTGACCACCGGCGCCGCCGCACCGTCTGCTGCTGCCGCCGCACCGGCAGCCGCACCGGCAAAGGAAGAGAAGAAGAAGTAAGCCAATTCCCTATACCGGATTACAGCCTCGGTTCTTTAACCGGGGCTTTTTTTATGCCATCAAATAGTCCGTATATAGACGAATGATCATTTTGTCCCTTCTCCTTGCATAAAAGCAAAATCCTATCTTCACGCCATGAGCAAGTTTCTGATCGCAGGACTCGGAAATATCGGACAAGAGTATGCCAATACCAGGCATAATGTCGGATTTTTAATCGCTGATGCTCTGGCAGCATCACTCGTCAAAGATGAAAATACAACGCACTTGTTCAGAAATGAAAAGCTTGCATCGGTTTGTGAAGCGAAATATAAATCCAGGATTCTTTGCATAGTCAAACCCTCAACTTATATGAACCTGAGCGGCAAAGCTGTCAATTACTGGCTCCAGTTCGCTAAAATACCCCTGGAGAATCTGCTGGTGGTTACGGACGACCTTGCCTTGCCATTCGGCACGCTGCGATTGAGGAAGAAAGGCAGCGATGGCGGCCACAATGGTCTGACTGATATAATTTCCACGCTGCAAACGGAAAACTTTGCAAGATTGCGTTTTGGAATCGGCAGTGAGTTTTCAAAAGGCAGACAGGCAGATTATGTACTTGGACAGTGGAGCGAGGAAGAACAGAAAATGCTGCGGGAAAAGATTGATCAGTCGGTGCAGATCATAAAAAGTTTTGTAAGCATAGGCCCTGACCGCACCATGACAGAATACAATAAGAGCGCTTAGAAGCGAATGATTGCAGAAGGCATGGAATGTTGTCGGAATGTAAAATCCATGGTAAAATGAAGTAAAAACACAAAAAAGCTTGTGTTTTATTTTGAAATAACCGAATCAATTTCCTAACTTTGAAAAATATACTAACCCGGAATCCATGAAAAAAATCTTTACTCTGATTTCGTTGTTCGCTTCATTAAGTCTCGGAGCCCTGGCACAGGTACCGATCCTCTGTGAAGATTTCAATACCTATGACTCAACCACCGCCACAACTGAATATCATGGCTTTTACATAAGTTATGCAACTCAGTTCAGCTATTATACCAGTACCCAAAGTTCTGGTCCCAGTGGTCCGAATTCATACAAATTCGGTGTCGACAGCGCAACCATGATCACGCCCAATATTGATGGTGCAAGGTCAATTGCGTTTTGGATGAAACATAATTACGGTACCCCTCCCGGACCGGATCCTGCAAGCTACTTTTATATTTACGAATCATCAGACAGCATCTCCTGGACTGCCATAGATTCGATTTCAGCCAGCACGGTTATAAGTACTACCGGCCATCCTATGGCATACAACCTGAGCGCGGGTACACAATACGTGAAATTCTATTATCATAAGTCAACCGGAAATATTGCCTTTGATGATTTTTGTGCCTTTGATACTCCGGTTGGTATTTTTGGAACACCAAAAAATAATTTATCAATAAGCATGTTCCCTAACCCCAGCAATGGACTTATTCATATCAAGTCAAGTACATTCCTCAATAAAGGGATAAACGTTACGGTGTCCAATGTACTTGGAAAGCAAGTGAAGAACATTGTGCTGAACAATGCCTCTTCTCTGTACCAGGTGAATCTGAATGAACTTGAAGCAGGAATTTACATGGTTCGGGTACGAAGCGAGTATGGTGAGAGCACTCAACGCATGATTCTCAAAGACTGAAATGGAATGAAGAAATTTTATCAGACCCTCCCCTCAAAGGAGGGTTTTTCTTTTGGCTGAAAAGGATTTGCCAACGCGGGAAACTAAATTTCAGATCATGATATGCTGACCATCACATTTTCTCCCATCAGCTTTGCGGGAAATCTATGCAAGGATTTCTTCGCCGGGTCACGGATCACCTCGCCTTCGAGATTAAAATTGCTTCCATGCAGTGAACAGACCAGTAAATCTTCCCGCTTTTTCAGGTTTCCGCCTTTGTGAGTACATTTCATCAGAAAGGCATTGAACTCATCTCCGGGTTTGCGGACAAGCAGAATATCATTCTTCATGGAAGCTTCGCGGATCAGTATGCTCTTTTGATCTCCGAAGGAGGAAAGAGGGACAGTCAGTTCCCCGTTGGCGGCCGTATACCTGGCCGCAGCCGCCGGAGCGCTGCACGATTGCTGACTCAGTAAAAATCCGGCCCCTGCAATGGTGAGGCAGGCGGCACAACCTTGTTTGATAAACTCCCGTCGACTGTTCATGATATAAAATTAGTATAGTTCAACATTCCCGACATTTCGAAACACACCATCAGGTGAGCTGCAAGAGCGCCTGACGCATGGAAACTTTTTCGTTCAGAATTTTCTCCACGTTTTCAATACTTATTCTTTCCTGAATCATACTGTCACGGTGACGTAAAGTAACCGTATTGTCTTCATTGGTCTGATGGTCGATGGTTATGCAACAGGGCGTTCCGATGGCATCCTGACGGCGATAACGTTTCCCAATGGAGTCTTTTTCTTCATATTGACAGAGGTGATCGAAACGAAGACGATCCATTATCTCTCTGGCTTTTTCCGGCAGACCATCTTTTTTAACAAGGGGCAATACAGCGCATTTTACGGGAGCCAGGAATGAAGGTATTTTCATTACCACCCGCTCGGTTCCGTCTTCCAGCTTTTCTTCCGTATAGGCATAAGAAAGAATGGCAAGGAACATGCGGTCAAGACCGATGGAAGTTTCCAAAACATAAGGTACATAACTCTGATCCAGTTCCGGATCGAAGTACTGAAGTTTTTTACCGCTGAACTTCTCATGATTGCCAAGATCGAAATCAGTCCGGGAGTGAATACCCTCAAGTTCTTTAAAACCGAAAGGAAATTCAAATTCTATGTCACAGGCGGCATTGGCGTAATGAGCCAGTTTCAGGTGATCATGAAAACGGTGTTTTGATTCCGGGAAGCCGAGACTTCGGTGCCATTTCATTCTGGTTTCTTTCCAGTATTTATACCATTCCATTTCTGTTCCCGGCTTGATGAAATACTGCATCTCCATCTGCTCAAATTCCCGCATTCTGAAGATGAACTGGCGTGCGACAATTTCATTCCGGAAGGCCTTGCCGGTTTGAGCAATGCCAAATGGGATTTTCATCCGGCTTGTCTTCTGAACATTTAAAAAATTCACAAATATTCCCTGGGCGGTTTCAGGACGCAGATAAATCGTTGAAGCGTCTTCACTGACGGATCCAAGCTGCGTGGAGAACATGAGGTTGAACTGACGCACTTCGGTCCAGTTACGGGTGCCTGAAACAGGGCAGACGATCTCAAGATCAAGGATGATCTGCCTCACTTCATCGAGATTATTGGCTTCCAGCGCGGCCTTAAACCGGGAGTTGATCTCATCCGCTTTTTTCTGGTATTCCAGTACACGAGCATTGGTGGTCCTGAAGGTGTATTCGTTGAAACTCTCACCAAAGCGGCCTCGCGCTTTCTCAACCTCCTTCGAGATTTTGGCTTCGATCTTCGAAACATGATCTTCGATCAGTACATCCGCTCTGTAACGCTTCTTTGAATCTTTATTGTCAACCAGCGGATCGTTGAATGCGTCAACATGTCCGCTTGCCTTCCAGGTGGTAGGATGCATGAAAATGGCGGCGTCTATACCGACTATGTTCTCATTAAGCTGAACCATAGCCTTCCACCAGTACTCCCGTATGTTCTTTTTCAGTTCCGCTCCGTTCTGACCATAATCATATACCGCGCTGAGTCCGTCGTAAATTTCACTGGATGGAAAGATAAAGCCATACTCTTTCGAATGGGAGATGATATTTTTAAAAAGATCCTCGTTATTGATGCTTGCCATAGGCAGCTAAAGTAGGGATTTTTCCCATTAGACACATCTGTTCCGGTGGTCCTGCATCTGACAAAAGTGTACCTTTGAGACATGATCGCAATTGGAAACACCTTTGTCTCTGAAGAACTTATTGAGAAGAAATTCGTCTGTGACCTGAACGCCTGCAAGGGAGCCTGCTGTGTGAAAGGAGATTATGGCGCTCCACTGGAAGACGATGAACTGGAGATCATGGATAGCATATATGAGAAGGTTAAACCCTACATTCCCGCAAGCGGCATTGAAGCCATTGAGAAACAGGGAAAGTATCTGCGTTATGAAAGAAAGGAATGGGTAACGCCGCTGGTGAATGGAAAAGAGTGCGCCTATACCTATTTTGATGCAGGCATAGCGAAGTGTGCCATTGAAAAGGCTTATTATGAAGGAAAGATCAAGTGGAAAAAGCCGGTGTCCTGTCATCTTTATCCGGTACGCATCTCGAAGAATAAAATAGGACTGGATACATTACAGTACGACAGATGGAACATTTGCAGACCCGCCTGTAAGCTCGGAGAAAGTTTACAGGTTCCGGTTTTTAAATTTCTAAAAGAGTCTCTGGTCAGAAAATATGGAAAGGAATGGTACAGGGAACTGGAGATAGCTGCGAAACTCCTGGAGAAAGAAAGACGGAAGGCGAAACCTAAAGCAGTATAATTTTTTTACAAAAAATTTGTTAAGGCTTTACTATTTTAATAAGCGGATTGATAATCAGGCTGAAAAATAATTGAGACTGTTTTACGATCATTTCAGTTACGAATATCTCCCGGTTCTGCAAGCGGTTTTTTTTAACACATTTTGTTCAAAACCCTTGCAAAGCCCGTCAATCAAGAGATTGGGAGCCAAGGAGTAATTTGTAAACAAAGATTGGTGCATAATTGTCGAAAAAAATCCAGCGCTCCTATTGCACAATAAATTTGAAATAGGAATTTTTGTTCAGCACATCAGGATGAGTTTTTTCTGATAATTCAGCAAGTATTTAAGGATTAAGGGAACGATTCTCTTCGGTCCGGGAAAATGAAATTTTTTCTGAAACCGAAAGAGAGGGGGAATCGTCACCTCTAACCGGAACCAGGAATCAATAATTTTTAGATAACATGAAGAAGGAAATTTTACTTGAAGAGAATAAAGACAGATTCGTTCTTTTTCCGATTAAATACCCACAGATCTGGGAACTCTATAAAAAAGCGGAACAGAGTTTTTGGACAGCCGAAGAGGTTGATCTCCACGCCGATCTGAAAGACTGGGAAAGGCTGAATGAGAATGAACGCCATTTTATCAAGCACGTGCTTGCCTTTTTCGCTGCCAGTGACGGAATTGTAAATGAAAACCTGGCGGTAAATTTCATGAAGGAGGTCCAGTTGCCCGAAGCCCGCTGTTTCTATGGTTTTCAGATCATGATGGAGAACATACACAGCGAAATGTACTCCCTCCTGATAGATACGTATATAAAGGACACGGTCGAGAAAAACAGGCTTTTGCAGGCCATAGATACAATTCCCTGCGTTACCAAAAAGGCCGACTGGGCTCTGCGCTGGATCTCTAATGGCAGTTTCGCTGAGCGACTCATCGCCTTTTGTGCTGTGGAAGGAATTTTCTTCAGTGGTTCTTTCTGTTCAATATTCTGGCTTAAGAAGCGCGGATTGATGCCCGGCCTGAGCACGTCCAATGAATTTATTTCGAGAGATGAAGGCATGCATTGTGATTTCGCCTGCCTGCTTTACAGCATGCTGGAGAATAAACTGCCTAAAGAGCAGGTAACCCAAATCATTACCGATGCGGTAGCGCTGGAACACGAGTTCGTGACTGATGCACTGCCGGTTTCACTGATTGGAATGAATGCGAAACTCATGTGTCAGTATATTGAATTCGTCGCAGACAGACTCCTGGTATCGCTTGGATGCGAAAAAGTCTACAACAGTACAAATCCATTCGATTTTATGGAGATGATCTCCTTGCAGGGGAAAACCAACTTCTTCGAGAAGCGGGTTAGTGAATACAAAAAAGCGGGTGTCGGTGTGCAGAAAGAGGATAACGTATTCAAACTCGATGAAGATTTTTAAGCAGCATACTTCTTTCAAAGAATAGCATAAGTTCGATTAACCAGAGAGTAAACCGGCAGGTATATGACGGGGATGAATATACCTTTTTTAAACACTCATTTATTATAACATATGTACGTAATCAAACGCGACGGTCGCAAGGAAGCGGTTAAATTCGACAAGGTAACAGCCAGGATTCAGAAACTCGCCTATGGACTATCAGAGCATGTGGATACATTTTCGGTTGCTCAAAAGGTCATAGAAGGCATTTACGATAACGTAACAACCACCCAGCTCGATAACCTCGCCGCGGAGATTGCCGCATCCATGACCACGCGTCATCCGGATTATGCACTGCTGGCTGCCCGGATTGCCGTAAGTAACCTTCATAAGAATACGAAGAAATCCTTCAGTGAGACCATGAAGGATCTGTATGAGTACATCGATATCCATACAGGCAAAAAGGCTCCCTTGCTCGCCGATGATGTCTTTGAGATCATCTGGAAGAACAGGGAACTGCTCGACAGTACCATTATATACGACCGCGATTTCGGATATGATTATTTCGGGTTCAAGACACTCGAGAAATCCTACCTGCTTAAAATCAATGGAAAAGTGGCGGAAAGACCACAACACCTGCTGATGAGGGTTGCCGTGGGAATTCACAAAGACGATATTGATTCCGCAATCGAAAGTTACAACCTGATGAGTGAGCGCTGGTTCACTCACGCTACGCCTACACTTTTTAATGCCGGAACACCAAAGCCACAGCTCTCATCCTGTTTCCTGCTTCAGATGCAGGATGATAGTATCGATGGAATTTATAATACGCTTAAAAACTGCGCCAAAATATCCCAATCCGCCGGCGGTATCGGGTTGAGTATTCATAATATCCGCGCAACAGGTTCTTATATCCGTGGTACGAACGGTACCTCTAATGGGATAGTACCCATGCTTCGTGTTTTCAATGACACGGCCCGCTATGTGGATCAGGGAGGAGGCAAGAGGAAAGGGTCCTTTGCCATTTACCTTGAACCCTGGCATGCTGACATTTTCGATTTCCTTGAACTGAAGAAGAATCATGGCAAGGAAGAACTGAGAGCGCGAGACCTCTTTTACGCTCTCTGGATACCGGATCTGTTCATGGAAAGGGTGGAAGCAGACGGAGAATGGAGCCTGTTTTGTCCCAATGAAGCTCCGGGACTTGCCGACTGTTACGGGGAAAAATTCAGGGAGCTCTATAGCCGTTATGAATCGGAAGGAAGAGCCCGTAAGACAGTAAAAGCACAGGAACTCTGGTTTGCCATGCTAGAATCGCAGATCGAGACCGGTACCCCTTATATGCTTTACAAGGATGCCTGCAACGAGAAAAGCAATCAGAAAAATCTGGGAACCATAAAGAGTTCCAATCTGTGTACGGAGATCGTTGAATATACGGCGCCCGACGAGATCGCGGTTTGCAATCTTGCCTCCATCGCCCTGCCTCGTTTTGTAAACAATGGAGAATTCGATCATCAGAAATTATTTGAGATCACCTATGTGATCACCAAAAACCTGAACAAGGTGATCGATATAAATTACTACCCCGTTGAAGAAGCAAGAAGAAGTAATATGCGCCACCGCCCCATTGGTATAGGGGTTCAGGGGCTTGCCGACACGTTCATTCTGATGCGTATGCCATTTGAAAGCGAAGCGGCCAGGCAGCTCAATAAGGAAATTCACGAAACAATTTATTACGCGGCAATGACCGCCTCCAAAGACCTTGCAAAGACCGATGGTCCTTATGAGACCTACGCCGGCTCTCCGGTTTCCAAAGGGATCTTCCAGTACGATATGTGGAATGTAAGTCCGGGTTCACGTTGGGAATGGGATGTACTGAAAGAGGAGGTCATGAAGTACGGTGTGAGAAATTCACTTCTGCTTGCTCCTATGCCAACGGCAAGTACTTCCCAGATCCTGGGGAATAACGAATGTTTCGAACCCTATACCTCCAATATCTATACAAGGAGAGTACTCAGCGGAGAGTTCCCGGTCGTAAATAAGCATCTGCTGAAAGATCTCGTCAGACTCGGACTGTGGAATGATAACATGAAGAATAAGATCATTGCCGCCAACGGCTCAGTACAGGACATAGCCGAGATTCCTCAGGAACTGAAAGAAATCTACAAAACCGTCTGGGAGATCAAACAAAGAGCCTTGATCGACATGGCGGCGGACAGAGGAGCATTTATCTGTCAGAGTCAGTCACTCAACATTTTTATACAGGATACCAATTTTGCCAAGCTTACCTCCATGCATTTCTATGCCTGGAAGAAAGGCCTCAAAACAGGAATGTACTATCTCAGGTCAAAATCAGCCGCCGATGCCGTGAAGTTTACGGTTGATCAAAGTTACCTGAAAAAGGACAACGACAAAGCCTATGAAACTGCAGCGATCTCTAAAGAAACAGCCTATGAACAAATGGCTTGTTCTCTCGACGATCCTGAATCCTGCGAAGCATGTGGTAGTTAATATTGCTTTTTCCATTGTTGCAAAACCCTTCCGCCGAAAACGGGAGGGTTTTTTCTTTATGATATGAGTTATATTGAATTCTCCGGCATATCAGGAAAAAAAAGAAGCGCCGACTGAGGGTTGAAATAATTTATACCATAAAATAAAAAACGAAGGAGATCACTTCGGACCTCAACTTATCCGATTCCGCTTCAGACCCGATACCGTAATTGAAAATACCCACACTACCACAACAGGACTGCCTGAATAAAAAAAGGTCGCCCTTTTGAGACGACCTCCTGAGAGATTCAGGCTTTTACATGAGCCCAGTTTTTTCCGGATTTGATACGGTACAATTGCATTTCGCTGATTCCAAATTTGGTGGCGATGTCTTTCAGACGCATCCTGCGTGAATCGGAGAAAATTCTCTGCTTGATCTCCTTTACCTTGGTCGCTGTAAGTTTATGTCCCTTCAGTTTACGTTTTTCCTGGTAAGCTTTCACGATCGGACTCTTTTGTTGATGCGCATCCAGCTCAGCTCTTGAGGCCCAGCGTAGATTCCGCACCTTATTATTTAACTTATTGTAATCCAGGTGGATAACAAAAGTCTGATTTCGTGATTTCTTGGGGATGAAATGTTGCGCCACGAGTTTGTGAACATAACACTGGATATCTTTCTCCTTGATTTTCAACTTTAAAGCGGCATAACCATTGACACGTGTACCATTCAGGATCTTTTTGGTTTCGATGTCTTGCTTAAAGCTTGCGATCCTTCCCAGGCTTGAAATCGCATAGCGTGTCCGATCAAACTTTGTTCCGAGTTTAACCACTTTCCATTGTTCTTTCTGAGATTTGCTCATGTTGTTTAGATTAGATTAAAACAAAGATTCTTTCCGCTTATTCTTTTGAAAAACGAAAGCTTGATTTACATTTGTCAAAGTTAAAACCAATATACGTTTGAATTGTTCAGCCGGGACAGATATTTTTGAGCTGCTTTTAATTAACAATCAATTTCCTCAATAATGATCGCATCACTCCGCATGTTTTATTCTACCGTAGGGCGCAAATTGATCATGGCCCTTACCGGATTATTCCTTTGTACCTTTCTGTTAGAGCACCTTTACGGCAACATGTTGCTTTATAAGAACGACGGGGGTGTGGCATTCAATGAATACTGCGTGTGGATGGCCGGAAATCTCTTTATCCGCATCGTTGAGATAGGTCTTTTCGCAGGGATTATTATTCATATAGTCGATGGTTTATACCTGACCCTTCAAAATAAGCGGGCAAGACCGGTTCGTTACGCTATGAGCCAGCAAACCGGTAACAGTACCTGGTTTTCCCGGAATATGGGACTTACGGGCTCCGTTATTCTGGTCTTTCTGGTGGTTCACCTGCGTTCCTTTTTTTTACCACACCGGGTATTGCACTCTTCTGAAACCAGCATGGCCTACGATGTTGCATATGCATTTCAGTCAAACTGGTACTCCGCACTTTATGTTCTCGCCATGGTGATTCTGGGAGCTCATCTTAATCATGGTTTCCAATCAGCTTTCCAGACTCTTGGTGCGAACAATCAAAAATACAGAAAAACACTCAAGATCGCCGGAACGGTATTCTCCCTGGTCATCATGATCGGTTTCGCTTCCTTCCCGGTGATTTTCTACTTTGATTTCTTCGGGATGGCGACTAACATTCTGGGACACTGATGACCTGACAACGAGACCGTAGCGAAGGGAAAAACATAATTCAAGATACCGATTCAATCAATGACAAAACTAAACTCAAAAATTCCCGAAGGAGAACTCGAGAATAAATGGCGGGACTACAAATCAAAAGTACGTCTGGTGAATCCGGCCAATAAACGAAGGATCGAAGTGATCGTAGTCGGTTCCGGTTTGGCCGGTGCCGCAGCCGCTGCCACGCTTGGAGAGTTGGGTTATAAAGTGAAGTGTTTTTGTTTTCAGGACAGTCCCCGAAGGGCTCATTCCATTGCGGCGCAGGGAGGAATAAATGCGGCCAAGAATTATTCAAATGATGGCGACAGTGTTTTCAGACTTTTTTACGATACGGTGAAGGGTGGGGATTACAGAGCCCGTGAAGCGAATGTGTACCGGCTTGCAGAAGTATCTACCGCAATCATCGATCAATGTGTTGCACAGGGTGTTCCTTTCGCACGTGAATATGGAGGGCTGCTTGATAACAGGTCGTTCGGAGGAGTTCAGGTTTCCAGAACATTTTATGCAAGAGGGCAAACGGGTCAGCAGCTCTTACTGGGAGCATATAGCGCCTTGTCCCGGCAGATCGCTAAGAAGCAAGTGGAGATGTTCAACCGTCATGAGATGGTGGAACTCGTGATGATCGACGGAAAAGCAAGAGGCATAATTGCACGCGACCTTGTTTCCGGAAATCTTGAAAGGCATTCGGCTCATGCCGTAGTCTTGGCAACGGGTGGTTACGGCAATGTATTTTACCTCTCCACCAATGCCATGGGCAGCAACACCACTGCGATCTGGAAAGCCTATAAAAAAGGAGCCTTTTTCGGTAACCCTTGTTTTACACAGATCCATCCAACCTGCATACCTGTTTCCGGCGATTATCAGAGCAAACTGACACTGATGAGTGAAAGTCTGCGCAACGATGGAAGAGTATGGGTCCCCAGGGCGCAGGGCGACAAACGTAATCCTTCAGCTATCCCGGAGGAAGAAAGAGATTATTATCTGGAGAGACGCTATCCGGCTTTCGGTAATCTCGTACCGCGTGATGTCGCGAGCCGGGCGGCGAAGCAAGCCTGTGATGAAGGAAAAGGGGTGGGATTGAGCGGACTGGCAGTTTATCTGGATTTCAGGGATGCAATAGAGCGCCTCGGTCGTGATGTGATCTCAGAGCGTTATGGCAATTTATTCGAGATGTATGAGAAAATCACCGGAGAAGATCCATACCAGACCCCTATGCGTATTTATCCGGCGGTACATTACACCATGGGTGGGCTTTGGGTTGATTATAATCTCATGACAAGTATTCCCGGCTTATACGCCCTGGGAGAATGTAATTTTTCTGACCACGGCGCGAACAGATTGGGAGCTTCGGCTTTGATGCAGGGACTCGCTGACGGATATTTTGTGATACCCTATACCATTGGAGATTATCTTGCTGATGAGATACGGAATCCGGTGTTGCCGGTGAGTCATGCCGCTTTTGAAGAGGCGGAGAATGGTGTACGGGATAGATTACAGCGTTTAATGCAGATCCGGGGAAAGCAGACTGTAGAAGACCTGCATAAGAAGCTTGGAAAGATTATGTGGGAGTATTGCGGTATGGCCCGGAATGAAGCAGGACTGAACAAGGCACTTGGACTAATTGCCGATCTTAGAAAGGAATTCTGGACTGATGTGAGGATCCCGGGTGATATCAATGAGTTCAATCCTGAACTGGATAAAGCTGGCAGAGTCGCTGACTTTATCGAGCTGGGGGAACTGATGGTACGTGACGCCCTCAACCGGAAAGAATCCTGCGGAGGACATTTCCGCGAAGAATCACAAACCGAGGACGGTGAAGCAAAGAGAGATGATGATAACTTTTCTTATGTCGCGGCCTGGGAATATACGGGAGAGAATTCCGCACCGGTTTTAAATAAAGAAGAGCTCAGGTTTGAAGTCGTGCATCCTTCCCAGCGTAGTTATAAATAGACAATGAACAGACACCGGGTATTAATACCTGCTGACAAGCATCACAATTGATTTTACATCACCCTTCATATTATCACAATGGCTGAAACGATTAATCTGAAATTGAAAATCTGGAGACAGCGTAACCAGAACGACACCGGACACTTTGAAATTTATGATATGCCGGGGGTGAATACACATATGTCATTCCTTGAAATGCTTGACGTACTCAATGATCGCCTGATTCGTGAAGGAAAAGATCCGGTTGCATTTGATCACGATTGCCGTGAAGGTATATGCGGAATGTGTTCCATGTATATTAACGGACGTGCACATGGTATGCTTAAAGGCACCACAACCTGCCAGCTTCATATGCGTTTTTTCAAGGATGGAGAAACCGTGACCATAGAGCCCTGGAGAGCCGCAGCTTTCCCGGTGATCAAAGACCTGGCCGTTGACAGATCAGGTTTTGAAAAGATCATGCAGGCTGGTGGTTATATTTCCGTAAATACAGGTAATGCGCCTGACGCTAACAGTATTCCGGTCAGTAAGGTTCTGGCCGATGAAGCATTTGATGCGGCCGCCTGTATTGGTTGCGGAGCTTGCGTAGCAGCCTGCAAGAACGCGAGTGCGATGCTCTTTTTATCCGCCAAGGTTTCACAGCTTGCCTTACTTCCTCAGGGACATCCGGAGAGGCATCTCAGGGTCTTGAAAATGGTGGAAGCACATGATGAAGCGGGCTTCGGAAGTTGTACCAATACAGGAGCCTGTGAAGCCGAATGTCCGAAGGAAATTTCCATTTCCCATATTGCCAGGCTTAACAGAGAGTACCTGAGCGCAAGCCTTTCGGCAAAAGAATAAGATAAAGAAGGCTTTGCCTTAAACTAAAAAACCCGCCTTAGCGCGGGTTTTTTTTATCTATGGTATCAAGAGCTTTCGAATCTTTGGTACCGGACCCGGACAGTGCGATGAATGACATGCAAGGCATGTGTTCACCAGGTTATTATAGTTCAGTTTAAGATCTTCGGATCCGCTAAGACTATAACTTTTGAGCGCATTCAGATACACATCAGCGAAAGTATCGTAGTATGAATTCTTTGTAGTCTCGTCGGTGGGAGTGGCGGTATGTATTTTATTGAATTCTTTTGGAAATTCAGTATCCTTTTCACCGTTAAGGGCAAGCTTTCGGGCAGCAAGGGCATGATCGTACATATCCCGCATCAGGATCGACAATTCACTCGATCCGTTTGGATTGATGTCACTGCTGTCGGCCATAAGCGGAATGGAAGGTCCCCCATCCACCAAGCGTGTGCTGAACAGAGCGGAAAGTATGATGCCGGAAATCAGAAGAGTACGCATGATTCTTTATGTCTGCCCTAATCAGTTAAAGAGTAAGACACCGGTTGCTTCAAAGGAAATCTGTTTCTCAGCTTCGGTGATTTTTTCGATTTCCTCTTTTGACTTCCCTGCATCTTCCGCATAGTGACGAAGTTCATCCACGCTGGTTACGCTCTTGAAGGCATTTCCCTCGAGAATGATCTTTTTGCCCGCACAATCCATAGGAAGAAAGAAACCATAGTCATAAAATCGCACCATCATCAACTCTCCGCCTCCGGCATCCATTTTCAACCAGCATCCTTTTTTCTGACAAATGCTTTCCACCACTCCGCTGACTTTCACATGTACGGAGTCTTTGTCTGCAAGCAGTTTTGAAATTTCGGTGGATTCAATGGCCTTGTCCGGTGTGATTTTTTCACCATAGTATGATACCTTCTGGTCACCTTGCGCGAAAGAAATGCCGGAGAGAAAGAAGATCAGACAGAGAAGTGTGATTGACTTTTTCATGTTTTTGATTTATTCAGCAAAGATAAGATGCTGGATCGAAATGTAAATGAGAAAAAATTCTTTTGGAGAATTTCATACGAAACACAGAATGAGAACGTGTTTGTCGAGCCGGTCAAATCTCAAGAAAAAAAGCATTTCCCGGCCAGTACAGGCTTATCCGGAACCTGCCGGTACTTTGGCAAGAAAACAGATCAACGCCGGATAAGGAGGCGTACCGGATTAAATGTGCGTTCTGACCTGATCAGGAGGTGATAAATACCTGGTGCCAGGGGGTTAAGGTTGATCCTCTCCCGGGCATAACCCGATATTACCGTTCGTCCGAGACTTTGCAAGAGCCTTCCATCTGTTGAATAGATCTCAATATTCAAAAAACCCGGCTCTTCATTGTTCCAACCTATTTCAACTTCGGAGTTTGCCGGATTCGGAAAAAGGTCAATCAGCATTTTATGAGGAGGGGTCTCCAGGCCAACCAGCACACTGATATAGACAATATCGGTGGAAAAGCATCCCGTCGGATCCTGGACTGTCACAAAATAATTTCCTTCCACAGTCACAAAGATGGTTTGGGTGGTGTCTCCGGTGGACCACTGATAGAGCATGAAACCGGAGCCGGCATCCAGCACAACCCCCTGACCACTTTGAATGAAAAGGGTATCAGGACCGAGGTCAACGGATTGACCAGGGTATATGGTAGCCGTTAGAGTGGCAGGGGCGCTGGGACAAACATCTCCCGCGATGGCATAAAAATTTGTAGTCGTATCCAGGTGCGGAGTCATAAAGGTGCTCCCTGTTCCGAGTAAGGTTCCGCCTACAGGAAGATCGTACCATCTGACGGTGTCGGAAGAGCTTGCAGCTAAGAGAACGCTGGATGGACCGCAACTCTGTCCATTCTGTAAAAGAAAGAATTGACTGAAGGGAATGACAAGCGCAGTAACTGCCTGCCGGATGCTTCTGCAGTTATCGCCTGCTTCAACAAAATAAGTGACACTTGAGTTAAGGTAAGGCGTTACAAAGGTGCTGCCAGCCCCGATCTGTAGTCCGCCGACTGCAACATCATACCAATAAACCTGTTCAGGAGAAGTGGCGCTAAGCGTCATAATACCTCCGCCGCAGACCGAATCCGCTGTAATAACAGGTGGATCCGGCAAGGGTATCACGACAGCGGTTACGGGAACACGTATACTGTTGCAGCCGATTCCGGCATCGGCGTAAAACACCGTACTGACCGAAATATTCGGAGTATTGAAAACCGGACCAAAACCAAGCCAGTTTCCGCCGCTTGATGCGTCATACCAGTTGATCTGTTCATTGGATACCCCGCTGAGCACAACCGATCCGGGACCGCACCTGTCATTGCCGGTGAGAACAGGCGGGGCAGGCATACTGGTGATGATTGCCTGTACAGGCACCCTGAGACTGACACAGCTTGTGCCTGCTTCCACATAATAGGTCTGGCTGGTGCTGAGAACCGGAGTGGTATACGACGACCCGGTGAATAAGACAGATCCACCAACAGGTTGATTGTACCAGCGTATGATCTCAGGCGAAGATGCTACCAGAGTCAGCGTTCCTGGTCCGCACCGGGAAGCATTGTTTACGACCGGCTCAGCCGACTGACTGGCTATAGTTGCTGTTACAGCTATTCTGATACTTCTGCATTGATTTCCGGCTTCCACATAATAGGTGGTGCTTACATTCAGGGAAGGAGTGGTAAAGCTTGCTCCGGACGCAACAGGAGCGCCACCTGCCGGTACACTATACCACCAGATCTGTTGCGCGGAACTGGCCGTTAGTGTTACTGTACCCGGCCCGCACCTGGATACGCCGAATGCCACAGGAGCAGGAGGAGCCACCTCTATGATGGCCTGAACTGCGAGTCTGGTGCTCCGGCAGGAGTTTCCTGTTTCCACGTAGTATGTCGTTGTATTGACCAAAACCGGAGTAGTATAGCTGGTACCTGTTCCGAGCAATGTTCCGCCACTGATTGCATTGTACCAGTAAATGGTCTCAGAGGCGGTGGCAGTCAGAGTCAGTGAACCGGATCCGCAACGCGAAACATCCAGAGCGACAGGAGCAGCCGGCACCGCATTTATAATGGCCTCCACTTCAAGTCTTGAACTTACACAGGAGCCGTTTGACGCTTCAACATAATAGCTTGTAGTTGTGCTGAGGGAAGGGGTGGTAAAAGTGCTGCCTGTGTCGAGCAGGCTGCCTCCGGAAGGAGAATCGTACCAGGAAATACCATATGGCGAAGAGGCGCTGAGAATGAGAATTCCCTGTCCGCATCTCGCACTGTCGGCACTGACCGGTGGAGGTGGAAGAATGTCCACATCAGCCTGAACAGGTACCCTCACACTGCGGCAAACCCCTCCGGTTTCAACATAATAGGTAGTGCTTGAACTAATAACCGGAGTAGTAAATGTATTTCCTGTGTCAAGGAGATTTCCTCCTGATGCGGCGTCGTACCAGAATACTGAATCGCTTGCGATTGCCAGCAGAACCAGGGTGCCCGGTCCACAGCGGGAAGTGTCATTCACTACAGGTGCATCCGGCATCGAATCGATTATCGCTTGCACGGCAATTCTTGGACTGGAGCAATCAGCATTCACAGCTTCCGCATAATAGGTGGTGCTTGAGTTCAATACCGGTGTCGTAAAGCCGGATCCGGTGAACAACACCGAGCCACCGCTGAGTGAATCGTACCAGTTGACCGTGAAGGCTGAAGAAGCCAGGAGAGTGAGTGATCCCGGTCCGCAACGGGACGAATCTGCCGTAACAGGATCGGAAGGAACTGAAAGAATGATAGCCTGAACGGGAGTTCTCGTCGCGCTGATACAACCATTGTCAGCTTCTGCGTAAAAGGTTGTTGTTACCGGGAGTGAACCGGTCAGGAAGCTTGTCCCTGTATCCAGGGCCGTTCCTCCGCTTGGCTGATCGAACCAGTAGATGAAGCCGGAGGCGGAAGCGCCCAGAAGGACTTGTCCGGGACCGCAACGACTGGAGTCCGATGCCAGAGGTGCATCAGGGGGGCCGCTGATTACCGCCTGTACCGGAATTCTTTCACTTCGGCAGCCATTGCCTGTTTCGACATAATAGGTCGTACTTGAATTTATAACAGGTGTAGTATACGAAATTCCTGTATCCAGGAGATTGCCTCCGGTTGGAGAATCAAACCAGAAAACTGTATCAGTGGAGTTTGCGAAAAGGGTCGTCGAGCCGGGTCCGCATAGAAACCCATCGCTTGTAAGCGGAGTGTCCGGAAGAGGATTTACCACAGCCTGTACAGCTACCCTGGAACTGAGACAATTTCCATTATCTGCCTGGACATAATAGGTGGTCGTCGTATCAAGAAGCGGAGTGACGAAATTTAATCCTGTATTCAAATTAGTACCGCCACTGAGTGAATCGTACCAATGAACAAGATCAGAGGAGATTGCGGCCAGGGTCACTATTCCCGGACCGCATCGGGCCGAATCATTCGTGACCGGATCAGGTGGAATATCATTAATAATGGCTTGTACAGGTATTCTGGCGCTGCGGCATCCGTTTCCACTTTCAAGGTAGTAAACGGTTGTGGCGGAGAGGAGTGGGGTGATAAAAAGAGAGCCGGTATCAAGCGGTACTCCTCCTGCCGGAGAGTCGAACCAGAAGATGGTATCTGAGGAAAGGGCAGTTAAGGTAAAATCAGATTCACCGCATGATGATGCATCACTTGCAACAGGGACATCAGGAACAGGATGAATGACTGCATAGAAGGGCACTCTTTCACTCGCACATAAGGAGTCGGCAGCCATCATGTAAAACAGTGTCGTGTCATTCAGGAAGGGTGTTGTATAAGTCAGGCCGGTATCCAGTAAGGTTCCACCGCTAAGTGAATCGAACCAACTGACAGTATAGGATGAATTGACAAGAAGAGTAATACTTCCCGGTCCACAACGCGACGAATCAATGACTAGCGGTGGCTCAGGAGTCGGATAAATTTCAACATCCAGGTAACTCGTATCAGTATTGGTTCCGTCACTGGCAATGAACATGACGGTAAAGACCCCGGAGCTGTCATAAAGGTGTGAAGGACTTGCCAGGTCGGATGAGTCGCCGTCACCGAAATACCATTTGAATATGGTCGCACCCGGACTCATATTGCTGAAATCGATATTCAGCGGTTCACAACCGGAAGTATCACTGGCTGTGAAATCAGAAAAAGGTCCGGCATAGAGAAACAGATTCGAATAATGAGCCAGGGGAGGAGTTTGTGTGAAAGAAGATAGCTGATTCCGTCGATGTTCAGGAAAAGCATCCTGAGCATTCGCAACCGGAGAGGAAGATAAAAGCAAAAATATAATGACAGAAAAAAAGATTCTTCCTGATTGCATTCTGTTGAATTGTTTAATACGGACTTCTCGTTCCGGCCACACGCTATGACAGATTATTGTCTGGAATATACAGTTTTTCCCCAATTGCCAAAGGATATTTTTGGCGAACAATAAAGATTGATCAAGGGAATAATTGGTATTAATCTAAGGCATGAACCGGAAGGTTCAAAACATCAGCAAATATCGGTATCTCCGGGCAATTTAAGAAACATAATTAAGGATAAAATGGTGAAAGATGACGAGATTGTAAAGAAATACCCTGTGTCATAAATTCGCAGGTATTCTTCGTACAAAACGCTTCTTTGTCAGAAGGAGGAAAAGAATGCGTTTTGAACCCCTTTATCCTGGCGGCAAAGGATGATTTCATCGGTTGACGGAATGCCCTTTGTACTGCAAGGCGGCAGAAATGGTGGCGGACTGCAATGAATTGGGATTTGTTAGTATTTTTGTTTTTACTCTCCTGAAAATTATGCGCAGTTATTCTCTCTTACTACTCACGATGTTTATTTCATGCACTATGAAAGAAAAAGAAAAGGAAGAAAGCCTGAATGAAACTGAAATTCATGTCCATGATCCACATAGTTATTCGAGGCCTGAAGAAGCAAGGATAAAGCACCTTTCGCTTGACCTGAAGGTGGATTTCAATAGGAAGATTCTGGAAGGCAAAGCCAGGATTCATTTCGATAGGTATAATGGTTCCGGCAGAATAATCCTTGACACACGCGATCTGAATATCAACAGGATTACATTGGGGGATACCGATGAAGAAGCAACTTATTCATTGGGGAAAGCGGATCCGTTCCTTGGTCAATCGTTGTCCATCGCTGTGCCTGAAAAGGCAGATTTCATAACAATCTCTTATACAACCTCTCCCGGAGCACAGGCTCTTCAATGGCTTGCACCGGAGCAGACCGCCGGAAAGAAATCGCCTTTTCTTTTCACGCAATCGCAGGCCATCCTGGCCAGAACCTGGGTTCCGGTGCAGGATAGTCCGGGTATTCGATTTACCTACGAGGCCAATGTCAGTGTTCCTCCCGGACTCATGGCAGTGATGAGTGCAAAGAATCCACAATTGAAAAATCCTGAAGGGAAGTATAGCTTCCGTATGGATCAGCCAATACCGGCATATCTTTTGGCTCTTGCTGCAGGTGATTTTGATTTCAGGGCTTTTGATTCAAGAACCGGGGTCTATGCTGAACCCCAAACGCTGGAGAAGGCAGCCTATGAATTCGCTGAATTGCCAAAGATGCTGGAAGTTGCGGAGAAACTGTATGGCCCCTATGAGTGGGAGCAATACGATGTGATTGTACTACCTCCGAGTTTTCCTTTCGGAGGTATGGAAAATCCAAGGATCACTTTTGCCACGCCAACGATTCTCGCGGGAGACCGGTCTCTCACAGCGCTCATCGCACATGAACTGGCGCATAGCTGGAGCGGTAACCTGGTGACGAATGCGACCTGGAATGATTTCTGGCTGAATGAAGGTTTTACAGTTTATTTTGAAAACCGGATTATGGAGGCGCTTTATGGAAAAGATTTTGCTGAAATGCAGACCCTTCTGGGCGTTGAGGATCTTAAAGAAACGATCGCTGAACTTGGAGAGAAAAGTCCCGATACGCATTTGAAACTCAAACTTGATGGAAGGGATCCGGATGACGGCATGAACGATGTGGCATATGAAAAAGGCCGACTGCTTTTACTTCTGATGGAACGGACATTCGGGAGGGAAAAGTTTGACGCTTACCTGAGAAAACATTTCAGCGAACACGCTTTCAAAACGATAACAACCGAACAGTTCATTGAGGAATATTACAGAGAACTTGTCGGTGAAGATTCCGCAATCGCAAGGTCTATTGATATTGATCGCTGGATATTTGGTCCGGGAATTCCTGACAATGCACCAAAGGTCCGGTCCATCCGTTTCGAAAAGGTAGAGAAGCAGGTTGAGAACTGGAAGAATGGTGCACCGGCCTCTTCACTCGAAACAAACAATTATACAACCAATGAATGGTTGCGTTTTCTTGGTTTATTGCCCAGGAAAATGAGTCATCAGCAGATGGATGAACTGGACGAAGCTTTTCGTTTTTCAAAAAGCGGTAATTCAGAGATCCTGTTTGCCTGGCTTGAACTGTCCATTCTCAATGAGTACAAAAAGAATTATCCGGAGTTGAAAGAATTTCTGACAGAGATTGGAAGAAGGAAATTTGTTCGTCCCTTATTCATGGCGCTGGTAAAAACCGAAGAAGGAAAAAAGTTCGCCAGAGAGATATATTCACTTAGCAGACCCAACTATCACTATGTTACACAGGCAACCGTTGATGCAATACTCAGGGATTAGCATAATCCCTTTGGCTCTATTAGTGAGCCTCTTGCTGCTGTTCACCAGCTCCTGCACTGATAATACGAAGAAGGTGGAAGAGTCTTCGCGTGAATACCTCAAAGAGGGTGCTGAAATCGCGGCCATAGCACAGCGTACTTTGGTGTCAAACCTCAGCAAAGCCATTGAATATGGCGGTACTTCCTACGCAGTTGGATTTTGTAATACGAGAGCGGGTGAATTAATGGACAGCATAAGTGAAGCCTCCTCCTGCAAACTAAGCAGAGTAAGCGACCGTAACCGGAATTCCGGAAATTTAATTGAGAGTGAACTTGACAAGATCGTTTGGCAGTTTTATCAGTCAAGCGGAAGCAGCAATGATACATTTTTGCTCAGCGGAGAATCAGGTTTTTTTTTCCGGCCGATAAAGATAGCCATGCCTCTTTGTCTCAATTGTCACGGCGTACCCGGTCTGGATATCGAGGAGAAAACACTTGCCATGATAGACAGTCTCTATCCGGCAGATCTGGCAAGAAATTACAAGTCAGGAGATCTTAGAGGGCTTTTTAAAGTGGAATTCTCAGGACTGAAAAAATAAGCCTTTACTCTGTCAAAATCAGGATTCCTTTTTTTTATTCTCGACCCAATCCCTCACATTTTCACTCAACAACTTTAGCGGGAGAGAACCATTGGTGAGAATCACATCATGGAATTCCCTTATATCAAATTTATTCCCAAGTTCTTTCCTGGCATATTCCCGTAGTTCGAGTATTTTTAGCATACCTATTTTATATCCGGTAGCCTGTCCGGGCCAGACTATATACCTGTCGATTTCCTTCCTGCAGTCACCTTCAGGATTGGGTGTATTACGGATGAAATACTCATACGCCTGTTCGCGTGTCCATTTTTTATGATGGATACCGACATCAACAACCAGTCGTGCTGCTCTGAAAACTTCATTGGCAAGTCTTCCGAAATCTGAATACGGATCAGAATAAAACCCAAATTCTTTAGGGAAGTATTCGGAATAGAGCGCCCATCCCTCAATATAAGCTGTACTTCCATCATGCTTCCGGAATTTCGGCAAACCGGTGAGTTCCTGGGCTATGGCAATCTGCATATGATGGCCCGGTATTCCTTCGTGGTATGCGAGCGCTTCAGCCTGATAGATCGGCTGATCATTCATATTATATAAGTTGATATAATATCTTCCCGGTCGGGAACCATCAAGCGCCGGTTGTTCATAAAACGCCCCACCTGTAGATTGTTCCCTGAATGGTTCTACAGCCTTGACCTCTATGGCGGCGTTGGGTTTTGTCAGAAAGAACATGTCCAGTTTTACACGCATGGAGTCAATATATGCCGTGGCAAGTTTGCGATATGCTTCTTTTCCTTCCGCAGTGTTCGGGAAATAGAATTTTTTTTCTGAACGCATGAACTCAAAGAAACCGATCAGAGTTTCGTCTTTATATCCGAGTTTTTTAATGATCTCACGCATCTCAGCATGAATTCTTTTAACCTCTTGTTCACCGGTTTCGAAGATTTCATCCGGTGTCATTTCAACAGTTGTAGTATTGTATAATGCGGCTCTGTAAAATCTCGATCCATCAGGAAATTTCCATGCACCGTCATCATCTGTCGCTTTTTGGCCGAGGTAGGATAATTCGTAGATCAGTTGTTCATAGGCAGGCTTTACAAAATCTGTCAGTGCGATTTCAGCCTCCTTCAGCAATTCAGTCCTCTCAGCATAAGAGATTCCGTTGAGTTTTTCCAGCTTGGATCTGAAATCCGAGTACAAGGGATTTTTAACCGGGGAATTATCAAAAGGTTTTCCCTGGATAATATTCCTGCAATCATCAAGCACCAAAGGAAAAACAAATTTTGGCAGATTGATTCCAAGACTGTCGCGGATTTTAAGACCTGCACACACATCCTCAAACATCGGCGCAATACCCCGGAGTCGTTCTATGTAAGCCCAGGCATCGGACACCGAATCTATGCTATGCATGTTGATCAGGAATGCCGGTATCTGACTCTGTACGCCATCCATTTGGTTCACTGGATAATTGTGAAACCTCCATGGGAACATCGCGATAGCTTGTTGTGCAAGGAATTCAAAATAACGAAAGCTTAAGCGGGTCTCATCATTCAGTTTGTCGTAATCGAGACTGTCGCGCAGGAAATTTAACTCCTTTCTTATGATCTCAATTTCGGCGATGGCAGCAGAGTCGCTCAGGTCTTTCCATTTTCCATAATCAAGCTTAATACCGAGATAAGTCTGACGAACAGGATCTCTTTTAACCGCTGCATCAAACGACCGGTCAAAGAACAGATTGGCTCTGGCAGATTCTTTCGCAATTTCATCCGGAGTGAAAACCGGAAGAGTATTTTTTACAGGCTCTTTACAAGTGACAAAAGAAAAAGTGATCAAAATGGCCAGAAAGCCATGAAAATTAAATTTATTCATAAGAAGAACTATACGTATAGGGCAGAGTTAAATCAGTACAAAAGTAAGGAAGAAAATCCAATTCCCTTTGAATCGGAATTAGGTTTTAATTTTGATAAGCTGATCCTGTTGTCAATTCCAGACTCTTCATGTTGGTTCAATGAAGCTTCAGTTTGATGCTTCGGAATTCTTATGTAAGTTTAAACCTGAAATTTTAATGCGATGATAAACATCAGGCCTGCCACGGAAGATGACCAGCATGCAATTATGGAGATTTATAATGATGCGGTGATTACTTCAAATGCCACATTTGATACTGATCCCCGCACCCTTTCAAAGCAAATGGAATGGTTTCGTCAGCACAAGAGCAGACATCCTGTAATTGTAGCAGAGAAGAATAATTTAATTATAGGATGGGCTTCACTTAGTCCATGGAGTGATCGTTGCGCCTATGAAACCACTGTTGAGGTCAGTATATATATTCACCATGATTTCAGGGGAAAGGGTCTTGGTTCAAAACTCCTGAAGATCATTACTCTTGAAGGAGAAAAGGCGGGAAACCATACCATCATCTCGAGAATTACGCAGGGTAATGAGGTGAGCATACATATACATGAAAAGTTAGGATACAGGCATATCGGAGTAATGGAAGAGGTTGGTTACAAGTTTGGAAGATTCCAGAATGTACATCTGATGCAGTATATTTTCAGGAAACACCGATAGTCGATTTATTTGCTTCTTAACTCATCTTTGCCTTATTTTGGTTAAGGAAAAATACCAGCTATTTATTCAATCTGGACCCGAGGATCCTCGATTGGGTTTGGCCGGATTATTTTTCGGATAGTAAATTTCGTTTATACTGTTTTTCAACTTTATAGTGTGGTGACTGTCCAGGGCTCAAAGACAATAAGCAAGGCATCTGAAGGGCATAAGGCCCCTCTTGTGGCATCTTTAGCCATACTTCCCGGCACAGACCTGACAGGCGGACTTGGTTTTGCGCTGCTTATCATCTCTATCATTGCAACCCTTTTGTATCTCCTTTACAGAAACCGCTTAGGTGTACTGGAGAAGGAAAAGGAAGAAGAAATTCAGAAGAGCAGCCGGGTACTGAAAGAGCAGTTTCTTGCAAACATGAGCCATGAGTTCCGGACCCCGCTGAATGCAATTACCGGAATGACCAGGTTATTAAGAGAGAAAGATCCAAGACCCGATCAGGTGAGATATCTTGATGCGATCAGAAGTTCATCTGAGAGTTTGCTGCTGATCATTAATGATATACTGGACATCTCAAAAATTGAAGCAGGCAGACTCCAACTTGAGCCGGTTCCGTTTGAACCGGCAGCAGTGATGAATAGCATTTACAATTCATTTCATCTCAAAGCCGAGGAAAAGAAAATTGATTTCAGTGTCGAAACATCTAAAGACGTTCCGGCATGGTTGTCAGGGGATGCTACCAGACTAACCCAGATACTATTCAACGTCACAGGTAATGCCATAAAGTTTACCGACAAGGGATCGGTGAGTCTCCGGTGTTCAATGATTGACAGGAATACGGACGACAAGGGAAAAGTAAACCTGTGTTTCAGCATAACGGATACGGGCATTGGTATTGACCAGGATAGCCGGGAGAGAATTTTTGACACGTTCAGTCAGGTTGTAGACGGCGCAACCAGAAAACACGGGGGTGCCGGGCTCGGTCTCAGCATAACAAGGAAACTGACCGACCTTTTTGGAGGAGAGGTGAGAGTGCACAGTGAGGCCGGGAAAGGATCGCAGTTCAGTATTGAACTTCCGTTCACAGTATATGAAGGGGCGACTCAGGGAAGTCCTCTGGGACAGAGTCCGGATTCTGTAAAAGCCGCATTAAAAGATTTATATGTACTGTTAGTTGAAGACATTGAATTCAACAGAATAGTGGCCATCGACACACTGAAGTCGGAATTGGAGGGAGTAAAGGTGGACATTGCCGTCAACGGAAAAGAAGCCGTAGGACAGGCTTCCCGGAATCAGTACGACATTATCCTCATGGACCTGCAAATGCCGGAGTTGAATGGTTATGATGCATCCCGTAAAATAAGAGAACTTCCGGCGCCGTATTCAACCGTTCCAATTATTGCCATGACGGCAAGTGCACTTCAGGATGAGATCCACCGTTGTTATGAAGCCGGTATGAACGATTTTATCACCAAACCATTTGAGACAGAGGTATTGTTAAGGAAAATACTGAGTCAGGTCAAAGGCTGAATCTTCAGGCATTCGTATTTCACCGGAAATGCAGGAATAGAATTGTCATTGAGTTTGGATCACTTCAACGGAGTTTCCATTACCTTAAATGGAGACAGATGAGTTTGGTAATTCAGGGCATTGATTTAATATTCGGGTTCAGGAAATAATTATAAAATCAGTATGATGAAAAAAGAGGAAAAAGTTACTGTATCGGTAAAAAGCAGTATCAACGCGAAAGTCGAGACGGTTTGGAAATTATGGACAGAACCTTCACACATCATGAAGTGGAACCATGCTTCGGAAGACTGGCATACTCCGTATGCCGAAAATGATCTGAAAGAGGGAGGACGTTTCAAGTACAGAATGGAGTCCTGCGATGGACAGACCGGGTTTGATTTCACCGGTATTTATACGAAAGTGGAGCCTGAGAAGCATATAAGTTATGTGATGGATGATCAACGAAAGGCTGATGTTTTTTTCAGTTCCAAAGGGGAGTCTACCGAAGTGACCGAGATCTTTGAGGCAGAGCAGTTGAACTCAGTTGATCTTCAACGGGAAGGATGGCAAGCAATCCTGAATAATTTCAGCCAATACGCGGAATCGTATGGGAAACTGCGCAGAATTCGTCACCAGATTAGGATCAAAGCCGGGGTGAATCATACATATAAGACCATGATCGATGATAAACATTATCGTGACTGGACTTCCGTTTTCAATCCCGGTTCTTATTTTTCCGGATCATGGAATAAAGGATCAACGATATATTTCATTGGTACAGGAGAGGACGGCAAAACAGGAGGTATGGTAAGCCGTATCAAGGAAAACATACCCGGGAAGTTCATATCCATAGAACACCTGGGAATGCTGAGTGACGGAAAAGAGATTCTGAGTGGTCCGGAAGTGGAGAACTGGGCAGGCGCAGAGGAGAATTATTCCTTCTCGGGTGATGATCAGAATACTCTTCTGACCGTTGAGTTGGATACCGGGGGTGATTACGCGGATTATTTTAATGAAACATGGCCGAAGGCATTGCAATTATTAAAGGAGATATGCGAAAGAGCCTGAAAGCATGCATGTATACTCCTTGCGATGCTGAAAAAGTCCTGATTGCTCCGGATCCTTATGATTTTGAGTCGTATTTATAGTGTGATAAGTCCCAGGTTGAGATCCGTGTTCTGGCGCTGCTTCAGGAGATTAAACCGGATATCCGGCGGTCAGGTGCTTATTTTTTTCATCATCCCGGTTCCGCTCTCAGCGAAGGTTTTTACCGGCAGGACTATTGATGACAAGACATCAGAAGCTATACCGTATGTTAATCTCGGTATTTCTCTGAAGGGGGTAGGAACAGTCTCAGATGAAACCGGATACTACACAATAGATATTGATAATCGCTTTGCGGAGGATACTATTATTTTTTCCTGCATCGGCTTTGAGCCATTGGTGATCAGTGTGAAGGATTTTACAGAGATAATTGCCGGGGAAGTCAGGATGACCAGAAAGGTTTTTGAAATGAAGGAAGTAGTCATCAAGCCAAAAAGCTACCGCTTCAGAAATCTGGGAATAAGAACAAAATCAAAAATGATCGGTGCCGGATTCAAGGATAACCTGTTAGGCTATGAGTGCGGGGTTCGTATGAAGAATAAGAAGTCGGCTGAGTTGAAAAAGTTGCGGATCAATATTGCAGCCTGCACTTTTGATACGGTTTTTTACCGGGTTAATATTTACAGCTACCGTTCTCGTAAAGAAATTGTCAATATTCTGGAAGTCCCGGTTTATTTGAAATTATCTAAGGATCAGATGAAGGAAGAGCTTGTGGTGGATCTTGAAAAATATAATCTTGCTGTGGAAGGAGATTTCCTTGTCACATTGGAACATATTAAAGATCTGGGCGAGGGTTACCTGTATTTTTGTGCTGGATTTAGCGGCAGAACACATTTCCGCATGACCAGCCAGGCTCCATGGCAGAGCGTTCCTGTTGGTGTGAGTCTGAGTGTCGATGCCAATGTTGAGGAGTAGATTCACATCTCAGGCAAGGTCTGTGAATTAATGAATAGTTGGAAAAATGCGGGTTAGACTCTTATTAAGCATTTGTGAGAATTCGTTAAGTGAACCGTGAATATTTAACAGACATACTATGCCAGCCTTTATCATTGTTGAAATCAGTATTCGTGATCCCCATATGTATGAGGAATATAAAAAGCTGACGCCGGACAGCCTTAAACCATTTGGAGGAAAATTCATTGTTCGCGGTGGCGCATTGGAAACTCTGGAAGGTGGCTGGGACCCGGAAAGAATTGTTGTCCTGGAATTTGAAAGCCGGGAACAGGCAAAAGCCTGGTGGGATTCGGAGCTTTACGGTAAGGCGAAGCTGATTCGTCAGGCTTCCGCAGAAACCAGAATGATCCTGGTGGAAGGCGTTTAAGATTCCGTAAACACTTCACCAGGTTTTTGAACTGCTACTGCGAATTTCAATGGGTGATTTCGCTCAATTTTCCACAGGCAGGTATGAGTATTTCTTGCCATACTCCAGCATTTGATCCAGGAATGCCACCGGATATTCAATCCGTACATCCCTGATCAAATCATTCTCCATTACCGGTACAAGCCGGGGTTGAATGAAACCCATGTATGGTGCGATGTTGAGTTTCTCGTAACGCTGGTGAACTTCCGTCAGCAGTTTCTGATCAACGATGGTTCCATAAGTTTCCACCAGATTTTTTCCCGCTTCAAAGTCACCTTCAGACTTGATACGCTGAAGTTCGCGAAGTAATTCTCCGAAGAGGGCGCGCAGTTTATTATAATCATTGATGGCAAAATAAGTTTTCCCATTCCTGTTTAACCTGGCAATTACATTTTCAGCTTCTCCTCTTACGAAGGCCCATGAAGCGACGAGTTGCCTGTTACGCATATGAGCCTGTTCCAGGTTATCCCCGGGTTTGATCCTGTTCAGTTGGGTCATCAGTCCGTTAAGAATATAATAATCGTACTGAGCCATTCCGGTTTCCAGAGACGGCATCACCCCAATATCGACCAATTTCTGATCAAGACAAAAGTACAGCGCAACGAGATCAGCCCGTGCTTCTTCCAGGACGCCGGCATAGTTTTTCAGAGTCTGATCTGTAGTACCTACACCCGGATTAATGACACCTGAAGCGTGTCCGATCACTTCATGCATGTCAGTATGAAGCTTATCTGCCAGTACTCCATGTTCTCTGGCGCGCATTCTGACTTTGTCGTTTGTTCCAAACTCTTCGAGGATAGGACTCTTCGCCCTGTAATAATTATAAGCGTCCACAATATTCCCAAGCATCACCGATTTGGAACCGTGTTGTTCCCTGATCCATTCATTATTCGGCAGGTTAATGCCAATCGGCGTGGCGGGAGCGGCATCTCCAACTTCTCCTATGACTGTTATTACTTTCGCGCTTATTCCGACTACATTTTTCTTTTTATGTTCCGGCATTATGGTCGAGTTATCTTCGAACCATTGGGCTTCTTTCGAAATAGTTTCGATCCGTTTGGTTGCAACCAGATCTTTCATGGAAACGATACTTTCGAAGCTCGATTTTTTTTGCAATGCATCCTGGTAAACTTCAATAAACCCGTTCACAAAATCAATTCTTGATCTGGTATCCTTCACCCAGGCGATATTATAGTTGTCAAAATCTACGGGATCGGCGCTGCGATAGAATTTTATCAGGCTTTCTATGGTTTTGAACTGTTCCTCATTTTCAGCAACCGTCAGGGCTTTTTCAAGCCAGTAAACAATTTTTTCTATCGCTTCGCCATAGAGCCCGCCAATGCTGTACACTCTTTCTTTCAGCACTCCGTTTTCTTTTATCAGCTGTGAATTAAATCCGATCTGGGATTTGTTTTCAGGATCCTTTTCACGGATGTTGTTATAATATTCATGCGCTTCTTCCTGTGTTACACCCCTGTAGAAATTATTGGATGAAGCGAGAAGCACATCTTTGTCCCCGCTGATATCAACGGTTTTAGGAGCAATGGCCGGATCAAAAATCAAGGGTATTACACGATTAACAAATTCTTCCGTTCCGCTTCCTTCGGTTGGTAGTTGTGAAGGATCGCTGTTCAGGATCAACCCTGTAAAATATTCTTTTGTACATCGTGGGAACATCTTATCAGAACTGTAGTGATGATGGATTCCATTGGCAAAAAAGAATCGTTTGGCATATTCTTCGAACAGCGCCCATTCTTTTGAGTTTTTATCACCCTTATAGGAATTAAGGATCGCTTCGATTGTTTTTCGGATGAGAAGATTATATCTGTACTTCTGATCAAAAAAGATATCTCTTCCGCTGAGTCCGGCTTCATACAGATAATAAGCGAGTTGTTTTTGCTTCAGAGGGAGTTCTTCAAACCCTGTCACTTCATATCGCAGTACCTGTATATCGGCGAATTTATCCGCAATATAATTAAAGGAAGAATTTGTGCCGGCATTTTCAACTTTTGTATTGTTTTGTCCGGACGTAAGGGTGTATGTAAACAGGGATAATAACAGGAGCCTGGAAATTTTATTCATGACTGAATGATTTGATTTGTGATTAATTCTTTTCAAGATTATATTTTTCAACGTATTTTCGGTTGAGGAATTTCTGAGCATTATCAAGATTTACTTCCCTGCCATTGATAAAAGCATGAACAATGCGGTTCGTTCTCATGTCAAGCGCATTGCCTTCAGAGATAAAGACGGTAGCGTCTTTCCCTTCTTCAAGTGTACCGGCTTGATGGCCTATTCCCAGAATTTTAGCCGGTGCGGATGTTATGCTGGCAACAGCTTCCGCTTCACTCAATCCATAAGCCATACCGGTTCCTGCATGGAACATGAGGTTTCTTACCTGCCATGAGCCATCAACACTGACAGCATATTCCACTCCGGCTTGTTTGAGCAGGAACGGAAGCTTGTAAGCTATATCTATATCTTCATCCTCCCGGGGTGGCAGATTGTGTGTACCTGCCAGAATAACAGGTATGTTGTTCTGTTTCAAAAGTGATGTGAGCCTCCAGGCATCAGCACCTCCAACCAGTACCATTTTCACCTTATGCCTCTTACAGAAGTCAACCGCTGCCACAATTTCCTTGGCAAAATTGCAATGGACAAAGAGTTTTTTTGATCCATTGAATAAATTACGCATTGCTTCAAAGCGAAGGTTCGTTTCTACGGGAGTTGAACCGGAAACATAGGCAGCCGCTTCACGGAAAGTATTCTCAAGCAAATTCAATTGTTCCTGCATCCGAATCCGTGCGCTTTCTTCTCTTTCTGCATTTCCTGATCTGGGAACGAACATACGAGGCCAGTTCAAATGCATTCCGCCGTCAACCGAAACTGCAGCGTCTTCCCAGTTCCAGGCGTCAAGTTGTACAACAGACGATTGTCCGGAGATAATCCCACCCTGGGGAACAACCTGAGCAAGTAAAACGCCATTACTTCTTACTGTTGGAATGATCCTTGAATCTGTATTGTATGCGATGATACTTCGCACATTCGGATTCATTTCTCCCACTTCCCTGAAATCCAGTGTCGCTCTTACAAGATCAATTTCCGTGAGTCCCAATGTGGTGTTGCATGCGATGAATCCGGGATAAATTTGTTTTCCGGAAGCATCTATAACAGTATCATAATTTCTTTTGTCGATCCGGATAAGCGTTGCGTCCGCCACCAGAATGAGTTTTCCGTTTTCAAAGGCAATCGCGGAATTTTCAATAATCCGTCCGTTTCCCAGATGCGCTCTTGCGTTCATGATGAGCGTTTTTCCTTCTTTCGCCTTACCGGGTGCGGGATTTTGTGCAATGAGTGCGGAACAGCAAAAGAAGACAGATACGATAAGGGATAAATATTTTTTATACATGTGAGTTGGAATTAAATGTTGAGGTCCTTGGTATCAGCTCAATGATGTTCTTCATCATTACAATGTTTCAGGATCATTGGTTTTAAGGTGGGTTTTTGAACCGGTTCGCCCTTGCTTTTAGCTTCATTCATCTTTGCTGTGATTCTTGCCTTTTCTTTAACAGCCCATTCACGCATTTGCAGGTCTCTTTCGCTTTCATAATATGAAATACCATCTACCCAGGTTTGTAAGGGCCGTGCAAGTATGCTCAGCGGATTTTCGTTCCACAATACCAGGTCTGCATCTTTACCTTCCCGGATACTTCCAGTACGATCGTCGATACGAAGCATTTTTGCAGGGTTGAGCGTAACAAATTTCCATGCTTCTTCTTCAGAGACGTCGCCATACATGACGGCTTTTGCGGCTTCCTGATTAAGACGTCTCGCCATTTCAGCGTCATCGGAATTGTAAGCCACAGTAAGACCCATTTTATGAAGTATGGCTCCATTGTATGGAATGGCTTCATACACCTCGAATTTATAACCCCACCAGTCACTGAAGGAGGAAGCGCCGGTTACGCCATGCGCTTTCATCTTATCGGCGACTTTATAGCCTTCAAGTATGTGTGTGAATGTGTTCACCTTGAATCCGAATGAATCGGCTACATGCATGAGCATGTTGATTTCACTTTGTTCGTAACTATGGCAGGTGATATGCCTCTTTCCCTCCAGGATCTCTGCCAGCGCATCCAGTTCCAGGTCTCTTCTCAGAAGCTGCTGATCAGCTTTTTTCTGCTGAAGGGATCTTCGTTTTGCGTACTCTTTCGCGCGGGTGAAATGATCGGCATAGACCTGCTCAACACCCATACGTGTTTGGGGAAATCTGATTACCTGCTTATCTCCCCAATGACTCTGTTTCACATTTTCACCCAGCGCAAACTTGATGAAGCCGGGCCAGTTTTCAAATTTTAATTCCTCCGCAGATTTTCCCCAGCGCATTTTGATCAGCTGGGTTTGTCCGCCTATTGCATTGGCGCTTCCATGCAGCAGATGTGAAGTGGTAACACCACCGGCAAGCTGCCGGTAAATATTAATGTCATCCGCATCCACCACATCACCAATTCTTACTTCAGCAGAACTGGACTGAGTGGGTTCGTTGACTGATGAGCTTACGGCGATGTGCGAATGTTCGTCAATGATACCGCTTGTAAGGTGCTTACCTGTTCCATCAATTACTTTTGCGCCAGCAGGCACAGGCAGGTTTTTTCCGATGGATTTTATTTTTCCGTCAGCTATAAGCACATCCGTATGCTGGACTATTCCCATTGACTCATTGGTCCAGACAGTAGCATTTTTTATCATTGATGTTTCCACCGCCGGAAGTTTTGTCCATCCAAAGGCCATATTCGGATACAGTACTTCTCCTGGTTTTGATACCGGCTTCCTGCCTGTATCGGCCATTGCCGTAGAAGCAATTGCCGAATCAAAGCGTGCAGTCCATCCGGTCCAGCTACCAGTCGGCAGTAAGACTTCACCGCTCAGTAGCGGAGGTTTTGTTCCTGAAACTGTTCCGTTCAGACGGTAGAGTCCGGCGTTCTCTTTTGCTTTCAGCACAAAACTAAAGTTCCAAATCTTTCCGATCCGCGAACCATTCATCTTTATACTGGTAGTATCCTGGTAAATTTGAAATTCAGGAGCGTGGTGTTCACCGCTTATTTTCATTCTGTACGTACCGGAGCCCTGCATACTGAGGGTGTAGTTGCCCCTGATATCGTCCTGCTCAGGATCATGTATCCGGTACCTGATGCCTCTTACCCAGTTTTCGTAAATAACTGTTTCTTTTGAAAATAAGTTACCGGAGGTGATGATAAAGTTTGCCATCATACCGGGCTTCAGAGACCCGATGAGGTGATCCAGTTTTAGTTGTTGTGCAGGTGTGGTTGTGAGCGCCCTGAGTGCTTCAGATTCGCTCAATCCGTTCTCTACCGCTTTACGAAGATTTTTCCAAAAATCATTTTTATTTTTCAGGTCTGAGGCAGTAATCGAAAACTGAATTCCGGCTTTTTGTAACATGGCGGTATTAGAGGGCGCAAGTTCCCAATGTTTCAGATCGTGCAGACTTACATTCAGGGCGTCATAGGGATCTGTGAGATCTATGGCATCGGGGAAGTTCAACGGAACGATGAGTTGACTCCGGGTATTTTTTAATTCTTCCAGACGTTCATATTCATTTCCGATTCCTTTAAGAATAAATTGTAAACCGAATTCCTCTGCGATCTTATCCGCCCTTAACTGGTCTTGCTTGTCACCGGCATCAAAGATGTGTGGCAATGTTGACTGTTTTGTGATCGCATCAAGCGATATATTATATTCCTGCAGGTAACCTCCCTGGCTGTACCATCTGGCATCATAGAGAGTTTGACGGATCAGTGCAATAGAACCCATCAATGATCCGGGATAATCCTGTGTGGAGCTTCCTTTACTGAAAGATAAATTCGCCGCTGCCCGGTCGCGAAGAACCAGTTCGTTTTCTTTTTCGTTTCCGAGCAGAACAAAAGGTGAGGTTCCGCGGAATATTCCGTCTTTATGAACGCTCAATACAGCGCCAAATCCCAACTTGCGAAGTTCTTCGGCCGACTTCGTATCCGACTGGAAGTTCAGGTGCCCTTCAAATTCTGATCTCACCGCCTGATTCCATCCATAGGCTCCTTTTATGGAAGAAAGAAACTGAGGAGACCTGTCTTCTCTGGAAGGCTTCTTTATTTCAGGCATACCATAATCAGAAAAGATATCGATCAGTGAAGGGTAGATACTTTTCCCTTTGAGATCTATAACGACAGCGTCTTTTCCGTAATTCAGGTTTTTGCCGACTGATTGTATTATTCCATTCCGCACGATCATCACTGAAGAATCAATCGTGTTTTGAGAGTCGGTGACTATTCTAGCATTGATGAAAACAAAACTGGTGTGCCTTGGGTCGCTCGTACCGTTCAGGGGAAAGGTTTTTTGCGAATATAAATTCAGCTGGCAAAGTATCAGGCCTGCCAGACAGGCATAAACACGTTTCATATAGGATTATTTGCCACGAATGTAACGATTTGAAGGATATCAGGTGGTTAAAGAATTTAACATTTCCGGTCATCTCCAGGGTCTGTATGGGGTGATGAAGACAGAGATTTTTTATAAGAGCATGGTCACCTCTGGAAAGAGAGAAAAGACATAGAGGAAACAATAAGCCAACCAAGTACCACACTTGATGCTGCCGGGCGGCAATCCTGACCAGGTTGTTTGAGGGCATTCATAACTTTGGCATGGTCTGAAAGTACTTTTGATCGCTGCCTTTCCTTTTATTCAGATGCTATTCACTTCATCTGAGGCTTGGTCTTTGAATATTTCTGGTTATTTTTGGAAAAAAACCAGCTATGGACTCTTCATTACTCGCGAAAATTCACATGGTATCGGTACTTCTGTTCCTGATCACCTACCTGATCAAGACGGTTCTCTTGTTTTCGACAAGGAATGGTCTGGAATCTTATTCAAGAGTAACAAAGGTTCCTGAAATGATCGTCAGCGCTTTGTTTCTGATAACGGGAGTCTGGCTGTTTTTTCTCCTTGGCGGAATCAAAATGTTTCACATCATCAAGCTTGTCTTTGTCTTCATGGCAATACCAATGGCTGTGATAGGATTCAGGAAACATAAGAAAGGCATGGCATTGCTTTCACTCATTCTGATTATCGGCGCTTATGGACTGGGTGAGATGAGCAAGAATAAGCCATTTATTCCCGCGAAAGTTGTTCTGAGCGGTGATGCAACTTCACCGCTGGCAGCGGGAGCAATGCTCTACCAGGCGAATTGCGCTTTTTGTCATGGCAAGGATGGATCGAAGCAATATCGTGCGGCCACAGACCTGCAACGATCCACCAGTAACGAATCAGTGATCCAGATGATGATCAAAGATGGCAGCAAAGGGAAAATGCCTTCCTATAAGGAGACGCTAACGGATGCAGAGATAGCTGACATTTCCCTGTATGTCGTTTCATTAAGATCAGGGTCTTGAGTAAATGGCTTTATTCCGTTAAGATCAATTTTCCTGAACTGACAAGGTTATTCTTTCTTTAATTACTAAAAATTGTCCAAAAACCTGTTCATACATAGCCCTAAAAAGGAAAGCGCTGTTTTGATCGGATTAATTCATAAGGCGCAGAATGAGCGGCAGGTGAATGAGTATCTTGATGAACTGGCTTTTCTCGCTGAGACTGCGGGGGCAGTCGCTACAAAAAGATTTACCCAGAAACTGGATCATCCCGATTCTAAGACATTCATAGGGAGCGGTAAGCTTGAAGAAATAAGACGATTTATCAAGGAGCAGAAGACAGATTTGGCCATTTTTGATGACGAACTCAGTGGTTCGCAGATAAGGAACATTGAAAAGATTCTTGAATGCCGGGTGCTCGACAGGAATAATCTTATTCTGGACATTTTCGCAAAGCGTGCGCGTACCGCACAGGCTAAAACGCAGGTTGAGCTTGCCCAATACCGTTATCTTCTTCCACGACTCACCCGTATGTGGACTCACCTTGAGAAACAGCGTGGAGGTATAGGAATGCGTGGACCGGGAGAAACAGAAATTGAGACTGACCGTCGTGTTATCAAGGACAAATTAAGCAAGCTCAAGGCCAGGCTTCGCGAAATTGAGAAACAAAATCTGACACAGCGAAAGCAGCGTGGCGAATATGTGAGGGTCGCTCTGGTGGGTTATACAAATGTTGGCAAGTCAACATTGATGAATCTTTTGTGTAAGAGCGATGTGTTTGCAGAGAATAAATTATTTGCAACACTGGATACCACCGTCCGGAAACTGGTGTATGAAAATATTCCATTTTTAATTTCGGATACAGTAGGTTTTATCAGGAAACTTCCGCACGACCTGATCGAATCATTTAAGTCAACACTCGACGAAGTAAGGGAAGCGGATATTTTATTGCATGTAGTTGATATTTCTCATCCGAATTTTGAAGACCATATCAATGTAGTCAACCAGACACTGAGCGATATGGGAGCGGCGGGAAAGCATACGATCCTGATCTTTAATAAAATTGATGCCTACCATCATGTTCCGAAAGAAGAGGATGATCTCACACCCTCAACAGCTGAAAATTTATCCTTGGAGGAGTTGAAGAAAACCTGGCTCGCCAGAATTCCCGGAACCTGTGTTTTCATTTCAGCGACCGGGAAAAAAAATATAGACGAATTGAGAGAAAAACTGCTCGATAAAGTGAGATCAATTCATCAGCAGCGATACCCGAATCAGCCGGTTTGATTTATTTCCGGATCAAAACAAAAAAACCTCCCGGTCAGGAGGTTTATTTATCCGGTGAGAGTATGATCTCAGCGATTGATCATGAAATTAGTGGAATACACTTTAGAGGTACCCTGCATAATGTTCAGCGTATAGTTGCCTGCAGGTAAACCTGAGACATTCATGCTTGTTTCATAGGGTTCCATTACATCCGAAATAACTTGTTTCCCCTTGAGGTCGTAAACAGAGTATGTCAGAGCAACCGGTTTTTTCAGATCTACCCGTATTGTCATTTGAGTGGAGGCCGGCGAAGGGTAAAGTTCAACAGAATTAATATTCGTTTCGATCTCATCTATTCCAACTACGCCATTGAAAGATAAATTATCTACATACAACACCGTATTTACATTACCGCTTCCTATTCTCAAGGGCGAAGTAAGGAGCACGATCAGCATGCTGTCAGGTTTTTCGGTTGAATTATAATCAAGTATGATCTCAAATGGTGAGTAGCCGGTTCCACCCGATGCGGTAGACGCGGTGAACTGACCAAATCCTATCGTATCCCGCTGATTGGTTATGCTGTTTCTTTTCATCATGGCAACCATGATATAACAGGTGTCTCCGCCAATCGGCTCGAAACGGTATTGACCCAAAAGCTTTGCATGACGAACCGTATCCGGAGTGCCTTTCACAATGCTAAGTGTACCAATATCAATATCGCCATTCGATGCCGCTCCGGGAACCGGGGAACCAAACACCGTCCAACCAATCAGCTTGAGAGCAAAATTTCCGGAGTGTACTTCAGCGGATTCCTTCACTGCGCTGTGCATAGTTCCTGCAGAAGCGGCAAGTGTAATACTATCGGTTGTTTTCCATCCATCCGGAGTTTCGAAGACATAGGAGCCGCTTGTATTGGTCGTCCAGTTTTCAAAGCTTCCATTGGGGATAGCCTGTGCGAATGTGCCGGAAACGAAGAATAAGCACAGAAGAGGGGTAAGGATGAATCTTTTCATAGATTGCGAAGGGGATTATTGAAAAACAAATGTAATAAATATTGAATGTTCAGAATAAAAAAATGCCGGTCAGCACCGGCATAAATAATAAGATCGGGACAACTCGTTCTTCAGGAAGCCATTTCCTGGAGTTTAACTGTTTACAGGTACCTTTAGACGAGTACCCACTTTCAGGTTATTTGAATTAAGCCTGTTAACTTTCATGATCTGCTGAACTGTAACACCATCATAACGCTTGGCAATATCCCAAAGAGTATCACCAGGTTGTACGATATGATAGACTATTCTCGATTCCTGAACGGATTTTCTGTTTCCTTCGTTTGATTTGACGATCGAAGCACTTGGATTTCCCTGTTTCAGGCTTGTACTATTTGAAGTAGAATTGTCTTTACCGGGCGTTTCCGATTTCTTGGCAGATTTTACATACACCGTCAGGTAGTTGCCGGCACGCAAATGCGAACTATGGAGATTATTCCATCTTTTCAGGTCACTTACGGTGCAACGGTATTTATTTGCGATGGATTGTAAATGTTCACCGCTTCTGATGTGATGTCTTTTCTTTACGAGTTCGTTACCTGAGTCATTTGCTGTTATCTCTTCCTTATCTGTTGAGACGATTAAAGGAGTACTGGTGGCAGCGTTTTTCTGATAAATAAGTTCAACATTGGTCAGGTATGTGTTGATCTTGGAGGTGGGTAATCTCAGTACATAGGATTCTTCACTGTCAGGTATGATTCCACGTTTAAAGACAGGATTAAGGTAAACCAGTTTTTCAGCAGAAATATCGATTGTAGAAGCAATATCCTTTAAATACATTTTCTGATCAACCATGACTGTATCGGTATCGAAATAGCTGAACTCGGGAGCTATTGGTGTCAGGTTGTGTTCTGCTGAATAATTAAGAAGATAGGTAACGGCAATGAAGGCGGGAACATATCCGCGTGTTTCTTTTGGCAGATAGGGACTGATCTCCCAAAATGTCTTTTTGCCACCCGAGCGAACGATTGCCCGGTTAACATTTCCTGCGCCGCAATTGTAGGCAGCAATGACCAGCAACCAGTCATTGTAAATTGCATACATGTCTTTGAAGTACTGACAGGCAGCGTAAGTGGATTTTATCGGATCACGTCTTTCATCGATGAGGGTATTCACTTTCAAACCATACATCCTCCCTGTTGCCAGCATAAATTGCCACAGGCCGGTTGCTCCAACTCGCGACACGGCTAATGGATTGAGCGCACTCTCCACAATGCTCAGGTATTTGAATTCAAGCGGAAGTCCTTCTTCATCGAGGACCTGTTCAAACAAAGGGAAATATAAATTTGACAAACCCATTACTCTTTGGGTCAGGTTACGCCGTTTTACCGCATACAGATCAAGGTATTCCTTTACCTGTGTATTGTAGGTGAGGGGAATGTCGGTTTGAATCTTTTGAATTCTTTTCGCATAGATATCATCAGCATAAACCGGAATCTCATTTCCGGGAAATTTACTACCGGGATAAGCCTCCCCGGTACTTTCATTCAACTTCTGAGAATAGAATTGACTCATCAGGCTGTCCAGTGCAGCAACTATCGGATCGTAGTTTTCAGTTTCCGACACGGAATTGGAGGCAGGTGCCTGGCTGTATGTCTGTATGGAACCAAAAAGCAGAATAGCTGAAAAAGCGGCTGCTTTCAGAAGGTTATTCAGAGTGTATTTCATGGTAATTCTTCAAAATCTGTTAATTTCTACATAAATCCTGGATCTTTGCAAAGATAAAATAAGATGAATGCAAGTAGATAAGATAAGCTTCCAGCAGGGGGAAATTCATTTTAAGTACATATTTTCTTACAGTCTGAATAGTTGCGAAATTATAGAAACACTTGTTTTTTCATCTGCTTTTGTACCCTTGGTCTGTCTGCCACACTTGGCTAAGCAAGGTGAATCGCCCTTAGAGCCGCCATCAGATCAACCAGGAAACAGGCAGGAATGAGTGCAATGGATGGATCTGCTACTAATCCCTGATTCCGGGTGGTAATTTCTTGTGCCATTAACCAACCATTAAGGGCATTTGGTGGAAGTCGAAGGCAGTTCTACCGAATAGATTGGACAATAGCAAGCGACAGCTTTACTTTCGTTTTGTCTTAATCAGTAGAGTGAATGGTCTTCCTGCGCCGATAGCCATTGCTCACAACCACAAAAATTATTACCAGACCCCGTAAGGGCTGAAATTTTAATTAACAGCTATGGAAACTGCGCTAGTAGGCCTTGCCTTGCCCGCACTAATCTCAAGATTAAAAGAATTGTTGAATGAGCTTGGCTTTAAAGTGCAAAGCTTAAATGATAAAAAACCAGTCCTCCTGGCGGAGCAACATGGCAATTGGTATCGCAGTCCGAAACAGGTACTGCTTCAGTTCAGCCGCCTTGAAGACCAAGTAACGCGAATAGATGTCACAGTCATCATCGAAAACAATAAGAAAAACCGTCGCGCCGAAGAGGTTATCGAAGAAAAAATCGTTGCGACCATCTACGAAACTATCCACACGAGAAAGAAAACAAATTATGGGATTCGATGAGATCACACCACATCTGAATAAAATTGCCACCCTTTACCTTAAGAACAATAAAAGAAAGGTCGGTTGGATTTATGTTGAGAGCTTCCAGCGGGGTAGTTCCGTTCTGAAGGAAATCTGTTTTATCAGTGTTCAAAAAGGAAAGCGACTCATAACAGCCCTTGAAAATAATGACTTGAAAATTCTTGAACCGTTTCGCGAAGTGATACCCGTTACACTTATCGAAAGAATCCGTTCAACAAAAGGTTAACTTCATTGGCTTTCGTTGTAACAGTCTCTTAAAATGCAGGGAACTAATTCTTCTCTGCATTTTTCTTTTCGTTCTCTCCGTTTTTTGCGTCTTTAAATTCTCTGATCCCTTTTCCCAGTCCGCGGGCAAGATCGGGAATACGCTTTGCACCGAAGAATAAAAGGATCAGCAAGAGGATCAGGATTATTTCACCGGTTCCTAATGACCATAACAGGGTGAGCAATACATTGCTTGACATGGGAGATTAATTTGAGGTCCTTGAACCTGAGTCAAAGGTAAAGAAAATCTGCCGTATAGCCGGAAATGAGGAATTTTTACAGAATTTCCCATGTTGTTCAGGTAAAAAGTAAACAATCAGTAGGGTCGCCCGATCCTTACACAAAGAGGAGAAGATGGTCTGAATGAAACGGCATGCCATTTAACCCGGCAATAATGAAATTCTCATACCAGGATAAATTTTCTTCATCTTAAGACCAGTACAATGAGCTAAGATCACTTGTATCTTTGACGCCTGAAAAAGCTTGTTAAGCCTGAATTAATGGGGCTTACAGCCATTCCGGAAATCAGCACAGGAGATCAATGAAAACAATCAGGAAAATTTTAGCACTTACCGGTAATCCGCATCAGCACTCTCTGTTTTTCCTGTTTGTGCCGGGACTGATGTTGATACAATTTATCTTTGCTTCTCAGCCATCTGCTGCACAATATTTTCAATGGGGGAAAACCATCAACAGCGATGGATTCGATCAGGCTTATGATATAATTGCCGATGAAGATGGCAATGTATATGTGGCAGGGCAGCTGGAGTTCATTGCTGATTTTGGCAGTGGGATTCTTCGGGAATCAGCAGGTGTACATGATATTTTTGTAGCCAAATACAGTCATACAGGCCGGTTGGTCTGGGCAAAGAACGCAGGAGGAAAAGGCGGAGATAAAGCCCATTCCATAGCACTTGACGGATTGGGTAATTTATATCTGGCCGGAGAAATAGAAGACACTGCTTATTTTGATGGTATCATGATCACAACCGGACTGGCAGAAATAAATAATATGTTCCTTGCCAAGTATGATACCTCCGGTGATGCGCTTTGGGTAAGAAACATCAGAATTGACGGACCCCTTCAAACGCGTGGATATGGTGTAACCTGTGATGCAGCCGGAAACGCCTATATCTGTGGCGCAACGAAAGGGGATACTTATTACGGAAACACATTTCTTTTCAGCACTGCCGGTGATTATGATGCAACATTGTTCAAGTTCAGTCCTTCAGGCGGACTAATTTGGTCTAAGAGAATGGGCGGACTGGAAAGTGACAAGGCCTATGGAGTGGTTGCTGACAACCAGGGTTACATTTACGTTACCGGTTATTTTGTTGGGCAGGCCTTTTTTGCTCCCGGAGTTTCAAGAACCGGAAGGGGAGGCACGGATGCGTTTCTGGCAAAATATGATACCTCGGGTGTTCTTCAATGGGTTGAACAAGCCGGAGACACCGGGTTTGACAGGGGATGGGATGTAACGATCAATGTGAATGGACAGATTGTGATCACCGGAGAATTCCAGGCGAATGCCGGTTTTGGATCTAATGCGGTTTTCTCCAATGGAAATCATGACATGTTCCTTGCAGCATATAACAGCAATGGTAATAACCTGTGGGCGCTTTCCGGCGGCGGCCCCGAAGATGATATTGGAAGAGGTTTGTGCCATGATAATTCCGGAAATCTATTCGTGATCGGTGATTATGGTGGTTCCGCCCAGTTCCCTCCCCAAACACTTAATGGCAACGGATATTCAGAAATATTCCTGGTGAGCTATAATTCTTCCGGTTCAGCGCTCCGGTGGATCCGCTCTTTTGGTGAACATGAAAATGATCGCGGTCGTGGTGTTACTGCAGATCCCTCAGGAAAAATTTATGCATGCGGTGAGTACTTTGATTCACTTCGTCTTGATAATACCACACTATATGGTCAGTTGTTGCTGGATATGTTCGTGACCAGTCTGGGCAGCACACCCCCTTGTAATACGCAGTTGTCTCTCAGTGGCCAGATCACCTGTGCAGGTGCGTGCGATGGTGAAATTCTGGCAACTGCTGCCGGATTAGGGCCATTCACGTATTCCTGGACTAATCTTCCCGGCATCACAGGTCCTGTTGCCAACGGACTTTGTGCCGGTTCGTATACCGTTAATGTCACGGATGCTTCCGGCTGTACTTCAAGCGCATCTATAACACTTAGTGATCCGGCTGCCGCTTCGGTTGTCGTTCTGAATTCAGATGCTTCCTGTTTTGGAGTTTGTGACGGGATAGCCAGTGCTACTGCCAGTGGTACCGGTCCGTTTACTTTCTCCTGGTCAACAACACCGATACAGTCTGGAAATTCAGTCAGTGGACTTTGTGCAGGAATTTATACCGTAACCTGTACAGATGGGGCAGGTTGTACGGTGACGGAATCCATTGAAATTTTTGAACCGGCCAGGATACAGCTTAACACTTCTTCAGCAGACCCCTCTTGCTTTGGGGCATGTGACGGTTCTGCAACTGTCACCGTAAGTGGTCCGGGTACTTTCACTTATTCTTGGCCGGGAATTCCTGGTTTGAGCGGCCCTGTCGCTAATGGTTTGTGTAATGGAGTTTATACCGTGACCTGTACCGATGCCAATTCATGCACAAGCGATACAACCATAACGATAACCGATCCACCGCAAATTCAGCTTTCCACACTAGCCAACGACGTTAGTTGCAATACATATTGTAACGGATCGGTACTGGCCAGTGCTAATGGTAACGGGCCGTTCACCTTCAGCTGGAATACCACTCCGGTGCAGACGGGAACGAGCATAAGCTCCCTTTGTACAGGGGTCTATATTGTAACCTGCACGGACGCCTCCTCCTGCACTGCATCCGACACGGTGGAGATTTCTGAGCCTGCTCCATTACTGATTACCGGAATTGTAACTAACGCTACATGTATATCCTGTTCAAATGGCGAAATTGATGTTCAGGTTTCGGGTGGTACAGGCGCTTATGTTTTTCAGTGGTCGAATGGTGGCCAGACGGAAGATCTGATGAACGTACAAGCCGGAATATATACGCTGTGTGTTAATGATGCCAATAGTTGTCAGCGATGCGATACGTTTGAAATACTGTCAATCCCTACGGGAGTAAATGATGCCCCTGAAAATTCCGGAGTAAGGGTTTTTCCAAACCCTGCCGTGTCTGCAATCAGGATAGAGTCAGGGGAAGGAAGCGCGGACAATACCAGGTACAGCCTTTATAATTCTATAGGCTCAGTGATAATGAAGGGAAAGTTATCAGACAGGTATGCTGACCTTGACATTTCATCGCTGTCCGAAGGTGTGTATTTTTTGCAGGTTGAAATATCAGGTAATGGGAATGCGGCTACAGTGCCCTTGTTAATCCAAAGATAGTCCGCGTCAAATGAAAAAGTGGATGACAGATTTTGAATTCCTGTCACCCACCCTGAACAATTAGTAATCCTATTGCTTAATAATTTTTCTGACATTTATTTTTTCCGGACTGATCATTTTCAGCCAGTAAGTTCCTGCCGGATAATTTCCCATATCCAGTTCTGCTTTGTTCATTCCTTGCCCTGAAGAATACATCAGTTCGCCAAGTGAATTGTACAGCAGAACTTCAAGCGATTCGGTTTGGCCTCTATAAATTATATTCAACTTATCATGCACAGGATTCGGATAGGCTGAAAAAAAGCGGTCTACATGGCCAGTTCCTTCATTGATACCTGTTATAATTGAATAGAGTTGAAGGTTATCTACAAGAAACAGGCTTCCGCCTTTTGCTGAATCTGAATAGGATGACAGAATGTCTATTCTCATCGAGTCGGGATTAAAGCTTGATGAAAAAGGTATGGCAAAAGGGGTATACACACTGGCAGGCAGAAAGAGCTGGTAACCCCCGCCTATGAGCATCCCATTAAGTGTAGTGCTGACACTTATGAGGGCGGTATCGGGCAAAATGGTTTGATATTTATACATACCATAGAGTGTATCGCTTGTATTCGTATACGGCTGACCTCCCATTGAGAATGATTGACCTGTAGAGGCACCGGAACTTTGAGGTCCGCTTCCGCGGTCAATGGTTTCAAGACCAAGTGCACTGAAACCACTCGCGGCATCATTGGACTGAGAAACCCCATCACCGAAGGTTGTCCAGCCAAGAGGATTATATAAACTTCTGTTGGTCCAGTTATCGAAAGTTCCGCCAGGGATCGGCTGAGTGATGGATGGACCGGTGAATGCAAGATCGTCCAGTTCGATCCAACTGCCACTGGAAATACCCTGTTCCGAAATCAGGTTGCTGGATGTAGCAGCGATGATAACTGTATCAGGCATCGATGCAAGGGATAATGGATAAGAGAAGGCGACGAAATTCAGTTCGCTGCCTGTACCTTTTATCTGAATCAGATCGCTACTTATTACTGAGCCGCCGTTTTTGAAGATTACTAAAATCAGTGCGGTGTCATCACCGGGCAATTCATACCGGTAATATCCGGTAATGTCGGTGGGTTGTTCAGAATAGGGAACACCACCTTCACCTAATAGTGGATCGCCGGTTGTGTTGGCAAGGAAGCCGGTCAGCGTATCAAGTCCGACAATAAAGGTTTCAATTCGGGCAGCAAGTCCGCTGAAGCCTCCTACGGGAGAAACTGTAGGGATACTGAATGCCGGAACGGTCCAGGTGTTGGATGTAAACCAATCATTGGCATCATCAAAAGTGAAGTTGTTCCAGTTTTCAAAATCAGCATTTGGAATCGGTTGTGCCTGTGCGGATACTATGGACAGGAAGGAGAAGACGAGAAGTAAAGTTTTTTTCATGGCTATAATTTTATTTGGTAAAATTAAGAATTACATGGATCAGTTGAAACTGCCGAGGAACAGATCACTGAATTTTTTAACAGACAATTGTGTCAAATCAACAGATCAACATCAGGCGCGTAAATGGCCTGAAAAAGATGATAGAATCTCTATGAATGCAAGTACCAGAATCAGGTAGGTGCCATACAGATATACGGGAAGAGGAGGCAGATAAAGGGAAAAGGCGATTACACTTGTTAAAATAGCAGATAAAAGGAGACTTTTCTTCCGGAGGATAAGGAGCAGAAAGAATATGAAGCCGGAAATTGAACTGAGGTAGTTAAACAATAGATTTTCCCTTATATGTCCTGCTGAGAATGCCTGGAACAGGTTAAGAATGGCATTTCTCAGGATCATAAGCGGTTCACTGATGGCGATCTCTTTAAATTGCCGGAGGCACCATTCGGATTCTCCAAAAAAGACTTCTGCATCATACATTCCCGGATGAGAGGAATAAGTGAAATCAGCACCCGTGAATTCCTTATATGCTTTCCAGCTTACCTGGTCATTGAATCCCTGTACATATTTATTCGGATAAGCGCCCAGTGCAGTATACATGATATGGCCGGGATGTTTACCCGAATAACCGGAATTCATTATCCAAATTGCCAACAGGTAAACAGCCAACACGCTGAATTTTTTCAGCCAGGATTGATGCCATGTTGAAAATAAAAGTACAAACAAGCTGATCGGCAGAATTGAAGATCTTACATGATAGAAGAAAGCAAGTACAATGCTCAGAATAAGAATTGCAACAAAGGGAAATTTTTTATCAGTCAGATACAGAATGACGAATGCTGCTGAAGGTATGATGGTCCAGAAATAGTAGAATGGATAAAGTGCGTAGTAAATCATCAAGGGATTAAGGACATATAAAAGCAGGAACAGAATCTGAAGTTTGAGATTTTTAAGCAACAGAAGTACAGCGAAAGAAATGAGAACATGGACCGTTAGTTGCAGAATTTTTATAGCCCCAATATCACCTGTAAAAGGAAATAGAAACCCGGCAAGTTTGATCAGATGCAGGTAAGCAGGCTGATTGATGGAATATGTTCTTGTTTCCGCTTTATGTTTTGAAAAGCGGTATGCATTGATCTTACGTATTTTCTCGGCAGGTTCAGAAATTGCGTTGAGTGCATGGAGAGAATCCACTTCATTCAGGTTGAATTGCCATTCAGAACCATGATGATATAATGCTGCTCCGGAGAAGTACGGTGCAGTAAATTCAGGGATCATCATTTGCCCTCTGTCAATAAATTTTCCGGACAGGAAGACAACTGAACATACCAGTAATGCGTAAAGGCTGCCTTTTTTAAAAGTCATTCCAAAAAAATGCAAGAAAAAATTATTGTTCTTACATGATCAGTAATCAATTTTATCCGGCTTGGCGACCCAATCTTTAAAGATTTGCAAGGCCTCTTCATCCGGCACATGTATCATTTGTATTTTCCGGTAAGAAGGATGGACATTTATCTCTTCATAAATAAATGCATCGTCAAATCCGGCTGCAGCGGCCTGATCACGTGTATTTGCATAATAAACCCTGGAAGGTCTTGCCCAATAGATGGCACCGAGACACATTGGGCAAGGTTCGCAAGAGGTGTATATCTCGCAGCCATCAAGTTGAAAAGAATTCAGGTTCTTGCATGCATCCCGTATGGCAACCACCTCAGCATGAGCGGTGGGATCATTTGTAGAGGTCACTTTATTGGAACCTTTTCCGATGATTTTACCGTCTTTAACGACAATGCAGCCAAAGGGTCCACCTTTATTTGATTCAGAGCCTTCTTTGGAGAGTTTGACGGCGACTTTAATAAATTCTGTTGGCTTGTCTTTCATTCAGAGCAAATTTCGGATGGCATGTGTTAAAGATCAGAATGTAACTTTACGGTGTCAGAACCGTGATTCCCAAATTTACTATAATTTTATAGCCTGGCATCAATTAAGTGATTTCATTCTATCAGAAAATTCTTGAAGCTCTTCAATCGGGCACCAGGCTTGCCACCTGTACCGTGGTTCATACAAAGGGTTCAACGCCAAGGGAAACAGGAACCAGAATGCTGGTCTATCCGGACGGAAAAATTTTCGGGTCGATAGGAGGAGGCGAAGTAGAAAGAATTGTCATTCAGGATGCCTTGTCAGTTATCCGGGATGGCAGAGCGAAATTCTGCAGACATGATCTGTTACACCAGCACAATATGTGCTGCGGAGGTACCATGGAAATTTATATAGAACCAATAGTGCAGGCTGAACGCTTATATATTTTCGGAGCGGGTCACACCGGGCATGCCTTAGCCCGTCATGCAACAGCACTGAATTTTGAAGTGGTGATCATAGATGACCGCAAGGAGTTTCTGGATAAAATAGATGTTGAAGGAGTCAATAAACTTCATATGCATTATTCCAATGCTCTTCCCTTGCTACCCTTCAATGATCGCACTTATGTTTGTATTATGACTTATAGTCACCCTTATGACAGGGATATACTGGCCTACTGTATGAAGAAGGATACAGCTTATACAGGTATGATAGGCAGTCAGAGAAAAGTTGAAATCACGCGTAAAATGTTTTTGCAATCAGGCATAGGAAGTGATGAGGAGATTTCAAAAGTCGACATGCCAATGGGCCTCAGTATTTCAGCGGAAACACCTGATGAAATTGCGATCAGTATTTTGGCAAAGATGATCGCCGTCCGGAGAAAGGCGAAATTCTGATCAGGAATTGTCAGGTATTTGGTACGGGAATCTATTTTTTAGCGGCACGTCTGGCCTGAAGTATCCTGTAAAATGAACGGGTTCGAATCTCATCGAGCGTAAGTCCGGTACTAAGCACTTCTTCTTCAGTAATGGCACCAGAGTTCAGAGCACGTAGAAAATAATTCAGCAAGCCCTGGCCGGTAGCCGCATCATCAAAAATATCTCCGCTGAGTGTGGCCTGTGCCGCCTTTTCTACAAAGTGTTTGAGTCGTACAGCCGCGTCTTCGTAACTCTCCAGGAAGAAGTTGTATACAGCCGCATAGCGCATAGGCAGTTGAGCCGGATTCAGATCCCATCCCTGATAGAAGCCGTTTCGCAGAGAATGTGTTGTATGTCCATAACACAACTTCCATGCGCGATGTACAACCTGGCGGTTCTCTTCCAGTTCCTGCTCACTCAGTTTGTCACCTTTATGAGGGCCTATAGGCATTACGTTAGTCGCGCCGTCGGAAAGAAATATGCCGGTTCCGGCGAGAGCTACTTTTGTCATGTGATGAGCGAAGTCGCAGACCGGATGATCCATTGTCTGATACTTTGCGGTAATGTTTGATGAGGCAGTATAGTCATAGGTTCCGAAATGAGCCGCTATGCACCTTCCTTCACCGGCCATGATCAGACTACGCAGCGGATTTTTGCCGTCTTTGTCCATAACGGCCTGTGTGGCTTCCACCATCATTTCCATCTTTAGCGATCCGGGTTTCAGCGCAAATTCTTTTTCAAGAATCTCGAAAAATCTGACAAGACTTTGGATCTGTTCCGGTATGGTGACTTTTGGCAACATGACCACAAAGTTTTCAGGGAGTTGTGATTTTGTTTCTGTCAGCAGTGTGCTTAAAAAGATGTCCAGTGTTCTTACACCACGGCCCTTCAGGTCTTCAGTAAACGGTTTTATACGAATCCCGATAAAAGGGGAGGTGCTTTTTTCTTTCATGGCTTTTGCCAATTCCATAGCCGCGTTCACCGCGGTTCTGTCCTCTTCATCATCAGGACGGTTACCAAAGCCGTCTTCAAAGTCAATACGGAAATCCTCCACCGCTTCCCTTCCGAGCTTCTCAATCACTTTTTTGTATACGGTGTAGGCAAGCCATGCCGGATGTTTTTTACGTTCCGCTTCATTCAAAGAATCAAGCTGTCTTGTCAGCTTTTCGATGGCATCCGCATCATGCGGCAGGGACCTGTGATTTTCAAGTTCAAGAACCCTTGCCAAAACCGTAAAATCCGGTGCATATGTTCTCAGACTATTCAGTGCGATTTCACCCATGCGTTTGGCGGAATCCCATTTATAGAGGTTGGCTCCTCCGTAAACGGTATGCACAGGCTGGCGATCCGGGCTATCGCCCGGATAAACTTTTTGAAAAGCAAGGTTAGCCTGCCGGAGTTGTTCCAGGATATTTGACTTTTGATTTTCAGGAATACTGAGTTTCATATGGGACGCGTGAGAGATAAAATGTTGAAGTCCTGCAAAGATAATGATTGGTACAGATCTTCCATTCCATGCCTGCTACTCGGGATTTGATACCTGAGCTTGTCAGCAAAGGGTCACTGACCTGGCCTGCTGCTTAGTTTATGATAGAAGATAGTGATATTCAAACTGCACTGAACAGGATGCATATCCTGTACTGCCTTGTTCGATGATAATGTGATCTTAAGTCCTTCACCGGGAAATTAATTTCCTCATCAGGTGATGGATTTGAAGCGTACTAACTTCCCCTGTAAGTACTATAGCCATATGGATTCAGCAACAAGGGTACGTGATAGTGTGATGCATCCATGATTTCAAAAACAATTTCAACAAAAGGGTAGAAGCAGCGGATTTTGTTTTTTGAAAAATACTCTCCCGTTTCAAAATGCAGTTTGTAATTTCCGGGCTTGAGGAGAATGCCGTCTTTTATCAGGTCACGCACTCTTCCGTCTGAGTCTGTGGTTCCTTCAGCAATGCGGCTCCAGGATTTGTCAGCTAGTTCCAGTTCAAGATAAATGCGTACTCCAGAGGCCGGCTTGCCTGCAGTTGTATCGAGAATATGTGTGGTCAGTTGGCTCATGATATAATTTTTTTCAGACGAAGGATGGTAATCTTGTGTTGTTCGGCTGCAGCTGTTCGGATCTCCTCCGCTCGGTTATTTACGATACGATTGTTCAGGAGTTGTAACATTTCATCAGCGCTTTTGCCGGTCGCGCATACTATAAAAATGAAGCCGAATTTTTTTTCGTACTCTTTATTCCCATCCGCAAGCGCTTGCAAGGTATCGCTTGTCGCCGTCTTTACCGATGATTGTTCAAGTCCTGCAAGTTCCTTTGTGCTGTTGAATTTTTTCTCAAGACTTTCAAGGTCCCCGATCTTCGGATGATGCGAAAAAGCTTCGAGCCAGTCCTCCTCACCGGCAGACTGCCATGCCTTGTCGGCTTTTTCCATAAGGTCTTTCATACCGGAAAAAGGCCGCAGGGAATACATTTCGTTCATCCACCGTGAGGAAGCGCAACAGATTTTCATTTCATTTAGAAATACCGGTTTTGGTAAATTATTAAGTTCCTCAATGCTCATCGGTCCGGATAAGGTTAGTGTTCCAGATCATTGATCAGGCCCCATAGACGTAAACGGCTGACACCTCCGTCGGGGAAAATCGTAAACCGTACATGTGTCAATGTGTCGTGTGGAAGAATCTCCTTCTCAAAGACATGTTCATGATCAGCCTGTAATTTTTGCTGATTCATGATGGTTGTCCAGTTAAGTGATGGATCTGATAAATTTATTTCTTCCGTAAGCCGGATTCCTTCCAGCATACATGAATCCGGAAAATTGCCTTTGAAATGCGCGGTATCAACGACCGCTTTTCTGATTTTCCCGGCATGCGCAAGACGAAGTATCAACCAGTCTTTATTACCGGGTGTCCGGTTGCGTTTGGTTTCCCATCCATCACCCATATTGATCCCTCGTCCGGGCATGAGCAGATTATCCATGTGAGAGAAGAACATGTCATTGCACAGAATGGCCTTTGCTCCGTTTAATGCGGATGCAAGGTCAACGATCTCATTCTGCTTTACTTTTTTCCAGTCTTTTCTGACTTCACCATACACTTTTAATCGTGCCACACCACCGTCGGGATAGATATTCAGCCGGATATGACTGTACAGATTATTGTCGTCGCATGTATAGAAATTCCTGCTGCCGGGGTTCAAGGGTGACTTAACCAGGATTTCCTTCCATTGAATGTCTTGAGAGTTTAACTCAGTTCCGGGATCAGAAATCAAAGCAGCTTCAATGGAGGCAAAAGGTGGGTGGTTTCCCAAAAAGTGATTGGTATCAATATCAAATCCATGAATAATTCCGGGGGCTCCTAATTGTATGATGCACCAGTCGTGTCCCGGTGTTCTCTTTCTTCTCGATTCCCAACCATCCATCCATTTGCCCCGGTCAGTATATTTATCGGCAATGAATATTCCCCGGCCGGGTTTTACCAGATTTGCCATTTCGGCAAAAAAATCATCAGAACAGGCAAGGGCTTTCGCGCCCAGTTTTTCCGATGCCAGGTTCAACATCTCCGTATAGGGAGGATTCATTTTTTCTTCGCCGCTCATTTTTCTCTTACTATAATTTTTCCGGATGGCGAAGATACGAAAGCGCCTTTATCATAGACTAAGGTACCGCCAACGAATGTTTTTTCTACAAGTCCATAGAGCATACATCCTTCATATGGACTTATCTGGTGACGATACTTGATAAGAGCCTTGCTGACTTTCATCTGCTTCTCCGGATTCCAGATTACCAGATCGGCATCAGCACCTTGTTGAATTCTGCCTTTTGACGGAAGTTTCAGGAAATCGGCAATATTCGAACTCATCCAGCGACTCAGTTGTTCAAGGCTAACCTGGTCCTTCCTTGCCAGTGTCCAGATAATGGGTAAGCCAAACTGTAGTGAAGCGATTCCTCCCCATGCTTCAAGCAGATTTCCATCGGATAGGTGTTTGAGTTCAGGCGGAGCCGGACTATGATCACTGACAATAAAATCAATCACTCCTTCTTTCAAGGCATCCCAGAGGAGACTGTTGTTCGCCGCTGAGCGAATCGGTGGAGTGCATTTGAATCTTGGATCCGCATCATGAATTGACTCCGCATTGAAGAACAGGTAGTGCGGACAGGTTTCAACGGTAACAGCAATACCTTCTTCGCGTGCTTTCTTCAGGGCAGCAAGAGAAGATGAAGAGGACAGGTGTACTATATGGATCCGGAGATTATACCTGCCGGCAAGCTGAATCAGCTTCTTAATGGCATTGTCTTCCCATTCGGGAGGCCTGGAGCCAAGAAAGGCCTGATAAGAATAGGGCTCCCGTACAAATTCATCCAACCCTTTATGTTTTTCTTCCAGCTCTGCATGTACAAGAACGGGAAGCTTCAGATCCCGCAGTTTATCTGCGATCGCTTCAAGATCGTTAATGGAGGAGAATGGGAAATCCTCTATACCGGAAGGACATAAAAAGGCCTTGAAGCCCATCACTCCTTCCGCGGCAAGTAAACCTATATCCTTGGAGTTACCTGGAATGATGCCTCCCCAAAAGGAGCAATTGATAAATAATTTTCCTTCTGCCGATTTCAGTTTTTCGCGCAACGCCTCAACAGAAGTTGTTGCCGGAAATGAATTAAGGGGCATGTCGGTCAGCGTGGTTACTCCGCCGGCGGCTGCGGCTTTGGTCGCTGTTTCAAATCCTTCCCAGTCTGTTCTTCCGGGTTCATTGATATGCACATGACAGTCTATTAGTCCGGGCATCAGTACCGATTCACCTGCACTAATCGATCTTTTTGCAGAGCCAGGGGGCGCTTTGCCTTCAATGATCTCTGAAATTTTTCCATCATTGATTAACAAGGTTGCCTCCCGGATTCCATCTGGCAACAGGGTCTTTTTGGAGAAGATGGACAATTCTGCTGTCATGGCTGAAATGTACTCAAATTAAACGGAGTAAAATGAAAATCAGGTTCAGTTCAGTTTTGCACCTTGTTTTACCCACCGACCTATGATCTCTCTTTCTTCCTCGGTCATTCCGGTTTTGTTGGCTTGAGGCATAGTTTTAGTCTGTACCGCTCGGAAAAAGATTCGTTCGGCCATCTTTTGAATCTCTTCAGGAGTGTCGAACATCACCCCGCTGGGAGAGATTTTCTGGCTTTCATCCGTTGGATTTACAGAGTGGCAACTCACACATCGCTCCATGATGATAGGTTGCACCTGAGAAAACGAAACAGATTCATTCATCAGCGATGAATCAGACTTTGGTGCCGTGATTATAACCAGTGCGATCAGTGAGATGGCGGCAAAAGGGATCATCCACTGGGCGCTTTGTCCTTTTTCATGCATATTAATATAGTGCCTTACAGCTACGCTACCGAGTGTGAGAATAGCGAGGATTAACCAGTTGAAAGATGGTCCGAAGGTGGCCGGAAAGTGATTGCTGATCATCACGAAGATTACCGGTAATGTCAGGTAATTATTGTGTAACGAACGCAGACCGGCGTATTTGCCTAGATTTGGATCAGGGTTAAGGCCATTCCTGGCGGCCCTTACGAGAGCTTTCTGTGAGGGAATAATCACAAAGAAAACATTACCGGCCATGATGGTTCCTATCAGCGCACCTACATGAATGAATGCGGCACGGCCGCTGAGGAACTGGCTCAGAACATATGAGATCAGCGTAAGTATGCCGAAACCGATGATGGCAAACGTTTGCCGTTTCTCGAGTAATGCCGTGCGGCAGAGGATATCGTAAATGAACCACCCTGCAATCAATGATCCTATGCCGATACCAATGGCAAGGGAAGGGCTTATATCAGCGACAGCCGGATCGATCATGTATGCCTTTGCGTTCAGGTAATACACCAGCAACAACAAAATGAAGCCGGTGAGCCAGGTGAAGTAAGCCTCGTACTTGAACCAATGAAGTGATTTGGGAATTTCCGAAGGGGCAACCTTGTATTTTTCAATATAATAAAATCCTCCTCCATGGATTGCCCAAAGGTTGCCTGCGAGTTCATCACGAAGGTTTTCTTTCCGGTTCAAGGCGTTTTCAAGAAAAATAAAATAGAATGAGGCTCCAATCCATGAGATACCAAAGATCACATGAGCCCAGCGGACAACAAGATGTAACCAGTCGAGGACATGAGCTTCCATATCAGCCCATACAGCGATCTGATATATGCCAATGGCTGCAAGACAAAGGAGCGCCATGACAAGGATTACAATCCGGTATAGTGCAATTTCTTTCAGGGATTCACGGAGTTCCTCCCTTGTGTCTGGTTTTTTATCCATTATTAAAATTAAATTCAGATCTGATGATACCGCTCATTTTTTATCATGAGATTTGAGAATGGGATTAATCCTTTTTCATTCGCATTTTCAGATCTTCGATGGAAAGTAAGATGACTTCATTGCTTGCCGGCAAACTGAAACTGGGTTCCAGTTTGTGATCCGCGACTGCGGAAATGGCATCTTTGATTGCGAGCCATGTACTGAAAGCCAGCATCAGCGGAGGTTCGGCTACGGCTTTGCTTTTACGGATGGCTTTCGGGTTGGGTACTCCCTGTAAAAGTTCCACCCTGAAATCTTCCGGAATGTCCCTTACAGATGGAATTTTATATGTATCCGGAGAATGATTCAGCAGGTTGCCTTTCTTATCCCACTTTACTTCTTCAGTCGTCACCCAACCTAATCCCTGGATGAAACCACCTTCAATTTGTCCCTTGTCAATTCCCGGATTAATGGAATCCCCCACGTCATGCAGAATATCTGTCCGTAAATGCTTTACATAACCCGTAAAAGTATCCAGTAAAATTTCACTTACGGCCATGCCATAGGAATAATAATTAAACGGAGTTCCCCATCCTGCCAGCTTGTCCCATCCGATGCCGGGTGTTTTATAAAAGCCGGTCGCGCTCAGACTTATCTGATTCAGATTGGCCAGCACCATAGCTTCATCAAAAGCGATCTTCCGGTCAGGATAGAGAGAGTCAATGATGGCATCATCTTCGAACCTGATATGCTCTGCTGTCGTGACCTTCTCAGGTCTTAGCTTATTGAATTCCCTTACCATTAATTCCGTGAGCCTGCTTTTCAGCTGATCAATGGCATTCTTTACTGCCATACCGTTCAAATCGGTTCCTGCGGAGGCGGCTGTTGCAGAGGTGTTTGGTACTTTTGAAGTGTTCGTTGCATTCACTTTTACCTTACTTAGACTGATCCCAAGTTCAGCAGCCGCGATTTGCGCGATCTTGGTGTTTAGTCCTTGCCCCATTTCAGTACCGCCATGATTAACCAAGACAGTTCCGTCTTTATATATATTCACCAATGCGCCCGCCTGGTTGAGAAAAGAGGTGGTAAACGAAATACCAAATTTCACGGGTGTGAAGGCGATCCCTTTTTTATGGTATGGATTGGATTTATTGAATTCGTCAATCTCTTTTCTTCTCTTGCCGTATTCTGAGCTTGATTCCAGTCTTTCGAATATTGTATGAAGCCGGTTTAATTCAACCTTTTGACCGTAATGCGTTTCATCATCTTTGTCATGACCATAGAAATTCAACAGGCGGAGACTTGCAGCATCTTTTCCCAGATGTCTCGCCACCTGATCGATCACCTGTTCCATCCCGGCCATTCCCTGCGGACCGCCGAACCCTCTGAACGCCGTATTGGAAGGAAGGTTAGTTCTGTAAGCCTTCCCTGTCACCATCATATCAGGTATATAATAGGAGTTATCCGCATGCAGCATAGCCCTTTCAAGTATGGCCATACTCAGGTCTGTAGCACACCCGGCATCGGCATGTTGTTCAAAAATCAAGGCCAGAATTTTACCATTGTCATCAAACCCTGCTGTATACCGGATGAGAAAAGGATGACGCTTACCGGTGATTTTCTGATCATCATCCCTGAAAAGCCTGATCTTTACAGGTCGTCCGGTTTTTTTGCATAACAATGCAGTCCAGACGGCAGTATGATTCGCCTGTGTCTCTTTCCCGCCAAATGCACCGCCCATACGGCGAACTTCTACCACAATTTCATTTTTATTTATGCCCAGAACTTCGGCAATGATGGCCTGTGTTTCTGAAGGATGCTGGGTTGAAGAGAACACATTGATCTCATTTCCTTCACCGGGTAAGCACAGACATGTCTGAGTTTCCAGATACCAGTGCTCCTGCGCACCGGTACTGAGTTCACCACTTATTACATGACTGCATGTCTTTATCCTTTTTTCAGGATCACCTCTTTTCATTACCCTTGCGGGTGCGATAAGTGTCTGCTTTGCTATTGCTGTTCTCAAATCCGTGATCGCTTCAAGTTCTTCATATTCGATCCAGATCAGTGATTCAGCATGACGGGCTACGGATTCATTTTCGGCGGCAATGAGAACGATGGCCTGACCGACACAGGTCACCTCATGGGCAGCAAGACAAGGTTCATCATGCACCACCGGCCCCATCTGATTATGACCCGGAATGTCATTCCAACTGAGTACGGCATGCACACCTTTTAATTTTCTGGCCTCGCTCAGGTCAATTGATTTGATCTTAGCATGTGCTACTTTACTGTAAACTACATGGCCGGTAAGCAGTCTGTCATGAACGGGGATGTCATCGATGTACACGGATTTCCCGCTAACATGCTTTTCGGCGCTATCATGAGCAATATTGTTCATCTTATCAGCTCTTATTCCGTCAGGGGTGTTCATGCCGGAATTTCAACAACAGATTCCTTGCAGCCAGTCTGCGAAATTCTGCGCCTGATCTTGCATCCGTGATCGGGTTGAATTCATGGTAAATAAGCTCCGCTGTTTCTTCCGCGTTCTTTTGATTCCATTCTTTACCGGTCAAAAATTGTTCCGCCTTCATTGCCCGTTTTGTCATCTCTGCCATTCCTCCATAAGCCAGGATAATTTCTTCTACTTTCCCTTTATTCAATTTTAATCTGAAACCAGCGCTGACCGTTGAGATATCAAGGTCCTTACGCTTTGATACCTTATACGAATCAATGATGACTGAACTGTCCGGAACGGGAATTGAAATGGCAAGAATTATTTCATCCGCAGCCTTTTGGGTTTGCCTGTACCCGGTGATGAATTCACCGACCGGAATTGCCCTTTCCTCCCGGAGATTTCTCAAATGTACGACTGCTTTAAAAGCAAACAGCACGGGTAGGGTATCACCAATAGGAGATGCAGAACCTATATTTCCACCCAGTGTGGCAAGTGACCGGATTTGTCGTGAACCAAAAACATCAAGCATCTTTGTCATAGCCGGAAGTTCATGCCTGAAATTCAGACGGATCTCTTCCAGTGAGTTACCGGCACCTATACGTATTTCTGTATTGTTTTTGGAAACTGATTTTAACTCAGCAAGTGCACTGAGGTCAATGATCTCTTTCAACAATTCCCTTTTTTTTGTTACCCGGAGTGCGATATCGGTTGCACCATTTATCAGGATCGCATCTGTCCGGGTGCTCTTCATCCGGATTGCATCACTTACTTGTTCTGGTCTGAAATAAGATTGAACTCCGGATTCAATATGAATGACAGAATTTTCATTTCGGATCTGCAACAACAACTCCCGTATCTTGTCTTTCGAATCGTTGAAATGATCTTTCCCTTTATGAATGCACGATTTACCGGCAGCTTCAATGATTGGTTTATAACCGGTACATCGGCAAAGGTTTCCGCTCAGTGCGTCGGTGATACTTTCCTGTGATGGGTTATTCTCATTTTTGTATAAAGCAAAAAGTGACATAACGATACCGGGGGTGCAGTAGCCACATTGACTTCCGTTGCAGTCTGCCATACTTTTCTGAACCGGATGCAGCTCAGTTCCCTGTGCAGTATTATTTTCGAGATTTTCAATCGTGATCAACTGTTTCCCATGTAACATTGGTAAAAAGACCAGGCATGAATCTATGGCAGTGTATCGGATACCGGACTTTTCATCAAGTTCACCCAACACCACGGTACAGGCTCCGCAGTCGCCTTCAGCACAACCTTCCTTTGTGCCTTTATGGACGGATGAAGCCCGTAGGTAATTGAGCACGGTCATGGTAGGACTCAGGCCGCTGCTCACCAGATCCAGAGTGCAGATCCGGTCATCCTGAACAAATGAGATTAAAGAAGATCTTTTCATAAGCACTAAACCATTTTCAGCCGCTGCTCCGGCAGCCATCCCTAATGCCGTTTGCAGTTCTTTACAAAAGGTTCAAATTTAGAAAATGAAATGTGAATAATCCGGCCAAAGACTGATTTTATACAATCTTGAATGTCAGAAAACCGGGTGTACCTGAAAAGGTTGAGAGCATTGCCATTGGATCGGCTATGCCTGTCATGCGAATAATCCATCATCAGACACAGGTTGATGACGAATAAATTGACTTTTAATATTGAACCTTCTGTGTTTATTTCTTTTGACAATTTCATGAAGCTAAGCTCCCTGAATTAGATATCTTCATGCAGTTTAATTAAAGTTAAAATGAACAGGTTATTACTGATAAAATGCTGTCTGCTGATTATAGGTACGGGTATTCTCAGAGCGCAGAATAGCGAGCGCTCCGTTGCCCTCATTCTGAAAGTGGATGGAAAGGAGAAGCTGATTAGCGGGGTGAAGGTATATAAGTCATCCATCTTTGACGGTAAGGTGAAAAATATTCATAGCCTCGGCTCGGTACATTCTTCCTCCGCTTTAAAAGTGGAAGTAACGGATGAAAAAGGCAATGAACTTTGTGTAGCATTTCTTGAGAATCCGCTTGATCTCCGGCTCGAAAGTTTTGATCCTGACGGCAGCATACACCGATCGGAGTTGGAAAAGGATGAAGGTTTCGTCAACCTCAGGTTCCCTCTTGTTCAGAACTCAGGCCTTCTCACCTTCAGGTGTTCTCAGTTATTCACTACCAAAGAAGAATTCTTAGTAAGCACATTTCAATTTAATCCGGATGAGAAATAATGGACTGATTTACCTTTTTGTCCTGTTCAGTTTTTCGCTGAAAGGCCAGGTGTTCAATATTGATACGGTGGAGTATAACGGGAATCCCAATAACCGCATCAACCTCCTGATCATGGGTGATGGATACACGGGTGCGGAGATGACCACATTCCGGAATGATTCAAGAACAGTGGCAAATTATTTTTTTTCGGTTCCACCATTGTCCTTATACAATGAGTTTTTTAATTTTTTCGGCATTGAGGTGATCTCCAATGAGAGTGGAAATGATCATCCGGAAACGGCTTCTGATTGTGTTATCGGATCACAGCCGATTACGGCAGTAGATAATTATCTCGAAACGACTTTTGATTATGGTGGCACACACCGTTGTATCTATTCCAATCAGAGTTCACTGGTTTATTCCATTGCGAATACCAATTTTCCACTTTATGATTATATCAATGTGATCGTTAATACATCTTACTATGGCGGTTGTGCGGGAGGAATCGCCTACACCAGCATGAATTCAAGTTCGCCAGAAGTCTTTGTTCATGAATTCGGGCATATGTTTGGTGAACTTGCAGATGAATATGATTATGGAAGTTCTTCCTGCATTCCCGGGAGCTGGCAGGACGTTAACGTAACTCAGGTGAGTGATCCTGCAACTATCGTCTGGAAGGATTGGCTCACAACGGCTCCTGTTCCAACACCTGCCGGAACCAATTGCGGATTAATTGGAGCTTATGAGGGTGCAAATTATTGCACTTCCAACTGGTACAGACCTAAATGCGATTGTAAGATGCGTTCCCTGAACGAGAGTTTCTGCGAAGTGTGTTATGAACAACTGATCTTCAAGATCAATTCCATGGTGAATTACATAGATTCATATTCCCCTTCCAATGCCGTAACTATTCAACTATGCAAGAACGCAACACTTGATCTGAGCGCCAATGTTCTCAACAGCACCGCTAATACGGTCAGAAGCCAATGGCTGGTTGACAATGTTGTGGTAGTGAACAACAGCACCTCTTTTACTTTCGATCCCTCCGCACTCAGTACAGGAATTCACCAGGTTAAACTGGTAACGTCCGATACTACAACCGCAGTGAAGAAGACGATGAATTCCTATCAGGTTACCTGGACAATAAATGTTCTTGAGGCTCCAACTGTTAACGCCGGATCAAATGCTACGGTCTTTTGTGAGGGTCAAACGCTGAATCTGAACTCAACAGGAGCGGGAACGGTAAGCTGGACCGGACCGGCTTCATTCACATCAAATCAGCAGAATCCTGTCCGCACGAACCTGATACCTGCACATTCTGGTTCTTATACGGTCACCTCTACCAACTCCTGCGGAACAACAACATCATCCCTGAATATTACAGTTCATCCGGAGATTAATGCTGCCATCACCGCAGCAGGACCTGTCAGCTTTTGTTCGGGAGGATCAGTTGAACTTGATGCAGGTGCCGATGCAACGCATACATACCAGTGGTTCAGGAATTCAACCCTCATTGGAGGTGCAACCGGTCATGCATTCACCGCTTTTCAGTCCGGCAATTATACCGTTACGGTAACAATAAACGGAACTTCCTGTTCATCAACATCGCCCGCTCAGGTAGTAACGGTCAATCCTGCTCCCAATGCATCGCTCTCAACAAGCGATCCGGCATCCTTTTGTGAGGGAGGATCCGCTTTGCTTGAAGCACAAACCGGGACAGGCTATTCATATCAATGGTTCAGGAATAATCAGTTGATAGTTCTCGCGTCTTCTCCACAGTGGAATGCGGTGAATACCGGTACCTATACAGTAGTCGTTACACTCGGGACATGCAGGGATACGTCTTCCGGAATTCAGATAACTGTCAATCCGAATCCTGACAATGGCATTTCGCTATCAGGTGACACTGTATTTTGCGATGGCGATCAGGTTGCCATTTCTGTTCCGGCCTGTGCAACCTGCTCATATCAGTGGCAAAGGGATAATATCAACATAACCGGAGCGGTGACAAATAGTTTGGTAGCGAACCAGACCGGTCATTACCTTGTTTCAATTACCAATACTGCCAGTTCCTGTGGCTCCGTTTCCAGAGACGTTTTTGTGGATGTGCATGCTATCCCTAATGCACAAATAAGCGCCAGTGGTCCGCTTACCTTCTGCGAGAGCGACTCGGTAATACTTTCCGCACCTTCGGGTGCGGGTTATTTTTATTTATGGTACCGGGACGGAGTGTTGATACCGAATGAAACACTCTTGCAACTTACCGCCAGACAGTCCGGTTCCTATACGGTGGTGGTGAGCGATATTGTTTGTACCAGTCAGAGTGCGTCCCTGGTCCTGACTGTCCTTCCCCTTCCCGCAGTTTCGATGAATTTATTACCTGATACGCTGTGCATATTTGATGGATCGGTCAGTTTGACCGGTACCCCACCCGGCGGTACCTTTACCATTAATGGTGTTCCGGACACTGTGTTCAATCCCCAAAATGCCGGTTCCGGTCATCATTTAGTTTCCTATAATTATACGGATAGTAATTCTTGTTCAGATTCAGTATCCGAAGTCTTGTTTGTTGACATCTGTCTTGGACTTGAAGAGGACCCGAGAAACGGAAACATGAAAATATATCCTAATCCGGCATCAAACGAGGTGATGATTTTATTTGTTTCCGGAAAATATGCAGCCCTTCGCCTTCGCTTCACAGATCTGCAAGGCAGGGTTGTACGGGAAATAACAACGGAAGTGTATGAATTGGGCGAAAACCGGATTCAGATAAATACTGCGGAATTCAGTCCGGGTTTGTATTTTGTATCCGTATTTTCTCCTGACTATCAGACAAGCGGCCGAATAGTGATTTCAAGATAGACCATTTTACTTAGCCCGATGCATTAATGCTTTGTATCAGATAATTCTGTTCCCCTGCTTTTCCGGCCTCAAGTGTTGCAGCGCATACTTTCCTCAAGCGAATAATTCAAATACAAAATGCTGAATAAATTCTGTAAGCCATCTTTGAGAGCTCTAGGACTTTTTTCCTGAAAGTTTTAACCAGCTGAAATATTTTAGTTGATTATTTGTCTTCAGACGGACCAGGTAGTACCCGTCGGGAAGTTCGCTTGCATCAAAGGATTCTGCACTTCCCTGAATCTTGCTGATCAGTTTTTTCCCGCTGAGGTCAAACAGGCTTATCTCGGACAGGTTATTCTCACCTGTAAACCGGAAACGGCCGCTTGAAGGTGCAGGATAAATCTGTCGAAGCGAGAAGGCAGATTCACTTATCTTGCTGGGCAATGGCATGATGATTTTCCCGGTACTGAATGCCAGGTCAGAATTTCCCGGATAGCTGAACGGATGAAAATCCGCCGTATCCCGTGTGGCAAGGCTGACAAAGCAATCACCGGCAGATGAACTTCTCAGGCTGAAGATTTGATTATAACTTTCGCTTCCGGATAGCATAGCCCAACGTGTATTTCCATTCGGATCGAAAGAAACAAGGCACAGCCTGTTTTCATGCAATTGCCCCGTACCGGCGCTTAGAACTATACCATTACCCCAGTCAAGTGTACCGGCATGAATGCCTGCCATATAGATGTTCCCCTGTCCGTCAACATCCAAATTTTCAGTGGCATCAAAATTAAAGCGCCCGCTTATCGGGTTGGGTGCCGAAGGATTGCTTTTTCCCCAAAGGAAATTCCCTGAGCTGTCGATCTTGAACAGAAAAAATTCCTGAGACCATTGCGGTTCGGGAAAGATTAGAGGACCAAAACCGGTACTGTCAAAATAATTACCACCCATAATTGCATTGCCATTATGGTCACTCACCACCTTAGGGTGTTGGAAAGTGATGTCTTCGGCAAAGTATGCCCAGCTTGCATGGTGATTCTGATCATAGCGGCCAATGAACATATTGTATGAGTGAGGAACGGTGAAGTTTTGATTACCGAAAGTCATGGTACCAGCCTCTGTTGAGCCGGCAATATAAATGGCGCCCCATGGATCAAAACTGAAACTGCTTAGTATCAGAGTTCCCTGGAGCAGTAAGGAATCTGCATCATCACCTGATGCAGTTGTTTTATACAATGCAGAAGTACCAAAGTCATTCAAAGTGTACCAAAGATTTCCTGAAGGATCAGTTTGCAGGTCTTCAACCGAAGTCTGAGAGTGGGATTCAGAAATATTGCGTTTCCAGACAAGGCTTCCGCCTGGATCCAGTTTAATTAAAAAAATATTGTAGCCAATTACCGGCGATGTTTCAATTAACTGATCGGTTCCGTTCAGGTCCAGCGTATCCATAAATCTTCCGCAAGCATAAATATTTCCTGTCTGGTCCGATGCAAGTCTTTGTACTACGCATTTATTGCTCATCGAAAAATTCCATTCAAGCAGCCCTGATGAATCCCGCTTTTCGAGAATGAATTTACCATAAGCATGCTGCCCGTAATAGGTTGCAAAACTGTCAAGCCGGGCACTGATCAAATGACCTGATTGGGTATCAGTCAATGGGGATGATAGCATAACCGGGTTAAGACTATAAAGAGAAGGAATTGAATTCACCCATTCGAAGATCTGTGTGTATCCACCCAAGGGTAAAATAAGAAGTGAAAGAAAAAATGTGTACATCATCTTTTTCATAGGGAGATAATATTAATGTATAGTAGAGTTCAAAGATAGCTAATAATGGCATTCTGTTATTGAGCATGCTACTTCTCATAATATGGACTTCTGTAAAATTTTCCCACTGATCATCCGGGATCCGGGAAGTTTTGCTTGTTTCAACGGTGCAATCGGCATTTTAAATTGCCGTAGAGGAATAATACGGGTTTGGTATGATGGGCGAATGTAGTATGCCAATCAAATTTGTAATTTTATATTCGAATGACTATGGATATAAAACAAAAACTGAAGGCAGAATGTGTACGCATGCTTTTGGAAAGACTGCGAATGGCACGGGAAGCCATGCAGGACGCTCAGGAGTCGGCCAATGCTCAGGACAAAAGCACAGCCGGCGATAAATTTGAAACTGCCAGGGCAATGGGGCAGTCAGACCGTGATATGAATGCAAGGCAGGTTGAGCAGGCACAGAGAGAATTGGCATCCCTCCAGGCGCTCGATATTGAAGGAAAGTATTCTGTGGTAAAGCCGGGGGCTATGGTGGAATGTGATAAGGGAGATTATTTTATTTCAGCCGGGCTAGGAATGCTTGAAGTGGGTGAGAAGCGGATCTTTGCGGTTTCTCCCGCATCCCCCATGGCCTCACTGTTGATGGGTAAAAAGAAAGGCGAGCTGGTCAGTTTCAATGGAAAGGATTTTTTAATAAAAAGAATTTGGTAATAGTACGGGCTACCGTATCCTGATGTATTTCTTGAGGATCAGGGAATGTCATAAATAAACTCACTTATTACATGAAATTCAGTTCATACAGAAACTCTGAGCTTTGCCTGTATTGCCTAATACAAAAGATTATTTTCCTTGTATTTCTGAGTATTTCCTGCATTGCGAGGGCCCAGGACAAGCACAGCGGGTGCGCAGCAAAAGTTGATGACAAGGAATGGTACAGCAGTGATAAAAGAGCGCCCTTGTTCAAAGGACTTGAAGGAATTAATTTTCCGATTACGACTAAGAATCCGGAGTCGCAAAAGTATTTCAACCAGGGCTTGATGCTCTCCTACGCCTTCAATCATGCTGAAGCGGCAAGGTCTTTTTATGAGGCGATACGACTGGATTCTTCCTGTGCCATGTGTTACTGGGGCTATGCTCTTGTGTTGGGTCCAAACTATAATGCCGGTATGGAAAGTGATAATATTCCAAGGGCCTATCAGGCGGTAAACAAAGCGCAGGAGCTGAGTGATAAGGTTAGTCAGAGGGAGAGTCTGCTTATCATGGCACTAACCCGGCGATACGATTCAATTCAAACCGCAGATCGTAGCTGGAACGATGAGATGTATACATTCGCGATGGGCGGCTTATACCAGGCCTTCCCTGAGGATGCTGATATAGGAACATTATATGCGGAGGCGATGATGAACCAGCATCCCTGGGATCTGTGGAACAGGGACGGAAGTCCCAAACCATGGACACCGGAAATTATACGGGTCCTGGAAAATGTTCTCAGGATACATCCCAATCATCCCGGAGCCAATCATTATTATATTCATGCAGTAGAGGCTTCATCCAATCCGGGAAGGGCATCGGCAAGCGCCGACCTGCTTCGTGACCTTGTACCCGGTGCGGGACACCTTGTTCATATGCCTTCACATATATATATAAGGACCGGACGATATCATGAGGGAACCCTTGCCAATCAGAAAGCGGTTGAAACGGATAATGAGTATATAAGCTCATGCCATGCTCAGGGAGTATATCCTTTAGCTTATTTTCCCCACAATTATCATTTCATGGCTGCAACTGCGGCTCTGGAAGGAGACAGGGAAACGGCAGTGATGGCGAGCCGGAAAATGCGAGAGCGCCTTGACAGGGATTTGATGAAAGATCCTGCATGGGGAACATTGCAACATTACTATTCGATCCTGTATTATGTCATGGTGAAGTTCGGAATGTGGGACGAAATTATACGGGAAGAATCTCCCGGAATGGATTTGCCATACCCTGCAGCGGTTCTGGAATATGCCAAAGGCATGGCTGCCTTGTCCGGAAAGGATATTTCAACTGCAGAAATTCACCTGAAAAATCTGAAAAATCTGATGAGTGACACAAGCATTAGGCAGATCAGCGTTTGGGGACTAAATTCCGCCTCTGATTTATTGAAGATTGCACTGAATGTGCTGGAAGGTGAATGTCTGAATAAGAAAGGTGACTTCAAAGCTGCTTTGGCCAAGCTGGTAACAGCCATTGAAACGGAAGATCAGTTGAACTATAATGAACCACCTGACTGGTTTTTTTCAGTTCGACATAATTATGCGGCGATAGCATTAGAGCATAAATTATACAGTGAGGCTGAGAAGGCCCTGAGGGAAGACCTTACAAAATTTCCTTTGAACGGATGGGCGCTCTCGGGACTGAAGGAAGCGTTGAAACAAATGGGAAAAACCAGGGAAGCGGAGGAGGCTGAGAAACAGTTCGAAAAAGCCTGGCAATTTTCAGGGTTGAAAATCACTTCTCCGAGGCTACTCTGATTCCCATTACCAGCACATCATCTACCTGCTCATATTTTCCTTTCCATGTATCAAAATAGCTGACAAGGGTATCGTGTTGGTGGTTCATTCTGTGCTCATGAATCGAAAAAAGTGTCTCCTTGAATTTCTTTGACATTATTTTTTTCCCGGAAGGCCCTCCAAACTGGTCGGCATAACCATCAGTATAAAGGTATAATGCATCACCCGGCAGGGCGGTAAGGCTTATTTGCCTGAACTTGCGGTCCTCATCCGGCCGAAAGCCTCCGATGGGTTGCTTGTCGGGCTGAATCGTTTCAGCGTTGTGATTCCTGACCAGGAACAATGGCCTGTTAGCACCGGCAAATATCATTTCCCGTGTTCCGGGGGTATATCTCAGCAGGGCGATATCCATTCCGCTGTGGCTGTCATTCTCCTTCTGTTGAAGAGCATCTACAATTCCTTCATTGAGTAAAGCCAGTATTTCAGAGGGTTCTGTGACTTTCTTTTGTCCAATGATCTGATGCAGGAGGGAAGAACCAACCATTGCCATGAAGGCGCCTGCCACACCATGACCGGTACAGTCCGCAACGGCGAGGTACACCATTCCTTCAACTTCTTCAAAAAAGTAAAAATCACCACTTACGATATCCTTGGGTAAATAGAGCACAAAGAAATCACTGAAATGCTTTTGGATGTTTTCTTTTTTTGGAAGTACGGCAAACTGAATGTTTCTGGCATACCGTAAGCCATCCATGATATCCTGATTCTGTTGCCCGATCGAGAGATTCTTTCTTTCCAGTTCCCATTTTTGCATCATAACCTGGTATGTCCTTTCGCTCAGTTTGTCTGACAACTTCTTGTTTTCCTCTTTGAACCGCCTGTTTACCCATCTGAAATAAAGAAAGACACCCAGCAGCAGAAAAACATTTCCAAAAATGAGAAACCAGGTAAGTTCATCACTGAATACTGAAGCCTTGGCAGACGAAGCATCACTGAGTATAATGAGAATCAAGACAACTGAACTGTTCACAGTGAACGGGATTTCGGTGAAATACTGATGCGTCTATAGGCTATTCAAGCCATGGCTGATTCGGATCAGGAGGAGCAATTATAGATTTGAAAGGTAAGAATTAATCCATATCATACTAAAGAGACGCTCCTGGTTCCGGCATGTTCATTTCAGAAACAAGGCATGATTTTCGGGATTGAATTCAGGTGGAAGTTTGCGCTAATGTATGGCAATTATCGGTAGTGCTGGTTTGGGCAGATATTCCCGGGGGATTGATACCTTTTCATTTTTATCGGCCAGAAACAGCTTTATAAAAAGATATAACTATTTTTGAAGGTTTTCATTTCAGGAGCATCAGGATGACCGGTACCGATATGTACAACTTATTTCGCAGGCTTGAAGAAGATAATATTATTCTCTCCTTTAAGGGTGCAATTACACGGGAACTGTTGAATTCAGTGTATGCCATTATGGAATCCCATATGTTGTTGTCTGAAGATCAGCCCCAGCGTAAGAAAAAGTTTTACCATATCCTCGTTGAGAGTCTTCAGAACGTGTATCATCACATGAAGGATATGCATCTTCAGGGACCGGAAAGAGAAGCCATGTTCATGGTTGCTTATACTCAGGCGGAAGGATATCGTATTCATACCGGAAATTTTATCCGGGAAGAAGAGGTGGGTGATCTGAAACAAAAGCTTGATACCATAAACTCAATGAACACTGATGAACTCCGGGAATACTACAGGGAGAAACTGGGCACTACAGAATTGTCTGATAAAGGTGGAGCTGGCCTCGGATTCATTGATATGGCCAGAAAGAGTGGCAACAAACTGGGATATTTTTTCAGGCCGGTCGGGTCTGGAATTTATTTCTTTACGTTTTCAGTTACGATCAGTTAATATATACAAAAACCATGGACCCTCTCATTATTGAAGAAAGTATAAAGACACCAACTGTTTCTTTTGATTCCGGATCCGGTGTGCTGGAGATAAAAGGAAAGTCTATACCGGAAAACTCGCTGGAATTTTATAAACCGGTCTTTGAATGGCTGGATCAGTATTCAGTATCGCCCGCCAGTCAGACCTTGTTCAGGGTTCACCTGGAGTATTTCAATACCAGTTCCTCCAAGTGCATACTTGATATTTTCAGAAAGCTTGAAGGAATAGCGCTGCGCGGAAATAACGTGAAGGTGCACTGGTTTTATGAGGCTGATGATGAAGATATGATGGAAGCAGGTGACGATTACCAGGCACTTGTAAAAATTCCGTTCGAACTGATAAAGGCCGGCTGAAGCGATTAAGTACTTCGTTCATTCTGTTCCTCCTGAATGCTTTGGCTGACTAAATCGCCCTTTTTCACTCTCAGCTCTGCTGTTTATATCGTTGAAATACAATACAATGCCGTTTATTTGTAAGAAATAAAAGTAAATAAATACTTTTATTATGTTTTTCTTCGTAACTTTGACTCATCATTTTAAAATTAAAATCGATGAGAACAATATTGGAAGAGAATGTTTTGAACGTAACACTGTTGCAGCCAAGGGAAAAGCATCCGGCCATCTTCGACAGATTCGAAAAGTTGGAAGAAGGGCAAAGCATGGTGATCTATAACGACCATGATCCGAAACCACTATATTATCAGATGCTCGGTGAGAAGGGGAATATTTTTTCCTGGGAATATATTGAACAGGGACCGAATTGGTGGAAAGTGAGAATTACGAAGCGCCGGCAAGGCGAATCAGAGATGACGATGGGAGAAATAGCCGCAGCGGATATCCGCAAAGCACAGGTGTTCAAGAAGTATGGTTTGGATTTTTGCTGTGGAGGGAAAAAAACCGTGTTACAGGCATGCCAGGAGAAGGGACTAGATGTTACACAAGTAGAGTATGAGTTGCAGCATGCAGATAAAACCAGCACCTCAATGCCTGTTCCGTTCACAGAATGGGAGCCTGATTTTCTTGCAGACTATATTGTAAATGTGCATCACAGGTATGTGAAAAAAGCATTGCCCGACCTTACAGCCTATATGAAAAAGGTGGAAGCTGTGCATGGAAAAGCGCATCCGGAGCTGACGGAGATAAAATCCATACTTGGCAAGGTAAACACTGAGATGACAACCCATATGATGAAAGAGGAAGAAATCCTGTTTCCGTTTATCAAAACAATCGCGAACTCAGTAAGAGAAGGACAACAAATACAAAGTCCTGTCTTCGGCAAGGTAAGTCATCCGGTTCACATGATGGAAACCGAACATGAAACGGTTGGCTTTCTGCTCGAACAGATCAGATTGAAGACAAAGAATTTCAGCTTACCTGATGATGCCTGCGTCTCTTATAGCTTGCTTTACAAGATGCTGGAAGAGTTTGAAACTGATTTGCACCTTCATGTCCATCTGGAGAACAATATACTCTTTCCCAAAGCGATGGAGATGGAGAGGAAAGTAAATTACAGGTAGCGCTGCCTCAGATTGATACTTTATCATTCATATAGAACCATTCATTAATAATATACCAACCATGAAAAATTTGTCGATTTCAAATCGCATACTAAGCAGAAACATTGCCCTGATACTCCTTCTTGGATTGCATGCAATATTGCTGTCATGCAAGAGTAATACAGGGGAAACCGAAGGTCATCAAACTGCCAATGGAGCGGAACACATTGCAGAACCACAAGGACTGATTCTTAACAATGGTGTAAAATGGAAATCCGATCAGGCAACGATGGCAAATGTAAATGCCATGAAACTGATAATGGACAACTCCGCTCCTAAAAACGTGGAGGAATTTCACATGACGGCTGATTTGTTACAGACATCAGTCGATAAAATGATCAGCGAGTGTCGTATGGGCGGAGCCGATCATGATGCCTTGCATCTGTGGCTGGAACCTCTGATGGAAAAAACCAAAGAGCTGAAAACAAGTGAATCATTGGATGATCTGACTCTGACACACGACTGGCTGGCTGATCAGGTGAATTTATTCTATGAATATTTTGAAGAATGATCCCCATTGATGGTCATACCCGATTATCAGTATTATTGAGAAGCCATCCGGATGCCCTTGAAAGCATCATATCCTTGTCGCCAAGGTTCGAGAAATTAAGAAACCCCTTTCTTCGCAAGTTGATGGCATCCCGGACCTCGATTGAGATGGCGTGCAGCATAGGTTCGGTGAGACTGGAGGAATTCCTTTCGAGCATGGAGAGGCTAGGTTTTGATGTGCAAAACCGGACCAAAAAGGCAATGCAAACGGAACACAAAAATCCGCCGGATTTTATGAGCTCGCTGAAAGATAATCAGGTGATCAGTCTCGATGTGATACCGGTAATAAACAGAGGAAGTGATCCTTTAAAACTAATCCTGGGCAAAATTGAGTCAATGAAAAGGGATCAGGTATTAAAGTTAACCAACAGCTTCGAACCTCTGCCTCTCATCCATCTTCTCGAAAAAAGGGGTTTCCAATCTTATACGGAACTTAATGGAGACGGGAATTATATAAGCTATTTTTATAAGCGGATTGAAGCACCTGTTACCGGCGTTGATGCCAGCAAGTCTGAGGATAATTGGGAGGAGTTAATCGAATCCCGGAAGCTGGGAGTGCATAAAATGGATGTAAGGGCATTGGAAATGCCTTTGCCTATGATTACTATTCTGAAAGCATTGGAGGAATTGAATGATGAACAGTTGTTATTCGTAATCCATAAGCGGGTTCCGGTTTTTCTTCTCCCGGAACTCGATGATAGAAATTTTAAATATACTTTGCGCGAGATAAATGAAAATGAAGTTCACATGTTAATTTTTAAAAACTGATGAACACGATTTCGCCTCAGCTCCACGGAAAAAGGGCTACAGCATATGGAGCTGTCCTGCCATTTTATTTATATGCTGCAGTTGCTTTTCTTGTTGCCGCAATTCTTTTGTTCTTTTCGGCCGATGCATTCAGTCAGCACTATTTTCATCCGAAACTGCTGGCCATCACCCATCTCATGGCCTTAGGATGGGGAACAATGATTATTCTTGGTGCAAGTAATCAATTGTTACCGGTTTTATCTGAGGGTAAATTGTACAGTAACAAGCTTGCTTATGTTTCGTTTATTTTGGCAGCGATAGGAGTACCCTTGTTGGTATTCGGGTTTTACATTTTCGATATGGGACCTACCGCGAAATGGGGAGGAAGATTAGTTGTACTTGCAGTGCTTGTGTATCTGGTAAATGTCTTTATGACAATTATAAGGAGCAAAAGCGAAACGGTACATGTGATATTTGTACTGACGGCCACCTTCTGGTTGTTCCTTACCTGCCTCTATGGTCTGGTCATCCTTTATAATTTCACATACACCTTATTACCTGAGGACTCACTGCATTACCTGCCACTTCATGCTCATGCCGGTATTATTGGATGGTTTCTGCTTTTGATCATCGGAGTCGCGTCAAAACTGGTCCCGATGTTTCTCATCTCAACCTATTCCAACAATACTTTACTATGGTTGATCTATATCCTGATAAATGGAGCGTTGTCAGCATATGTGTTTATGTTTCTTCTTGAAGGAAATGACTTGCTTGTATTAATGCCTTCAGTTTTACTGACAATCGGGATACTGGCTTTTATTTATTTCTGTTTTATGACTTTCAGGTTGCGATTACGCAAAAAAGTTGATGAGCAGATGAAAATATCCTTACTCAGTATCATGCTGATATTTATCCCTTTGCTGTTATTATTCGCCATCATTGCTTCTTCTGCAGTATCAGGAGCACAGAATATAAAACTCACTATCGCCTATGGCTTCTTGATTTTCTTTGGATGGATCACGGCCATTATACTTGGTATGACTTTTAAGACGCTTCCTTTTATTGTCTGGAGCAGGATCTATCAGACAGGGAGCGGTCGGGAGCGGGTTCCATCACCCCGTGATATGTTTAACAATACCATGTTCAGGGTGATGAGCCTTGCTTATCTTGCCGGCCTTATCGTCTTTACAACAGGAATTCTGATCAATGGAGGACTCATGCTTCGTATTGGTGCCTTTTTCATACTGCTAACGGCCATACTCTATTGTTGGAATATTATTTTGTTAATGTCACATAATAAATCACTCGTCCGGAATGGAGAGCAGCACTGATATAAAACACACCATTGCCGTCAATGCGTTGAGAAATGTACTGGATCCCGAAATCGGATTAAGTGTGATCGACCTGGGTTTGATCTATGAAGTGGAGTTTGATGAAAAGAAGTCAGGAATTTTATGTACGATGACTTTAACGACTCCATCCTGTCCTATGGGAGATTCGATCAGGAACAGAGTGGAGGATTGTCTCAGTGATGTTTTCCGGCATTATTCTGTCCGGGTTGAAGTTACGTTTGAACCACCATGGTCACCGGAAATGATATCTGAGGAAGGAAAAATATTTTTGAATACCTGATTATGTTAAGCCTCAGTTGCAAAGCGTCAATTAAAGCGGTCATATTTCTGGGTTCCAAAGCGGAACCGGAATACAGATCTGGTATAAGAGAAGTTGCCTCATTCATCAATGAGAATGAGCATACGGTCGCCAAATTGCTTCAGAAGTTGGTTAAGGAGGGTATTATCAATAGCGTAAAGGGGCCTAAGGGTGGATTCTTTATAACGGCAAAGCAAAAGCAGCAACCGATAATAAAAATTGTGGAAACTATTGATGGAAAGGAAGTCTTTCAGCAATGTGGGCTCGGCTTGAGCAAGTGTTCTCAGACACATCCTTGTCCGATACATGATGATTTCAAGCCTGTTCGTGACCTTTTTAAAAAGCTTTGTGAAGAAAAGAAAATTAGTGATCTTGAACGGGATGTAAAGAGCGGACTGTCGTATCTTGTGTAATATCAGATAGCAGAAAACGCCTACATTAAGGTATCTCCGGTTTGTACAGGATTTATACAGAATTTTGAAATATTATTCTGAAAAATTTAAATGAAACTCTTAATAGTTGAGGATAATCAAAAGCTGCTCGACTCAATTCTCGAATCCTTATCGGCCGAAAAGTTCCTCTGTGTCAGCGCCGACAATTTCATGACAGCACATGAGAAACTTAATTTGTATTCCTATGATATCCTTATCGTAGATATAAATCTTCCGGATGGAACAGGTCTTGATCTGATCAGGGAAGTGAAAAAACTGAACAAGGAAACCGGAGTCATTATAATATCAGCCAGAAATTCAACAGGAAACAAAATAGAAGGACTTGAGTTGGGAGCCGACGACTACATTACAAAACCGTTTGATATGGCCGAATTGGTGGCAAGGGTTAAGGCATTGTACAGGAGACGAAACCTGCTGGGCAGCAGCCTGATCAATTTCGGGGAGATCTCTATGGATACTGACAGTCGAAGCGTGAAGGCAAAGGGTGTTGATGTGGAACTTACCAAAAGTGAGTATGAGATACTATTGTTCTTTTTCTCAAATCCGGAACGGGTGCTGACCAAAGAGAGCATTGCTGAGCATATCTGGGGTGACAATATGGACCTCGTGGATTCTTATGACTTCATTTACTCTCACATCAAGAATCTCAGAAAGAAAATTACGGCAACCGGTGCAACTGATCCGCTCAAGGCTGTTTATGGAATTGGTTATAAACTCGATCTAAGCAAAGCGGATGGACCTGATTAGAAAAACATACTCTCTCACCGCATTGTGGATGCTTCCGGTAATCGTCCTGGGAAGCATTTTCTGTTTTTATATGATTCGCTATATCTCATATGAGGAAACAGATGAGTTTCTCAATTATGAGATGGAAAGACTGGTTGCCTATTATCAGGAATTTAATGAACTTCCGGAATACAGCAAAGTTGCGGATATCATACCCGATCTTTGGTATGACAAACCTGTAGTGAGAGACACTTTGATTCTTGAGCCGGGTGATAATGAACTCGTCCCACATCGTGAGCTCAGATTCAGTATACAAAATAAAGGAAGGAACTACACAATTGTATTACGGCAACTTTTGCCGGGGCAGGATGATATCGCGGAGGGAACCTTGTTCATTATTGTCGGATTTGTCGGATTGATAGCGGTTTCATTGATAGTGATTCTGAATATGGCGAATAAAAGGATATGGAATCCATTTTATAATACACTGGGCCTTCTTAGAAATTATAAGATCAGTGATCCACAGCCTGTTTTCAGAAGTTCTTCTATTGATGAATTTGAAAGCCTGAATAATACACTGAGCCACCTTTTAAAAAAAATGTCGGACGACTACCATCACACAAAGGAATTCAATGAGAATGCCTCACATGAGTTGCAGACACATCTCGCCGTGATCAGAACAAATACGGAAAAACTTATCAATGATCCCTCCGGTAAGTATCAGACAGTACCGGAGTTGAGTTCTATTTATTCCGCGGTCACCAGGCTTTCAAAAGCACAACGATCATTACTGCTGTTAAGTCGTATAAGCAACCGCGAATTTATCAACGATACAGATGTAAATTTTGAAAATGTTTTGAAGCAAAGTTTGTCTTTGTACAAGGAAGCAATTGAACTGCGAAGGATCAGGGTACTAGAAGATAGTTCGCCGATTCATATTACTATCGATGCCGGACTTGCAGAGATCCTGATGAACAATCTGATCAAGAATGCAGTAAAACATAATACGGATGGAGGATTCATTAACATCTTATTAAATGCACATGAACTGAGGATCTCAAACAGCGGCCTGGCTTTTGAAGGAGATCCTGAAGATCTGATGAAGCGTTTTTCAAAAGGGATCAGTGGAAACATTGGAATTGGCCTTGCCATCGTCCGGCAAATTTGTGAAATGTACAATTTCAGGGTTAGCTATACCATCTCAGGAAAAACTGAGCATGTGATCAGAATATTTTTCACCTGATACCGCTTATCCAGATTCCCTACAAATTGCCCGTGTAATTTTGATTCCATAATAAATCACTTATGGAGACGATAAAGAAATTACTACCCGCATTTATTTTGCTGGTGATGTCCGGGACAGCCAGAGCCCAATATACCGGACCCGGTACCTTAGACAGACTTTATTCGGTGAAAGAGATACGGGAGAATGCTTCACGTCTTGACAGAACAGACGCACTGGTCAGGGTAAGAGGCTATATAACCGGTCAGATCAACAAGGACACTTTCACATTCAAAGATTCTTCCGGAACGATGCATATTGAAATCAGCAAGAAGCATATGCCGGCCACCCCTTTCGATGATAAGACTGAAGTGATAATTATTGGTGAAGTCGATAATGATATGTTTGAAGAAATTGAAGTTGAAGCGGAACAAATAATATTTCCCGGAAGCTAAACCATTTTTAAACTTATTGGTTCAATCCGTTAATTTACGGATCAGAGCCGGAACAATAAATGTAAAAAAGGATGAAGAAAAAGATGATGATTTTACTGACGGCAATTGCTCTGAATTGTTCGGACAGCGTCGCTCAGAAGTATATTTTCAATTATAGTTTGAACAATCCCGACAGACAATTCGATTTGCCCCTGATTCTTAATGAGGTTTCCGGATTAACGGACATCGATTCGGCGCATGTAGCCTGCGTGCAGGATGAGTTGGGAATAATTTTCATCTATAATTTTCGAACAGGGAAGGTAGTGAACCAACATAAGTTTGATCTTACCGGGGATTTCGAAGGGCTTAGTTATACAGGGAAATCCATTTTTGTTCTTCGCAGCGACGGAAGATTGACAGAGTGGAGTGGATTCAAACCCGGTTCAGGCGGGGAGCGCATCACCCATTACAAACTTCCCTTGCAGACATCGAATAATGAGGGTCTTTGTTTTGATAAGAAAAGAAACAGACTGTTGATTGCCGCTAAAAGCAAGCCATTCGATCATGATGTTAAATCAGAGAGGTTCATCTATGAATTTGATCTGAATAAAGGAATCCTAAACCGGCAGCCTGTTTACAGTTTGAATACGGACAAGCTTGCAGTAAAAGCCCGTGAGTTCAGACTAAATCCACACAGCATTGCCCCTAATGGTAAAATGAGGCCATTCAATTTTCGTCCGGCAAGCCTGGCAATTCATCCCCATAGCGATATGATTTATATAATCTCTGCGGCCGACAGATTGCTCCTTGTGATGAACCCTGCAGGTGAGGTAGTTCATATGGAAGCGCTCAGTCCTGCGCTGTATGCCAAAGCGGAGGGAATCACCTTTCTGAATGATGGGACAATGATCATCACTAATGAAGCCGCAGGAAATTCTCCCACACTTTTATTATTTGAATCCAAGAACCTGAAAAGGCGGACAGCACTGCAAGATCCTTCTTTGTTTCAGATTCACCGTTAAGGTGAAGCCGGCACAAAAGTAAGCTTCAGGACCTTTTTTCCTTTATGGGAATGTACCTTGCTTTATGCCTTGGCTGGATAGTATGCTTTCACAAAACGATGGAAGCATACTGACTTGTTTCATACCCGGTTTCCTTAAAGGACTCAAATTTTCAGTTTTTCTGGCTGAATTAACAGGCTTATCCAAGCCATCCGTGTTTTGAGGAATTTAAGCAGGGGTGCTGGACAAAGGCATGTTTTTTTAGTATCTTTAAACTAAAGAATCCGGCAGATACTGTATAATTCCTTTTAATCGTATACTGAAACCCGAAAATCCGGAGCGTTCCGATTGATTTAAAAATGTAGATATAATAAGTTCATGTCCTTCCGGAGCGTACATTTATTCCCTCAATATTTTTTTGTGTTTAGTTACAGCCGTACTGTTAAGGCAGTTTTAAGGACCTTGAGTTGTTTGCTTTTGATTTTTTATCTGACCGTCTGTGTCTCTTCGGCTCAGGTACTTAGCGCTTACTCCGCGTTGACTATGACAATTGGTAAGGATACCAGCATCAGCCCTCTTTCCATACCGTCAAACACTGTGAAGATCTCCGTCTTTGCGTCCGGAAACTTTTCTGGCGTCCTGACGGCAAGAGCTTCGACCGGCGTTATTACCATCACCAATGCTAAACCGGCAGGAAATTATACGATCACGGTAATGGCATTCAGCTCGTCCGGCAACAGTACAAGCCAGTCTTTCAACCTTACCGTCAATAATACTGAATGCAGTGATGGACGATTCAACGGGAACACTACGGTTCCGGTCCTCAGACCAAATCTTACCGGACTTGCCATCGGCGATTTTAACGGGGATGGAAACCAGGATATTGCTGCAGCCCATGTGGGATACAATTCTGTTGAAGTAAGCCTTGGAAACGGTTCCGGTGGTTTCAGTCCTGCAAGCGAAATTGGCGCAACTTCACATCCTTACGCACTTGTCATCGGGGATTTCGACAGAGACGGAAAGCAGGATATGGCTATTGCCTGTGAAGGAGCCAATCTTGTCGCTATCAGGATGGGAGATGGAAACGGAGGGTTCAGCGTAAACTCCAATGTTCCTGTTGGTCAAAGTCCGATCGGAATCGCGCTGGGTGATTTTAATAATGATGGAAAACAGGACATTGTTACGGCGAATTATATAGATCACAATTTGTCGATACGATTGGGTGATGGAGCGGGAGGATTTACTTCCGCGGCAAGCGTAAGTGTTGGTTCTTATCCGGAGTCGGTGGCAGTTGGTGACTTTAATAGTGATGGAAAGCAAGATCTGGCCATAGCAAACCGAGGTTCTGACAATGTCTCTATCCGCATGGGAAATGGGCTTGGCGGATTCAGTGTCAAACCAAACATACCTGTCGGCTACAGTCCTTCAAGTATTGTCATCGATGATTTTAACAGAGACGGGCATCAGGATTTTGCTGTTTCCAATCATGCGTCTAATTCAATTTCTGTTCGATACGGCAACGGAACAGGAACCTTTACCGGAAATACTGAAATACCTGTAGGTCATGGGCCTTATTGTCTCGCTTCAGGTAACTTCAACGGGGATGATTTCACGGATCTTGTCGTCACCAATTACTTCGGAAATACAGTCAGTGCCCGTTTTGGTGATGGTGCAGGTGGTTTCACCGGTACGGCTCTGTTTCCGGTTGGAACTTATCCAACAGGAATTGCCGTGGGAGAATTTAATAATGATAAGAGGATGGATCTTGCTATTGCAAATTATTATGATCATACCATTTCTGTCAGGTATGGAATGAATGGAATTCCTTCCCCGAATCCACTAAGCAGCAATAGCCCGGTATGTGACGGACAAAGACTGAGACTATATAGCTATGGCGGAAAATCCTATTCCTGGTCCGGGCCGGGGGGCTTCAGCTCGACCCTCCAGAATCCGGAGATCAATCCGGTATCGCTCAGTCACCATGGTGTCTTTGCTCTCACAATGACCGATATGAACAATTGCATTGCGACAAGTACCACTATGATAAACGTTAACCCCTTACCTGTGGTTAGTTTTACGCTTCCTACTGATTCACTTTGTGTTTTTGATCATGCCATGCCGCTGAGCGGCGGCTTGCCGGCCGGTGGCGTTTACCTGGGTCCGGGGGTAACAAATTCCTCATTTAACCCAGGTGTGGCCGGGGCAGGAAGCCATTACCTGTATTATTCCTTTACCGATTCAAATGAATGTACTAACTCGGCAACGGATAAAATGACTGTGTTGATTTGTGCTGCGACTCCGGAAATATCAAACGAAAATATTTTTTCGGTTTACCCTAACCCTGTGAATAAGTCATTTACCGTTGAAGCCGGAGAAATAATTGGTCCCGGTTGCCACTTGACTCTTTTAAATACGGACGGATCAGTAATCGCTGAGTGGGAGTTTACAGGAAAGAACAGGCAGGAATTTTCACTCGAAGATTTTCAGTCGGGGCTTTATGTGCTCAGGCTAAGCGGAAATGAAACGCAGGGCTTTACCAGGATTATCAAACTGGAGTAAAAAGCCAGGAGCTGACAATTCATTTTTTCCACCTTTTACCAGCCTGAAGTAATTTTCGAAGGAGATCCCCAACAAGTGTAAAATAGAATACAATTGTCATAGCCCAAATTACGGCAATATTTACAGGAAAGGTATCATAGCTTTTACCAAAAAATGATTTGACAGGGGTGAAGAACATGCCACTGAGGGGATTGGCCGAAGCGTGAATCCTGTAAACAGGCTCAAAATACCGGATAACTTCATCCTGATACACCCTTAATCTTTCAAGTCCTGTACTGTTTCTCACCAATTGATCAAGACTTTCGTTGAAGTAATTTTTCCTATTCGATTCAAACTCCGCAAGCCCACCGGGTGTCGAACACATTTTTTCGATGAGTGATTCTTTTTTCGCGCTGCTTGCATTGAATTGCTCAATATAATAATCCTTAAGCTTGTCAAGATCAGTTCGTATATTCCTGATTGTGTTCAAGCTTATTGCAGCATTGAGATCCACCGATGTACTGATCAGCCTGAGTTTTTTATTCTCATTTTGTTCTTTGTTCAATTCATTGAACACCAGTCTGAGAATGCCAGACAATGAATCGTTCCCGGCTCCGCTTCCAAGAAGTCTTTCGCTCTTATCGGTTCTTTCTCTTAATACCGGAACCCACCAGTCTTTTTTAAATGTTGCTTCACTCATTCGCGAATCATAATCAAAGAAGTTTCGCTGAAATTTATTGTCTCTGAACTGATGAACACTAAGCGCTTCGAATGCCCATCTGGACGCCATTACGTTTCCAATGAGTGGAACTTCTGCAGGGTTGCTGATGGCAGGATTCAGTTTTTCGAATTTTACGATGACGCCGCTGAGCAGGATTTGAGGAATGATAAGGAACGGAATAAGAATATAAATGGTAACTACAGAATCGAGCCCGGAGGATATATTCAATCCAACCAGATTTGCAAAACAAGAAGTACTGAACAATACCCACCAGTACTGAAACAGCATATCCTGTACTCCGAAGATTAAATTACCTATAAAGACGAAACTCAGGGTCTGGATTGCTGATACTATGAACAAAAGTGCGATTTTCGAAAACAGGTAGCTTTGCCTGCTGAGGTTAAGAAATTTTTCACGCTGGAGAATTTTCCTGTCCCGGATTATTTCTTCAGCGCTCGCAGTCATTCCCAGAAACAAGGCCACGATAACACAAATGAACAGGTAAGCGGGAAGATTCGGATTGTCGGTGAACGAATAACTTTCACCGGGTTTAGTGTAGCGGAGAATAAAGCCAAGAATGGCAGCAAGAAGCGGAGCTTCAAGAAGTGTGATTGCCAGGTACTGACGATTACTGAGTTTTGAAAGCACATCCCTTGTAAAGAATACACGCCACTGTCTTATCAATCCTGCCTTCTTTGCCGTTATCAGCGTGTCACCGGTTTTCTCGCGATAGCTTGATCCGTCCGGTTTGTTCTGGCTGAAAAAGTTAAACCATTCCCGCGGCGATACCTTTCTGTTCCCCGTACGATTTCCGAATTCGTCCACTTCTTCCTGCCCGATTATGTTGAAGATCTGTTCAGCATTGATATTCCCGCATGCCGGACATTCACTTTCATCAGCGTCAGCAAACCGTGCAAGTTTTTTAAAGTAAAGCAGTGAGTCGGATGGATTGCCATAATACACGGGAAAACCTCCAGTATCGAGGATGAGGAGCCGGTCAAACATCCGGAATATATCGGAGGAAGGTTGATGTATTACTACAAAAACAAGTTTTCCGCTTAAAGTTAATTGCTTCAGCAGATCCATGACATTTTCAGCATCATGGGAAGAAAGGCCTGAGGTCGGTTCGTCAACAAAAAGAACGGCCGGTTCCCGTATTAACTCAAGAGCAATGTTGAGTCGCTTTCGTTGTCCTCCGCTGATAGTCTTGTTGAGGGGATTGCCGACTTTCAGTTCTGCGGTTTCGGTAAGGCCAAGTGCGTCAAGCATCTGCATCACCTTTTCACTGATCTGTTCATCAGAAAGCTTACCATAAACAAGTTTGGTATTGTAAAAAAGATTTTGGAAGACACTTAGCTCCTCTATGAGCAGATCATCCTGAGGAATATAACCAATTACTCCTTCAGGTACCCCCGTCTCTTTGTAAACATCTTTACCGTTTAACAGCAGGTTCCCAGAAGATACAGGAGAACTTCCGTTTAACACGCTCAGCAGAGTCGACTTACCTGCACCGCTTCCACCCATTATACCGACCAGCTCTCCTGATTGCGCGGTGAAGTTTAATTTATGTAATCCTTTTTTTCCGTTCGGGAAGTCATACTCAATATCGATCGCTTCCAACAGAATGTGCTGCTCTTCCTTTCCTGCCATGAAAAATTTCAGGACATCACCGTAATAAAGAGGTTGAATTTTCTGACCGCGTAGCACCGCGCCCTGTGTAAAGACCGATACACTTCTTGAATCAACCGGTTTTCCGTTCACATATAATTGATCTTTTCCCGTATATCGGAGAAAGAACATGCCTGCCGCTTCAATATAGATAAACCAGACCGGCATATCCAGTTCATGATGTTGAAGCTGATGAAAAGTGTGGCCTTGTTCGATTGGTTTTTTCTGCAGCCGGAGTACCAGTTTGGATTCAAGCCTTTCAGCAAGAGGAGAGGCGCTGCTTATATTCAGACTCAGTCCTTGCAGCTCCTGTTCAATATTGAAAACCGTTGCAACTGTTTCCAGGAATTCTTTTTCAGGTTCGGTGATCTCTGCTTCGGAGCTGTTCATGAACTCAGCCAGGCGGATAAACACAATATACTTTTGGCTGATATTTAGTTCCTTATTAATCTCCGTGCAGATTCTCAGCGCTTTCACGGAACTGACGGCGATCTTTTTTCTTGCTTTTGTAAGGTCATCGCCACCCTGCAGCGATTGGAGATGCTTGTCAAAAAGGGCCAGGTATTCCGGAATTCTCTGCAGACTGAGTTGCTGACGAAGAAAATTTTCAACTACTGATCTGCTTTGGGATGTAAGTCTTTCCAGACTTGCGCCGATGGCGAATAACTGCATTAAGGCCTGGAGAATTCTTTCACTCATAAAAACTGAGATAAACGGATTTACAAAATACAGATTTCAGGTTTAAATGTAAATAAAAGTAGTTTGATCAGGGGAATAATTTCACACGCAATAAAAAAGCCGTCCTTTTTCAGGAACGGCTCTTTATACTATATTTATCGAAAGGATAGATCAGCTTATCATGCCTTCACGTACTTTTTTAACCGCCGCAGAAAGGATTTCAAGATTTTCCCTGGTGAGATCTTCGGGCGATTTGATCGAGTCATAGGTTTTTTTCAACTCTTCCAGTTCAAGGTATAACTGGGCCGAGCTGGGTATTTTTTTTAGTTCTGTGAAGAGGTTAACAAGATTATCTACATATAATTTCTGATTATAGATCTTTTCAAATATCCCGGCATTTTCCTTTACGCGTTCACGACCTTTCATCAATTCGATGCTGAGATACTGCACTTCAATGATTGTTCCGGCCAGTACATGTGCAGCGACTTCAAGACGTTTATTGGTTTTGAGAAATGCGTCTGTCTCGGCATAAGCTCTGTCTATCATTTTGATCAGAGAATCTCTGTCGTCTGAATTCTCACGAAAACTTGTTGTGAAGTTGTCGAAGGTTTCCTGTACTCCAAGCTTTTCAGATAATTTGCGCGTGGTGGCGTAGTATTCAAGCAGATCCTGGTTTTGCCCGTAAAATGCGGCATAAGCCATATCAATTCCATAGACACCATAATTGATCGCTTTCTTATAGGCGGTATTATATTTCCCTTCCGCATCAGCCGGATTCAGGAGATCCTTATTGAATGGAACTTCATGCTGGTAGATGGCATTAATGATTTCCATGGGCGAAGGGAGGTTCGCTATGGTGTAAAAGAATTTAAAGTCCAGCAATTCTCTCTCTGCTATGGATGCTGAATCCTGCAACTCGACCATCGAAGTATCCAGCGATTCTTCGGAAGGCTGGTTACCTTTATTACCACAGGAGTAAAGGATGCCTGACAAGGCCAGTGCTGATAAAATCAAAACTTTTTTCATGGAAGCGGGAAGATTTGATGCAAAAATAGAAAGGATTGGTTAAAATCAAAGCCTGCAGATCTTGTTCGGGCGAATTAGCTGAGCTGGCTTTTGCCTAATCCCATTAAATTCACTTAATTCGTCATGAAGATAGCCTTTTATGACTAAATCAAAAGCGCAGGCGAATAAGAAGCCGGGCAGGAAAGAATCCCCTCCTGCCTATCCGGGTCTTGCTTCTGCAGGATGGATCTTACTGCTTACCTCCTTTACCTGGCTGATCTACTCGGCTACGCTTGACTTTGATCTCACTAACTGGGATGAGAAGCATTATATACGTGAACAAAGTATGACCCGGGGTTTGTCCGGTTCACACCTTCAGGAGATGTTCACCAAAAAAGTTCTGGGCAGCTATAATCCTCTGGTGATGCTGTCATTCGCCATTGATCATGAGGTGTCTGATGGGAAAGCTTCATGGTATCATGGGGTGAATGTTTTCTTTCATGTCCTCAACACCATTCTGCTTTTCCTGATAGTTCGTAAACTTTCTTTCGGAACGATGGCCGCGGGATTTATCGCACTCCTGTTTGCGCTGCATCCGATGCATGTGGAGTCGGTCGCCTGGGTAGCCAGCCGAAAGGATGTACTCATGGGGTTTTTTATATTTTCTTCCTGGTGGGCATACTTACAATTCAGGCAGGCTAACAAATGGATCTGGTATTTTTCCGGTTTAGTGTTATTTCTCCTGGCCTTGCTTTCAAAGGCGCAGGCCGTTTCATTTCCCCTGATTCTTATCCTTTCCGACTACCTGCAGGATAAATCAATCCGGAAAAATCTTTTATATAACAAAATTCCATTCCTGATCATGGCAGTCGGATTCGGACTTTATGCCATAAGCGGCAGCACCTTTGCGGCAGACAAATACGCGACTCCGCTGAGTTTCGTAGAGAAAGTGGCGTATTCATTCATGGCACTGTGGAACTATTGTTTCAAAGCCATAATACCGGTGGAACAATCTGCCATCTATGCTTTCCCGCAGGAAGGCAGTCAGGATTATATCATTCAACTTCTACTGGGTATTGCCGTCACGATTGCTATGCTGTGGCTGATTATCCGGTCTTCCCGCAGTCAGACGCTGGTTACCTTCGCCTTGCTGTTCTTTCTTCTTAATACTTTTCTCACCTTACATGTTGTCGCAGTCAATAGTTCACTCATCTATGAAAGGTTTACCTATATTAGTTATGTTGGCTTATCCTTTCTTATAGCGGTCCCACTCTCCGTAAAGCAGTATAGGAAAATATTACCCTGGATGCTTGCAGGATATTGCCTTATCCTTTCCTGGATCACCCATGAACGATTAAAGGTATGGGAAAACAGCATAACGCTCTGGACAGATGTCATCGAAAAAAATCCGGCGTCTAATGAAGCGTATAACAACAGGGGTGACTTTTACAATTCGGCCGGTCATATTGATAAAGCATTCAATGACTTCAGCAATTCCGTCAGGGTGAATCCGAAACAACCCAATGCCTATAATAATCTGGCGGTGATCTGGTTCAAGAGAAATAACTTTGAAAAAGCCCTCGAAGAAAATCAGAAAGCGCTCGATCTTGATCCTGATTACGCTCAGGCAGCTTCCAACAGAGGGATCCTTTTCTTCAATATGGAGCAGTATGATTCGGCGATCCATTATTATAACAGAGCAATTGATCTCATGCCCAATTATCCATTCGCCATCTGCAATCTCGGATCTGTTTACCTGAAAAATGGAATGTATGACGAGGCCATTCAGCACTACAAACAGGCCATGAACCTGAGTCCTGACTATGCTGATGCAAGCAAGTACATGGGACTCGCTTACCTCGAAAAAGAAGATTATGCTTCTGCTGAGGCGGCTATGTATAAAGCGCAGGAATTGAATCCTTCAGGGGATGCCTTGAAAGTGCTGAGTGGAGAATACATCCTTAAAGCTTCCAGGGCTTTCAAAAGCGGAGATGCCAACAAGGCCATCTTCCTTTGTGAAAAAGCCCTGAAAGTAATGCCCGGAAATGCAGAAGCCTGGTATAATCTCGGGGGCTACTACCTGACCTTAAAGGATATTCCCAAAGCTCGTGAATACTGGAAGAAAGCACTTCAGGTAAATCCGGAATATAAGGAAGCCAGAGAATGGCTTAATAAGATTGGTGAATGATTCTTACATGAATCGTATATTATGCTTCATCCTGATCCTTTACGGATTATCAATTTCAGAATCCTGTCCTAATCCTTACCTTTGTATGTATGCATTCACCCAGTTTCGATGAGATCTACATGGAACTTGCTCAAAATCTTGCACGCAAATCACATTGCGTGAAGATATCTGTTGGTGCGGTTCTCACAAAGGATACGCGTATCGTTTCTTTAGGCTACAATGGCCCTCCGGCCGGAACCCATAATTGCGATGAGGAATGGCCTGGTGTCGGTTGTCCGCGCGACAGCAAAGGCAGTTGCTCACTGGCTTTGCATGCTGAACAGAATGCAATTCTCTACGCCGCCAAGAATGGAGTACCGATGAACGGGTGTACTTTATACGTTACTCTGTCACCTTGCCTGGCCTGTGCAAGAATCATATTCACCATGGGCATCAAAAAAGTGTATTTCCTTGAATCCTACGCATCCTATAAAGGGATCGGGAGTGATGAAGGAGTTGATTTCCTGCGCAGATTCGGTGTAGAAGTGGAGCATTATGTACCCGGCAGGGAGCGTGAAACAGCCTGATCGGGTTTGTGTGGATTTTGCTCATTTTAATCATAATTAACAAAACATTTTCAGGAATTCAGAGTTAAACTGATGAGCAGCGAAATTCCCTGTCTGAATCTTTGTCCTGTATCTGAAACACAATGAATTCATCTGATAAATTCAAAAACTGGCTCCCCTTTCTTTTTGCAGGAGTGCTGGCACTGGGAGTGTATGTCGGAATGCGCCTGAATGAACCGTTCAAAAGCAGCCGTTCATTCTTCTCCTTTCGCACCGGCCAGTTCAACAAGATCAATGATGTCATCAATTACATCAACAATGAATATGTTGATACGGTGAATCAGAAAACGCTGGTTGAAAAAACCATTGGCGAGTTACTGCACCAGCTCGATCCACATTCCGCCTATATTCCTGCAGATGAGCTGCAGGCAATGAATGAACCCCTGGAAGGTAACTTTGACGGGATCGGAATAGAGTTTCATGTACAGGAAGACACGATCATGGTCGTCTCGGCGGTGGCTGGCGGACCTTCCGAACAGCTTGGTATCCGTGCCGGTGATCGTATCATTGCGGTAGAAGGAAAAAATGTAGCCGGAATAAAGATCACTAACACCCAGGTTATGCAACTGCTCAGAGGACCGGGCGGAACCAAAGTAAAAGTCACCATTGCGCGCAGAGGTGCTGCACAAAATCTTGATTACACTATCACCCGTGGAAAGATTCCGATTTACAGCGTTGATGTTGGATACATGCTTACATCACAGACAGGATATATAAAAGTGAGTCACTTCGCGGAACATACCTATGAGGAATATATTGATAAGTTTGTCAAGTTGAAAGAACAAGGGATGGAGAACCTGATTCTCGATCTGCGGGGAAATCCCGGCGGCTACCTGAAAACCGCCATTCAGCTTGCGGATGAATTCCTGCCTGACCGTAAGCTGGTGGTATATACAGAGGGAAGGTCCCGTCCCCGCGAATCATTCTATGCCACTCAGCGAGGCTTTTACGAACAGGGAGCCCTGATCGTGATGGTAGATGAAGGAAGCGCTTCCGCCAGTGAGATTGTGGCCGGAGCATTGCAGGACTGGGACAGGGCGACCATCGTCGGACGCCGTTCGTTTGGAAAAGGACTCGTGCAGGAGCAAAGTCAGTTCCCAGACGGTTCCGCTATGCGACTCACCATAGCAAGGTATTATACACCTACAGGAAGAAGTATCCAGAAGCCCTACGAAGGCGGCTACCAGGCTTATTCAAATGAACTTTTTGAAAGATTGAGAAAAGGGGAGTTGACAACATCTGACAGCATTAGCTTTCCCGATTCCCTTCATTACAAAACACCGGGAGGAAAGACCGTGTATGGCGGAGGTGGAATCATGCCGGATGTCTTTATGGCTATGGACACAAGCGGCAGTTCTCAATATTATGCCGATGTAAGCAGTAAAGGAATGATCTCCCAGTTCGCCTATGATTATGTAGATCAGAACAGGACTTATTTTGAAAAGTTTGTTAGTTTCAGGGAGTTCAGGGAGTCCTTCAATGTGACGGAAGAATTGTACCGAAAGTTTGTTGACTATTCCCTGAAAGATGGTACGGTTAAAACCGGCCCGGGAGTGAAAACCTCTTCGGAGATCATCCGTACCCAGTTGAAAGCCCTCATTGCAAGGCAGATCTGGAAGAACGACGGGTTTTATCCGGTTATACAAACGATGGATAAAAGTCTTCACAAAGCGCTCGAGCTGATTGAAAACAAGCAAGTAGCGGTGAAAGGCAGCTGAATTATTTCTAGGCAAGAATTTTTCTGATTCACCTGACATTCAGTTCCGGGATTGGATGATCATCGCACAGCTCAAAAAAAAGGACAAGTGTCCGCGAAGAAGCCGTGTTTTTCTTTTAAGAAAATGGTAAATATCCGGCACATCGGAGGAAGATATCTCATCGTATCACTTTCTTCTTGGTCATCAACAGGCAATTTCAGGAGAATCAGACATTCATCGTTCTTCATTCCCTGTTCAGCTGGAAGTCTTAGCAAGGAATTAACTATCTTTGCCGCGGAAATCTTAACTCATTATTTAATTATATAAATCCACAATCATGGCTTTCACACTCGGTTCCTTACCTTATGCATTCGATGCACTTGAGCCCTTCATCGATGCACGTACAATGGAAATACATCATGGCAAGCACCATCAGGCTTATGTCACTAATCTGAACAACGCGATTGCCGGTTCTGAAGCTGAAAAGCTCAGCATCGAAGATATTTGCAGAAACATTTCAAAGTATCCTGTTGCCGTTCGCAATAATGGTGGCGGGCACTATAATCATTCACTTTTCTGGAATATCATGAAGCCCGGCGGAGGAGGTAGTCCCTCAGGAGTATTGGCAGATGCCATTAATTCCGCTTTCGGCAGCATGGATGAGTTCAAAACCAAATTCGCTGCCGCCGGAGCAACACGATTCGGCAGCGGCTGGGCCTGGCTCGTTGCCGGTCCGGATAAAAAACTGGCTGTTGGATCAAGCCCAAATCAGGACAACCCTTTGATGGACATTTCGGAACTGAAAGGAGAGCCACTGCTGGGTCTTGACGTATGGGAGCACGCTTATTATCTCCATTACCAAAACCGTCGTCCGGATTACATCAACGCATGGTGGAATGTGGTGAATTGGGATGAGGTCGCCCGCAGGTTTGAACTTGCCATGAAATAAGCCAGGTATATTAAAGAAGTTTGTGAAGAGCGTTCAGGATCTTGGCGGATTCCTGACGCTTTTTTCTTAATCAACTGTTAGCAAGTTCATCCTGCGACTTGCATTCCGACAATTTCTTCTTAGGACCTTCGTTTTCAGACGAAAGATGAAATTAAAGTATTGGTCATACGTAAAAATCGCGGGCAAAATTTCCGGCCTTTTATTATTGGGATTGATCGCTCTTGGCTTTCTCATCGGACTTTTTTACGGTGATGACATTAAAAAAATGATCATCTCTGAGCTGAATAAAAATCTGGTCACGGAAATTCAGGTGGAGAAGTTTGAGTTCAGTCTTTTCAGGCATTTTCCATATGCCTCAGTAGATATGCAAAAAGTGCTGGCCAAGGGTGTTTTAAAGTCCCTTCCGAATGATACGCTTTTATACGCCGGTCACATTTCATTGCAGTTTAACATCTCAGGGATCTTTTCCGGAAATATTTCAGTTAAAAAAATTGTGGCTCAGGATGGTATTGCCAATATCCGGATTGACAGGGAAGGGAAGAACAATTACCGCTTCTGGAAATCATCGGATGACAGTCTGAAAAGCGAATCGGTGATTGACCTGCAGAAAATTGTGCTGAAAGATATTTCCATCCGGTATCAGGATCTGAAAAATGATCAGCATTACCTTATGCGCACTGATAATGCGGAACTAAGCGGAAAATTTTCGGAAGAGTTATATAAACTCAGCGTGAGCGCAACTTTGTTCATGGAACATCTTTATGCCGGAAAAATCAATTACATCCACAGTAAGCCTGTTGTTCTGAAGACAGGTATGCATGTAAATAACCTTGACGGCACATACAAATTTGAAAAAAGTATGGTTAGAATTGCCGATCTCTCCTTTGATATTGCGGGTTTTGTGGTAGATCAGGATAGCTCTACCCTCATGAGTTTGGAAGTGAATACCCATGAGTCCAGACTGGAAGATCTGATCAGCCTGCTCCCGCCGGAGTACATGCAGTATTTTAAAAATTACAGCAGTAAGGGTCTGTTCGAATCCAATCTGAAAATAGAAGGGAAAGCGGGAAATGGCAGCATGCCTGCCCTGACTGCTTCCTTTAACATTCGCAAGGGGAAACTCACACCCGATAAAAGCAATATCTCCCTGACGGAAATAGATCTTCACGGAACATTTACCAGTCGTGGTATCTCCGGTAAAAGTGAACTGAATATACCTGACATGTCTGCGACACTGGGCGACAACAGGATAAATGCCGACTTCAGGATCCTGGATTTACAGGATCCATTTCTGGATTTGAAGGCCAGGGCTTCATTGAATCTTGCCAACGTGCGCCATTTTATTTCTCTCGATACACTGGTTTCACTGAATGGAAACCTGAAGTTTAACATATCCTTTGCAGGTAAGGTAAAGGATGTGAGTACATATTCGATTGCAAAACGTTACACGGTGCAGTCCTCCGGTTCGATAGAACTCGACAAGGTGAGTTTTGTTTTGAAGCACAATCCGCTGGAGTATAAAAATTTTCAGGGGAAACTTGTGCTGCAGGACAATGATCTGAAAGTGGAAGGCCTGAGTGGCAACATTTCGTCAAGCGATCTGAACCTCAATGGAATTTTTAAAAATTTTATAAATTTCATATTCATTCCGGATCAAAGCGCGGAATTCAACGCAACACTCAGCAGCAGAAAACTAAACCTGGACGAGTTACTCATCGATAAATCAACTTCTGATGATACCTCTTACATTATGAAGTTCAATCCAAGGTTGTACAGCAGGCTCGACGTGGATATTGAAAGCATTTCCTTCAGGCGATTTCAGGCTTCTTATTTGGATGGACAGATTCTGCTTAACCGGCAGGTCATCTCAGGTAAAGAGCTTGAATTTTCAGCCATGCAAGGCTTAATTTATATGGATGCGACCATCAATGCATCGAGAAAAGACAGCATTCTCATGAACTTCGATGCCAGAATCAAAGGCCTTGATGTAACCGAATTCTTCTGGCAAATGGAGAACTTTGGTCAGAATACTCTGACCGACCGAAATGTAAAAGGAAAGATCAATGCCGAAATACAGTTGAGTTCGAGCTGGACCACATCGCTTAAAATTAATCCGGCGAAGGTTCGATCCGTCTGTGATATCACTATTGAGACTGGCGAGCTAATAAAGTTTTTACCGATACAGGCAATGGCCAGGTATATAAAGGTATCCGATCTCAACAATATTCGATTCTCTACACTGAAAAATCAGATTTCCATTGCAGACAGAAAAATCCATATTCCTTCCATGGAGATCAATTCATCCGCATTGAATCTAACCGCGAATGGTGTTCATAATTTTGACAATATGGTAGACTACAGACTTCAGCTTTTACTATCGGATGTATTGGGTAAAAAACTGAAGCAGAATAGTGAATTCGGCGAGATAGAAGATGACGGCCTTGGACGGACCCGCTTGTTTTTAACGATGAAAGGTCCGGTTACCGATCCCCGCTTTGGTTACGACAGGGAAGGTGCTGGCAGAAAGTTAAAAACAGACATTGCGAAAGAGAAGCAGACGATGAAAGATATCCTGAAGGAGGAATTCGGCATGTTTAAAAAAGACACGGTGAAGTCAGTAAAGAAGCCCAAAAAGCAGGAAATGGAAATTGAATGGGAAACAGACGAATAAATACCTGATGAGAGAATTTCTACTGTCAAGGGTTTTATGGCATCACAAAATCTTTCATATTTGCGCCCTGAAACCGACAATCTTTCCAAGGTCTGTCCGTTTTTGTTAAAACCGGTAAGTTTGAACATTTATAGTCAAAAACAACGCTGGAAAGTACTGCTTCTCCTGGCCGCCCTGCTGATCGGAGCGGCATCGCTTTGGTATACCAATAAACTGGTTCAAAAACTGGCGGAAGAGGAGAAGAAGAAGATTCAACTGTGGGCTGAGGCGACAAAGAGGCTCTCTGATGTTAATGAGGTAAGTTCGGATATTAATTTTCTGTCTACGGTCATTTCGAATAACACGACCATTCCGGTGATCTGGGCCGATCAGGAATTTAAGGTAATCTCCTACAGAAACCTGGACAGTGCCCGTGCAGCAAAACCCGGATATCTGGAAGCCCAGGTGAAAGAAATGAAAGAGGGTCATGATCCCATAGAGATCCATATCGGGCAGAATATTACACAGTATATACTTTATAAAGATTCCGACCTGCTTATCCGTTTACGTTATTATCCTTACTTCCAGCTGGCGGTCATTGCTCTTTTTCTCTTCGTATCTTACATAGCCTTCAGTACTTCGCGAAAGGCGGAGCAGAACCAGGTCTGGGTTGGAATGGCAAAGGAGACGGCGCACCAACTGGGAACTCCCCTTTCATCCTTGTTGGCCTGGCTGGAGTTTTTGAAGATGAAAGGAACCAGCGCTGAATATACCCACGAAATAGAAAAGGATGTGGAGAGGCTGCAAACCATCACCGAACGTTTTTCGAAAATTGGCTCCGCACCGTCCCTGCATAAGGAAAATGTGGCGCTGGTCATGAAGCATTCAGTAGATTATATCCGTACCCGTACCTCCGATAAAACAAGTTTTGATATTCAAAGCCCCTCACATGAGGTTTATGCGCCAATGAATATTCCGCTCTTTGAATGGGTGATTGAAAATATTTTGAAAAACGCGCTTGACGCGATGAATGGTTCCGGATCCATTTGTGTTAAGATTACCGATCAGCAGCAGTTCGTATATATTGATATTTCAGACACCGGAAAAGGTATTCCAAAATCATCGTACAAAACCATTTTCAAACCGGGTTATACTACCAAAAGCCGCGGTTGGGGACTCGGCCTTTCACTTAGCAAAAGGATCATTGAAGAATACCATAACGGAGAAATTTTTGTAAAGAGTTCAGATGCCGGCAAAGGAAGTACCTTCAGGATTGTGTTGAGGAAGTGAAGTAAATAAATCCATATTACCTCCATCTCGATCCTGGAGCACTTTCAGGTGAATGTCATCTTTCAGCGCATAATTTGGAACAGGATTTCCCGGGTCAGGATTCATGATGTGAAATTTTTCTGTTTGGGTTTTTGATTTAGTTTTTGAACTTAAATGAATCATTTCCGATTCTTAGAATATATATACTACTTGCATATTTAGTCAGATCAATAAAAGTTACCCCGGTACTAATATCAACTTCCAATAATTTTTGTCCCAATAAATTAAACAATGCGGTTTGTCCAAAATGAATCTTTCCTCGTGTTAATACTTGTATGATGTAATCCGTGTATGTAATCGAATAATTGGCGGGGAAATCATCATCGATAGTTGCAAGACTATAATTGGGACAATAAAATGGATCCTCTGCTACGCAGATCCTGTCAACATAATAATAACTCAAGGATGCTGTTGTCTCCCGGCAAAAACAAAGTGTACTGTCCGTTTTATAAAAGTTGCCAACTAAAATCCCTGTATATGCAGAGTCTGCTACAAAACTTCCTTGAAGCAAATACCAATTTGTTGTATCTGAAATGATGCTGTCTGTACGCACATGAGAAAAATTGTCAATAAACAAAGTGTCTAACGAACCGCTCCAATTTTGAACAGGATAAGTTACAAACTTAACTCCAATATTATTACAGTGACAAGGAGAACCGTATGAATATGCTGGAGAAAGGATCATAGAAATATAATATTCTCGACCAATAGTCAACCAACTGGTGAGTTCAGAATAGAGAATCTCCCTATGATTTTGAAATGTGGAAATATATATTCCTGCATAAGCACTATCAAAAACAGAATTCGTTGACTGATATCCCCTGAAGTTTTTAGGGACAGATACAATCCACAAACTAGCACAAGCATGATGATAATCTGGGCTTCCGTTTGCAGCATTCCACCCAGTAGATCTATTAATCTGAAAAAGATTGTCTGGACAAGAATCATGTATCTCAAAACTCGGATTGGGTACTAAATTAACCTGCGCAACAGAATTCAATTGGGTGAAAAGACTTGTTAAGAAAATTAAAAACACTGAAATGGAAGGATTCATGATGCCTTATGAAAAGTAGAATTCCCGGCCAATGTAACTTTTATTTCTACACCGCAAAATATTTAACAGAAACCCTGAAAAATTTAACAAAGTCGGATATAAGATGAGTGAATTCTACCGGATTTCTGATTCAAATAGAATTTGACACAGAACTAATAGTTATGGAATGTGATATCGGTATACGATTGTTTTGTGTCAATTAAACGCAATGCGCTGGGCGAGACACCAAACACTCAAAGAAGAGCAAATGAGTTATTGTAAGTTCAAGTAATAAGTGCAGACTTGGCTGCAGGCCTGGATTGATTGGCAGAATTACCTGGCAACCGGGTTTCGACTTTGTTCGCGCATTAACCCTATCTTTACACCCCTATGTCAGGCCTTTATTTTCATATTCCATTTTGTAAACAGGCCTGTCACTACTGTGATTTTCACTTTTCTACCAGCGTAAAGAATAAAGCGGAACTCCTTTCCGCGATGCGAAGCGAACTCAGGCTCCGTCGGAATTACCTGGAGGATAAAAATTTGCGATCGGTTTATTTCGGAGGCGGTACCCCTTCGCTATTAAATGGAGATGAGCTGATGCAGTTCATGTCTGAAGTAAGTAGCAATTTTATTCTTTCTGAGAACACCGAGATTACCCTGGAAGCCAATCCGGACGACCTTGGAAGCGATAAACTTCAGGAGTTGAAAGATGCCGGTATCAACCGTTTAAGCATCGGCATACAAAGTTTTTCGGAGAATGATCTGAAATTTATGAATCGTGCGCATTCGGCTGAACAGGCGATGACCTGTATCGGAGCCGCTCAGAAGCAGGGCTTTGATAATATTTCCATTGACCTTATTTATGGACTTCCTACGCTGGATGATGCACAGTGGATCGAAAATCTGAAAATCGCTTTTTCGTTTGATCTGACTCATCTTTCCTGCTACTCTCTCACCGTGGAACCACGGACCGCTCTGGCAAAGATGATCAGGGATAAAAAAGTGCAGGATGTGGATGATGAAAAATCTTCAAGACATTTTGAGTTGCTTATGGACATGGCTGGCAAAGCCGGCTTCGAACACTATGAGATCTCCAATTTTGCCAAACCGGGAAAATACTCCGGACATAATTCGGCTTACTGGAAGGATCAACCCTACCTGGGCATGGGACCCTCCGCACACTCCTACGATTTGTACAGCCGGCAATGGAATATTTCCAATAATCACGAATACATCCGTCAGATCAGTCAAGGGATCATACCCGCAGAGAGAGAAAAATTGAGCCTGAGTAATAAGTACAATGAATACATACTCACACGCCTCAGGACAATGTGGGGGGTCAATGCGGATGAGCTGCTGAGTAAATTCGGTGATGAAAATCACCGCACCTTTTCAGCCATTGCTGATTTTAGTATCCATGATGGATTAATGGTTAAAGAAGCAACTATTTACCGGCTGACTGACAAAGGAAAATTATTTGCTGACAATATCGCCGCTCAGTTTTTCAGTGAAAATGATCCTGATTAGGCTTCTTCTTTTTCTTCTCCTTGTTCTTCCGGGGACTTCTTATTTTTTGTTGAATGTGGATTTCCCCCGACAACAATCACGATCTCACCCTTGACCGCTTTGGAAGTGAAATGTTCAAGACAATCTTTCAGGCTCCCACGAAAATTTTCTTCAAACATTTTGCTGAGTTCACGGGAAACAGCGGCCTGCCTTTCTTCTCCAAAAATCTCGCAGAACTGATGCAGAGTTTTGACCAGGCGATATGGCGATTCATAAAATATCATTGTCCTGCGCTCATCCTTCAGTTCAGTCAACCTGCTTTGTCGTCCCTTTTTCTGAGGAAGAAAACCTTCAAAACAAAAACGGTCGCAGGGTAAACCTGAATTTACCAGAGCGGGAACAAATGCCGTTGGTCCGGGAAGCGTTTCTACCTCTATACCCTGACGGATGCATTCACGGACAATCAGAAATCCCGGATCCGATATTCCGGGTGTGCCGGCATCCGAAATAAGCGCCGTTTTGGTGCCGCCGCGGATCAGTTCAATGATTTCTTCCAGAACCCGGTGCTCATTGTGGGCATGGTAGGACTTCATGGACTTACTTATCCCCAGGTGTTTCAGTAAATGACCGCTTGTCCTTGTGTCTTCAGTCAGAATCAGATCAGCCTCTTTAAGAACACGGAGGGATCTCAGAGTGATGTCCTCCAGATTTCCGACAGGAGTTGGAACCAGGATCAGGCGCGACATATTCTTTTTCAGGAAAGATATCTTCGTTCAATCAGTTCCAAGAACAATGTTGCCGGACTTTCTTTTCTGTCCCATTCATAAATCGTCAATACATTTTGTTCAAGAAAGCGGAGGGCATCCGTATGGCTTGCACAAGTGTTGAGCATTTCGATACTCGAATGATAGAGCTGAGCATTCCCGCCGAAAAGATGATTTATAAATAAAAATTTCTCATTAATGCCGATGGCGGATTTGAGGTCTGTGATGGGTTTATGCCGGTGCTTTTCGGCCACAGCCGTTTGAGTGCGACTGCCCGCCATTTTTTTGGCAAGCGTTTCCTTGTCACTGAAGCGCGTAGCTACGGTAGGTAATTCCGTAAAAGTATCATGGATGTCGGCAACCACCTTTTTTCTGCGGACCGTTTCCTGTTGCTGATTTAGTTCTGCCGCTTTTGTTGCTGCCAGTGCAAGTAACTCATCCATGGTAGGGTGTTTTACCGGATTTTGAATGCCCGTGAAGTCTTGAGGCATGATGTTCGCCTTTTCTTCCTCATTTAATTCATTCTGATGCTCAGGGCCGGTGTGTGTTATTAACCCGGAGGACGACTGCCTTGTCTCATGGTTTTCGTTTTGTGGAGTATATGGAGCGGCTATAGCGGCTTCTGTCTCTTCAAGACACTTCATCGCATGAGCATACTGCATCTCCAGGGATTTTTCATAGAGATGACGAATGAGCCTTATGAATTCCTGAACTTCAAGCGGACTGATTTTTTGATTTTCATTTGAAAGGACCTGAAATTTATTGTTCAGGAGATTCAGGCTATGCTGAATTTCAGCGAGAGCGTTTTCTGGGTTCATGATTTTATGGATGCTGGATTGAAAGCTCCCGGCAAGCGGAAGCTGACCCGGTCTTATACTCAGGAACGGATAAAATGTTTGAAAATTTTGTCTTTTTTATTCGGTCACTAAGCCATACTCCGGTCCGGACTCTGAGTCAGACCGGAATCTCTCTTTCCTTTAAGAATATAGGGTATTCGCTTTGGCCAAAGCCTGCAGAATCCTTAGGTTTGCTCTCTGAATTCAGCCTATGTTTTTAGAACAGTTAAAACCCGGAAGCCATCATCATGGTCATATAGAGGTGATTTGTGGTTCGATGTTTTCGGGTAAAACCGAAGAACTCATACGCAGACTAAAAAGGTCTAAGATTGCCAGACAGAAGGTGGAGATCTTCAAGCCCAAGCTGGACACGCGTTATGATGAAGTTAATGTCGTCTCTCATGATTCGAATTATATTCCATCCACACCCGTGGAATCTTCTTCCCAGATTTTACTGCTGGCCAATGATGTGGAAGTCGTTGGAATTGATGAAGCCCAGTTTTTTGATGACGAACTTCCTTCAGTGGCGCAAATTCTGGCTAACCGGGGAATCAGGGTCATCGTGGCCGGACTGGATATGGACTACCTTGGCAAACCATTCGGTCCCATCCCTCAAATGATGGCAATAGCGGAATTTGTGACCAAGGTTCACGCTATTTGTATCAGGTGCGGGAATCTTGCCAATTATTCACATCGTACAGTAAGCGATGAATCACGGATTCTGCTTGGTGAAAAGGATAGTTACCTGCCTTTGTGCAGGGTGTGTTTTAACAAGGAGAGGATAAAATAGCAAGCTTGGCAACGACTAAGGATCCGGTTTATTCAATAGTTCAGATCGCGGAGATACTGGGAGCTCGTCTTGAGGTTGGGGCACCACAAGCGCAAACCGTACAGGACCTTTTGACGGACAGCCGTAAAGTAGTGCATGGTGACACATCGCTTTTTTTTGCACTGCGTGGAGTCAGGAATGACGGACATCGATTCGTTACCGACCTTGTCAGGCAGGGAGTGAGAAATTTTGTGGTTGAGGATTTCACGGATGAATTCAGAAAGCTTGAAGCGAACTTTGTTGTAGTCGGTGACGCAATTTCAGCGCTGCAGGCATTGAGTACCTGGCATCGAAAACGTTTCTCATTTCCTGTCATTGGCGTAACGGGGAGTAATGGAAAAACGATTGTGAAAGAATGGTTGTATCAGTTATTAAGACCGGATCATAACATTGTCAGAAGTCCTAAAAGTTTCAATTCGCAAACCGGTGTGCCTCTATCTGTGTGGCTTATGCATGATGATCATCAGCTTGCCATTATTGAAGCGGGTATTTCCAGACCGGGTGAAATGGAAAAGCTGGAGAAAATTATCCGTCCAACCCACGGCATTTTTACCAATATCGGTTCTGCGCATGATGAGAACTTTGAGAATACACGCCAGAAGGTCAGGGAAAAGCTGAACTTGTTCAAAGATGTAGAACTGCTTATTTATTGCAGAGATTATACGGAGATCCATGAGGCGGTCTCTGAAATGTTCAAAGGAACAGACACCGGGAGAGTTTTCACATGGTCAAGAAAAGCAAAGGCCGGACTGCAGATAGGACGGATCGACCGGAGAGAAGGCGAGTCGGAGATACAGGCTGTCTATAATAATACTTTTCAGAAGATCTGCATTCCTTTCACCGATGACGCCTCCATTGAGAATGCGATACACTGCTGGGCTATGCTTCTGATGTTTGGGATCGATACTGAGCAGATTGCAGAACGTATGCTGTACCTGAGTCCGGTCGCCATGAGACTGGAAATGAAAACCGGTATCAATCACACATCCGTTATCAACGATAGTTATAATTCTGATATAGGTTCGCTGCGTGTGGCGCTGGATTTCTTAAACCAGCAAAAGCAACATAGTAAGAGAAGCATCATTCTTTCGGATATCCTGCAAAGCGGAAGGAATGAAGAGATCCTTTACAGGGAAGTGGCAGGACTGCTCAAAGTGAAATCGGTTGACAGGATGATCGGTATCGGTGAAGCGATTCAAAGGCAACAGCATTTATTTGAACTTCCAAAAAAGTTTTACGCAAACACCGAAGAGTTTCTGAAAGAATTCAGTCAGCAGGACTTCCGGGATGAGACCATTCTCATCAAAGGCGCCAGGCCTTTTGGTTTTGAACGCATCAGTAAACTTCTGCAACAGAAAGCGCACGAAACCATTCTGGAGATCAATCTGAATGCACTTGTTCATAACCTGAACTATTACCGTTCCCGGCTCAGGCCGGAGACAAAGATTATGGCCATGGTAAAGGCAGCCTCCTATGGAAGCGGTAGTTTTGAGATTGCCAATATTTTACAGTTTCACCATGTTGATTATCTCGCAGTAGCCTATACCGATGAAGGGACTGAATTACGTAAAGCCGGAATTGCTCTTCCTGTCATGGTGATGAATCCGGAGGTGCAGGGATTTGAAGCCATCTTCAGGCACAGACTTGAACCCGAGATCTATAATATGCGATTGCTTAATCAACTCGGGGAAGAATTGAAACAGTATGAAGGCGACCCGATACGGATTCATATTAAACTGGATACCGGAATGCATCGTCTCGGTTTTGAGGAATCAGATATCAATGAATTAATCGTTCGACTGAAGAACTACCGTCAGATACGGGTAGCATCTGTTTTTTCTCACCTGGCAGCCAGTGACGAATCTGAACATGATGGTTTCACCAGAATGCAGTTTGAAAAGTTCATGAAAATGAGTGAACAGATAAGTTTATCGTTTAATTATCCCATACTCAAACATATTCTAAATTCATCCGGCATTCTCCGCTTCAGTGAAGCTCAGTTGGACATGGTCAGGTTAGGGATAGGATTATACGGAATTGCGGCCACTCCGCAGGAACAGCAACACCTGATGCAGGTGGCAACTCTCCGCACGACTATTTCACAGATCAGACATGTGCCTGCCAATGAAACTATCGGTTACAGCCGGGCGGGTAAACTGAAAAGAGATACAGTGGTGGCAACGGTTGCGATTGGTTATGCGGATGGTATCAATCGCAGACTTGGAAACGGAGTTGGTAAAATGTATGTGAACGGCAGATTTGCGCCGGTCATCGGTAATGTCTGCATGGACATGACCATGCTTGATGTCACCGATATCACCGCAAGGGAAGGGGATGAAGTAATCGTCTTCGGACCGGAATTACCCGTTACGGAAATTGCCAAAGACCTGGGTACAATTCCATACGAAGTACTCGCAAATATCAGCCAGCGGGTGAAGCGGGTTTACTTTCAGGAATAGATCTCCGCTTTTTCCCGGCGTGAAATCCGGGATGATTCACAAAGCAGCGAATACTATTCTTATAAGAACTGTGGCATTTTGTTGAAGTTCTTTTCTTTCTTTCCTCTTGAAACAGGCGTAACATAAGAAAGATTGAATTCCCACGCGTTGGCAGAATTGGTCAGCTTTCGCAGTCCCGATGCATTTATATCATAAGTGATGCCAAGTCCCCAGCGATTATAGTCAAACCTGGTGGCGAAAATAAAGGAGTCCTGCACACGGTAAAATCCTCCTATATAAAAGAAAGCTTCTTTGCGGTAATTGGTATAACGTGATTTGAACTGAACCTTGTTTTTTATATAGGCCCCTGCCACGATCTCTTTTTGTTTGCCCTGAAAAGCCACCATGAATTTAGGGCTGAACCAGCTGGCTTTTTGTTCGCCAAAATTGATATCCCCACTTCCGTGAAACATGATCTTGCGGCGAAGCGGCGCATCCTGTCTTACATAGAAACTGACATTCGGACTACCAATGTGTGCCATACTGCCGCCCAAAGCCAAATAATTATTCCCGTCCGGGACATAGTAGTAAAGAAGTCCCGCATTAATGTCGAGATAAGTGAACTGTTCAAGCTGCAGTATATCCTGCGAAGGAAGGGAAGGGTCAAATGAATCGCCATTCCATTGTGAATCCCAGGTAGTTTTCGAAAAGTCAAGGCTGAGCTGATTCAGACCACCCTGGAAACCGATTGAAAAGAAATGACTGGCGTCGTTGTCAAGAGCGGCTACGTAAGACATGGAACCTTCTATGACGGTATTTTTAAATCCGGCGGAGCCTGCCTTATCCTGATACACCATTAGTCCGACACCAAAAAAATCTGTTCCCAGTTCTCCTTTACCCAGTGGAGCGTCAGCCGAAACATGTATGGTGGAATAGCCGTCTCCCAGTCCCGCCCATTGCGACCTGTAGGTATTTGACATTCGAAATATGCCATCAAACACGCCTGTCTGTGCCGGATTTACCTGCAAAGGCGTAGTATGGAACTGAGAGAAATGTACATCCTGTGCCTGAACAAAGGAAAGGAGAAAACATAGATTCAGGCCGGTGATAGCGAGTAAGAATTTACGCATCGAATAATTATTTTAATGTTTTATCTGACAAGTGTAACGTTACCGGTTTCCGTCACGGTTTTCTTGTCATCATAATTCACCGTCACCACATACATAAAGACTGCGGGATCAAGGTCTTTACCTTTGTATCTGCCGTCCCACCCGACAGATGGATCGGTAGTTTCGAAAACTTTTTCTCCCCACCGGTCAAAGATGCTGAAACGAATTCCGTACAGGTTGTTACCCCGGAGATACAGCACATCATTCCGGCCGTCTCCATTGGGAGAAAACGTGTTGGGTACAAAAAATTTGTTGTCATGAAGTATAGTGATAGTCACCTGACGGGTGGTACTGCATCCGCTGGCGCTGTCAACGATGCTTACGGTATAGGTAGTGGTGGTTCCGGGACTGGCAATTGGATTTGGTCCTCCGGCGGTATCCAGACCGGTTGGCGGCGACCAGTTGTAGGAGGATCCGCCACCGGCGGTAAGCTGATAGAAACTTCCGAATTTCATACTGGTATCAGGACTGACAAAAGCTCCGGGTACGCTTTCAACCTGAATATAGGAATACTGTACCAACGTATCCGAACCATATTGATTGGTCACAATCAGACGCACATCATAGAACCCGTCGGAATCATAACAGATGTCCGTAGGATTCTGCATGGTAGATGTATCAGGCGTCGCTCCGGGAAAATACCAGGACCATGCAATCGGATTTTCCGTACTGAGGTCATTGAAATTTACACAACGGTTGGAACAGATGCTTTGCGTAAAGGTATTAAAGTCGGCAACCGGAAGCGGACAGGTATCAATCAGGATATATCCCGGTACCGTAATGGTATCAAATCCGAAAGAGTTTCCCGCAATAAGAGTAACATCATAAGATCCGGGAGTCATATAACATATACCTGCAGGGTTAGGGTCAGTACTTGCTGAAGGGGTTCCGCCCGGGAAGAACCACTGCCAGGAGGTGGCGCCTCCGGTGCTGAGGTCAGAATAATTCACACAGGAACGTTCGCAGGTTTGTGTTGTGTCGGAAGTGAAATCCGCCACAGGAGGATTACAGGGATTTACTGTTATATAGTCAATCTTGGTGAGGGTGTCAGTTCCGGTGATGTTTGAAACAATCAACTGTACCGAATAGGTTCCGGCGGATGGGAAACAAATTCCTGAAGGATTCTGAAGGCCGGAAGTGGACGGGTTAGCTCCGATAAAGTTCCAGGTATAGGAGGTGGGACTGTTCGAACTTAAGTCGATGAAGTTGATACAGTCATCAATGCATAAAACCGTATCACTGGCAATGAAATCCGCAACGGGATCCAGGACTCCGAGAAGCCGGATATTATCGACTGCAAAGGAAGGACTTGATCCGGTTCCGCCATTATCATTCTGCCAGCGGAAGCCTATCCTCACGTTCGGATTATTGTCAGCGCCGGCCGGCATAGGCACAGTGTAATTGGTCCAGGTTCCAATGCCTGCTCCGCAAATCGTATTGGTGCGCGGAGGATCTGAAATGCTAACCCAGGCGCTTCCATCCCAATATTCAATGAAAGTATTGTCGACGTTGACGGCATCATCACCATATTCGAAATAATCAAAGGACAGAGTTATCCCCGACTGACCCGTGCAATTGATGACGGGTGATTCGGCTCGCTTGTGAGTTGCGACCTCAAGTTGAAATCCACCCGGATCATATACTGCTCCGCAGTCACCGGTACTGCACAGCGTTATCGCATTCGGTGAACCAGGAACATTACCGACATGAAGGGTTCTGTCAGTATAAGTGATGTTGATATGACATCCCGGTGTTGAACAGGAACCGGCTCCCAGTCCGGGCTCGGTAGCACTGATATACCATTCATTTGCGTATATGTCCTGTGCGCCGATGGCAGTTACCGTCCAGACGCCATTGGCGGTAACAAAATTATTCGCCGGTGTACCCTGATCACAGGTGCCTGAAGTATTTCCAAAATCTTCAGTCCAGAATGCCTGTGCATTTGTACGAGCTGGATTGCCTGACAAAATCAGAAGCCCTGCGATCAGCAGGGTCTTAAGGGCAATCAGGTAATGAGGAGAGTATTTCTTCGTCATGATTTTAAAAGCGAAACAATTTACAACTATTTTAGGAATACCCAATTCCTTGGCTTAAATACTGATCTGCAAACAAATACAAATTAAAATCAGGCATCGAAAGGGCTTTTTTCAAGGCTTCCGAGAGCTCTGTTTTGCGGATATCTTTCATTTTTGACTTCTGTATGATTCTGTAGGCTTTTTCAGTCAGGAGCATTAACCTTTTTTGTCCGGCGGCATCTGATTTCCGGTGAGCCTCAATCGAGTCAAGCAGGGTGTCAAGGCCTTCTTTCTTCACTGCGCTCATTTTGATTACCGGAACTTCCCATGTCGTCTTCCGGTAATCATGCAGCATTTTTTCAAGTGAGTTAGCAAGTAGTTCAGCTCCTTCCCGGTCGCACTTATTGACTACAAAAATATCGGCGATTTCCATGATACCCGACTTAAGGGTTTGTATTTCATCACCGGATTCCGGAACTACCACCACAAGGGTTGTATCTGCCAGTCCCGCGATCTCCACCTCAGACTGACCCACACCTACTGTTTCGACAATGATCATGTCAAAATCTGCGGAACGCATCAGATCAACGGTTTCAATGGTTTTTTCCGACAAGCCACCCAAGGAGCCCCGGCTTGCCAGCGACCGGATAAAAATATTGGGATCTGTGAAGTGTTCAGACATACGAAGTCTGTCACCCAATAATGAGCCATAGTTGAATGGGGAAGTGGGATCAACTGCCAGGACTGCCGTCTTCATGCCTTTAGCTGAAAGATTTTCGATCATGGCATTGATGAGCGTGCTTTTACCGGCACCCGGAGGACCGGTTACTCCGATGACTGGTATTGTAGTGTCGGGTTTTAACCTGATGAGTAATTCCCCTGAACCTTCAAGATCATTTTCGATGATCGTTATAGCTCTGGCAAGGGACTTTTGATCACCCTGAATGATACGTTGCAGTAACTGTTCAGAATCCTGTGAAGACATGCATGATTTTGATTATGACAAAGAAACAAGAAAGCGGCCGACCGGCAAAACCTAAGAGGGAAATATTTAAATTGCAGGCGTACCATGCAAAGTATAAAGTTATCAGTTGTTATCATTACTTTCAACGAGGAGAGAAACATTGAACGTTGTCTTTCTTCTCTGAAGGATATAGCAGACGAAATGGTGGTGGTGGATTCCTATTCAACCGACAGGACTGAAGAGATTTGTCGCGATTATGGCGTAAAATTCATAAAGAATAAGTTTCAGGGACATATTGAACAGAAGAATTTTGCCCTTCAACATGCATCATTCAGACATGTCTTATCCATCGATGCTGATGAAGCCTTGTCTCCGGAACTCTTACAAAGCATCGCAGCGTTGAAGAAAAACTGGAAGTTCAATGCCTATGCCGTGAACAGGCTGACAAATTATTGTGGGAAATGGATACGGCATGGATCATGGTATCCCGACAGAAAAGTGCGCCTCTTTGTCAATGGAACCGGTAAATGGGGTGGTGAGAATCCGCATGATCAGTTTCTGCCCGATGTACCATCTTCTACCGGAAAACTCAAAGGCGACCTGCTGCACTACTCATATTACAGTATAGAGGGACATATTGATCAGGTGAATAAGTTCACCACTGTTGGCGCCTTGAGTGCTCTGAGGGCGGGAAGAAGGGCCAATCGTCTGATGCTCCTTTATAAACCCTTTTATAAATTTATCAGGGATTATTTCTTCATGTTTGGATTTTTGGACGGTTATTCCGGGTTCATCATTGCCAGGATTTCAAGCCATGCGACCTTCCTGAAATATGCCAAGCTCATGGAGCTTCAGAAAAATTCCGCACCCCGTGACTAAGATCTCCGGCGTTAAGAAAATTCTCATCAGCCGTACGGATGCAATCGGTGATGTCGTGCTTACGCTTCCACTTGCAGCCATGCTGAAGGAGCTTTGTGGTCCGGATATAAAAGTTGCGTTTCTCGGTAAAACATATACTTATGACGTTATTAAGTGTTGTCAGGAAGTGGATGAGTTTTATAACTACGACACTTTTCGCGGCTTTGATCAGGCGGGACAGGTCGCTTACCTGAAAGATACCGGGGCGGATGCCATACTGCATGTCTTTCCTGTCTCCGAAATTGCAGGCGCGGCAAAACAAGCGGGAATCAGACACCGGATAGGAACGACAAACAGACTCTACCATTGGTGGACTTGCAATCATCTGGTTTCTTTCAGCAGGCGGTCTTCTGATCTCCATGAAGCCATACTAAATACTTATTTACTGAAAGATTTTGGTCTGACAGAACTGCCTGCAATCGAAAAACTCGCAGGACTTAAGTATCTGACAAGAGTTCCACAACTTCCGGAAAAGTACAGTGATCTTTTAAGTCAGCGTAAGTTCAGACTCATTTTGCATCCGGGTTCAAACGAGAGCGCGAGAAACTGGAACCTCAGCCACTACAGAGACCTTGCAAGATATCTTCCTGCTGACCGCTTCCAGATCTTCATCACCGGAACAAGAAAAGAAAGGGAGAGGATGCATGACTGGCTTACAACACTACCCTTTAATGCCATTGACCTTACCGGAAAGCTCAGTCTGGAGGAACTGATAGCGCTCATTGCATCTTGTGACGGTATGGTTGCGGCAAGTACCGGGCCTTTACATATAGCTTCCGCGCTGGGAAAGCACGCACTGGGGATATATCCGCCCATTCGCCCGATGCATCCCGGAAGATGGGCGCCAATCGGTAAATATGCGGAAGTAGCGGTTGTGGATAGAAATTGTTCAGAATGCCGTAGTGAACCTCAGCGATGCCACTGCATCAATGAGATCAGTGCCTCGCATATAGCCGAACGTGTGATGAGGTGGGAAAGACCGTGATTCCGGAATCAACCTGATTCATGAATCTGTTTTTTATCAGTCACCGGACGAAGAAAAGCGAAAAAGCATAAAAAGAATGTGACGAATGTCACTCCCGCCTGGGTCTCAAGCGTATCTTCCGTTAGCATAGACAGACAGGCGATCATCCACGTACTTAGAAAAAGAAAATAGGTATATCTTTTCGCATGGACAAGGGAAAATACCAGTACGAAGACGAAATATAACATTATGGGTATACCAAGACCAACGGCGAGGGAAAGAAACTGATTGTGCGCACGCAGACGGTATCTTTCTTCGAGTACTGAATTCATTCTGTCATAAGTCTCCTTATAAGCTCCCGGCATGTCCCCTGTTCCCGTACCCTTCCATGGGTCAGTTGAAATGATCATCCCGGCAGCTTTCCAGAATTCAAGCCTTTGCGTTACGGAATGCCCGCTCGGGTTCACACCCTTCCGGTAATTGTCCACTTCCCACACGATCTGAATCAATCTTATTCTCAGGTTGGAAAGATTCTGATAGTTAACGTTGGCTATTCCTCTTTCAACCGAGGCGATCTCCCCGGCACTTAGACTTCTGACTGATTCGGCGTCTTTCCTCAGTCCTTTTGAGCTGAGAAAACGGATGAGCGTGAAACGGAGTTCCTGCCCTCTTTTATCCAATGAATCATAGGACATCTGGCTTCTCAGGTTCCATTCCTCTCGCAATTCCTTCTCACATACATAGACCCAGATCGGATAACCGTTTTCAAACAAGTTCACATCCGTTAAGGAAACATAATCATTTCCGGAATTTGTCTTTTCGGAAGGATTAACCGGATAGTCATGTCTGACAAAATACTCTTTGATGATGGTTCTGACCTCATGAACCAGGAGCAGGGGCACTGTGAACGACAGGACTAACAGAAAATACCTTGTGAAGCTGGATGAACTCCGGTATCCCGCTATAAAAAGATGTACGATCACTGTTATGGCAAGAATGGTAATCCCTGTTACAGATTCCATGAAGACCAGAAATGCAGAGAAGTACAGGATCAAAGCAACAGCTAAAGTTGAAGTCAGTTTTTGACGGCTTGTTATGCTTTCCTTTAAGAAGGAGATCAGGATAAAAATGGACAGACAGGTAAAGAGTGCGAACCTGATGTGTGATATATTGAATATGAAAATATCCCTGATATTATGGATTTCATGCCCGCTCAATCCATAAAAAACAGCAATACTCACGACAGAGCCCGCAAATACCGCTCCCACAAAGGTGACAAGGATGAGCTTGTATTGTTTTTGACTTAATGCCGGAGAACCGGCAAGGACAAAGGGCAGAATCAGCAGAGGCAGCTTTATCCTCAGATCCCTTAAGCCTTCATCCAGATCGCTGGTCCACAGCATTCCCGCAAGGTGCAAGAACCACATCCCGCTGATGAGAAGAGCAAGACGGTTGGAAAAAGACTTTTTTATTTTATCACGAAGAGAACCTTCAAGAAAGTAAGAACCAAGAATAAAAAACTGGGAAAGGCTGGTAAGGAACAGGGAAAGAGGCAGGCCGGCTACAAGCATCAGAAGACCAGTTACAAGAAGTGTGTCGGAATTCTTCAGCCGCGCAGGTCTCATAATTAAATTAAAAATTGCGTATAAGCTTGATTAGTTTATCTATCCATTCCACTTGCATGTCCGGCTCCGGTGGAACCGAGGATACCTGCGTAAAGCACGCTGTCGCTGAGAATCTCTATCGCCTTTTCCAATTCCCGGTCTTTCTTCAGGGAAGCCCGGACTCGCCCTTTTTGATAGTAATACCTTGAGACAATTTCCTCCTCCAGGATTTGTTTGATTTCCGCTTTATTATTCTGTACATCCAGCTGTTTGTTATGCACCATTTTGGATTTCAACGCTTCGTACTCGTTCTTAATTTCAGGGAAATATTTTTCCTCCTCAGCTTTTTTCTTCAGTTCTTCAAGTTTTATTTCGCTTCCGGTAACATAGTCATATTCCTTATCTGAAATATAATTGACGAAATCGTTGAAATCATTGTCATCAATGTTGAAGGATTCAGGCGCGGCAATACTTAAATTTTTCCTGTGGTATTCTGTGGCAAAATCGAAAACAAGATTTTTGTTCAGAAGACTTTTACTGATCTCACTGTATTTCGGGTTCTGGAATAGTATATCAGGGAGAATGCCACCACCGTCGTAAACGGTCCTGCCGGACTTTGTCTTAAAAGGACGCATCAGCGAATCGGGAATTTTCCCGACACTACCGTCTTCATTTCGGTTGCTATAGTCAAGGGCCTGTATGCATCGGCCGCTTGGTATATAATATTTTGCTGTTGTTATCTTAAGCTGCGTGTTATAACTCAGGGGCCGGCTGGTCTGTACCAATCCCTTTCCGAATGTTCTTGTTCCGATGATTACCGCACGGTCAAGGTCTTGCAGGGAACCCGACACGATTTCTGATGCAGAAGCGGAAGAACTGTTAACCAGAACAGCAAGCGGAACATGAATGTCAACAGGTGCATTAATCGCCTTATAGGTTTTGTCCTGTTCCTTCATTTTACCCTTTGTACTCACTACGTCCTGACCCTTTTCAATAAACAGGTTAGAAATATTGACTGCTTCGTACAAAAGACCTCCCGGATTTCCCCTTAAGTCCAGGATGACACCCTTAATACTTCCTTTTTCCCTCAGCTCTTTTAAAGCTTCCGATACCTCCCTTCCGGCATTTTCGGTGAAATGACTGATTTTAATATAGGCAATCGAGTTTTTCAGCAACGTATGAAAGGAGACATTTTTTACTTTGATCTCTTCCCGTTCGAGCAGGAATTCCATGTTCTCCTTCTCGCCATCCCTTCGCACGAGGATTCTTACCTGGGTTTTTGGAGAGCCTTTTAAGGCACGACTGACTTCATCAGTTTTCTTTCCATGCATTGATTTTCCGTCAACCTCCAGAATCAGGTCTCCGGCTCTGAGCCCTGATTTCTGCGCCGGATAACCTTCGTAGGGATCGCTGATCACGATGGAATTGTTCTTGCTTTTTATCACTGCCCCGATACCTCCATACTGTCCGGTGGTCATAAAACGAAAATCTCCCATCTCTGATTCGGGGATAAAACTTGTATACGGATCCAACGATTCGAGCATGGCATCCATTCCTGTCTTCATGAGTTTACCCGGATCGGTTGTGTCCACATAATACATGTTCACTTCACGGTATAGTGAACTGAAAATGTCCAGGTTTTTGGAGATCTCAAAATATATGTCGGAAAAACTGTACGCAGTATAAGACGCGATCAGCGTCATGACAATTATTATCCTTAGTTTGAATTTGCGAAAGAAGATCTTCATTTGCAGTGTGGAAGGTTCAGGGGAGAGGATCGTAGCCATGTCCGCCCCAGGGATGACATCGCAACAATCTTTTAATGGTAAGATAAAGTCCTTTCAAAGGCCCGTATTTATTAATGGCTTCGATGCCATATTGAGAACAAGTCGGAGTAAAACGGCAAGATGACCGAAAGTAGGGGGAAATGGCTCCCTGATAAAACCTGATCAGGCCAATGAGTAGCCGTTTGAAAATGTTCTTAAAAAACTTTAACAAGACGTTTTAATATCAGGGTTAATTTTCTTTCCGCTTCAGCATACAAAGGCATGGATTTACCGCTGTAGATCAGAAGAAGAGCCAGTTGCTTTTCTTTCTCCTTGAGTAACGGATAGATAGACGCTTTATTTTTCCGGTACACCTCACGCATCATTCTCTTTATACGGTTTCTGTCTACTGCTGAACTGAATAGTTTTTTGGGTACCGCGAATCCCACCTGGACAGGAAATTTACTGTCGAGTATTTCAACTCTCCAGATAAGACGGAATGGTGGCTCGATCACTGACTTGCCATCCATCATTAAACGCTCGAAGATCTTCCTGCTGGTGAGTCGCTCTGCTTTGCGGAAAGTCTGCGTTCGGAACTGTTCTGGTGCGGCAGACATATGAAGGGTATTTATTTGTTCGCCTTTTTAATATACTGTTCCAAGGCCATGGTCATAGAGGGCGCGGAAGGAACAGGAGCCTGTATGTCAAGCTTTAGTCCTGCATCCAGGACGGATTGAGCAGTGGTGGGACCGAATGCGGCAATGCGGGTATTGTTCTGTTTGAATTTTGGAAAATTTTTAAAAAGGGAGGTAATACCGGATGGACTGAAAAATACAAGTACGTCGTAGTTCACATTTGCCAGGTCTGACAAGTCGCTTGCCACTGTCTTATAGATAATAGCCTTGTCGTAGTCGATACCGTTCTCGTCGAGCGTCTCAAATATTTCCTGTTTATGAATATCCGTGCAGGGAACAAGAAACTTTTCTTTTTTATGTTTCTTGATCAGGTCCATCAGATCATTGATGGTTTGTTTTCCGAAAAAGATTTTTCTTTTCCGGTAGACGACAAATTTCTGAAGGTAATAGGCGGTGGATTCCGATATGCAGAAGTATTTCATGCTCTCGGGTACACTTATCCTCATTTCGTTGCAGATCCGGAAAAAATGATCCGCCGCCATCCTGCTGGTCAGAATGATCGCGGTATGTTCCGCTATGTTCACCCTGTCCTTACGGAAGTCGTTGGCAGATATAGGCTCTACTTGGATAAAAGGTCGAAAGTCTATTTTGACCCCGAATTTCTTAGCAAGGTCATAATAAGGGGACTTGTCGGTTTCAGGTTTTGGCTGTGTTACAAGGATACTTTTAACTTTCAAACTCATACAAGAATGACTCTTTCTGGAACTAAAATATCAGTATCACAGCCCTCTATGGATTGATAATTCTAATCAAAACCAGCAAAGGGGCGATTTCAAGGGTGCAAAGATACAAAAATATATAAAGCGGAGACGTGCCGGGGACAGACAAGCCGCTGAGCAAGCCCCGGAAAAGCCGGTACAAAAAAGCAAAAGCGATCAGCCAGAGGCAAAGCCTTGCCAGAAACACAGGATCAAGAAAAGGATTGAAGGCCATCAAGGCCGTAATAGGTGCCAATACCAGTCCCAGTACATTGTTTATCAGGAAAATATTGAAAATATAGGTTGCCATTTCCCTGTCCAGATCAAATAACCACCCGGTAATTTTCAAAATCAGGAATTTCAAGGTATAGGCTGCAGAGACCAGGACGAAGAAGAATAAGAATCGGTTAAATCCATCACCTATTCCACCCAGCGACCAGCCAGTTTGAATACTGACCAGATAAAGAAACAATGCCGCAACAATATTGAAGGTGAGAGCAAGTATGATTGACGCGCTTTGAACCATAATGTTCTCATCACGTACGATTTGGTTGGTAAGATTGGTGTTAAGAAAGGCCTGGATAAGCTGGCTGAAGAATTTATTATAGAATATCCTTAACCAGGTGTACAATACGAGAACCAGGAGGATCACAGGGAAAAACCAAGTATGGTATTGGTTTGCTTTTTCTATCGGTTCAGGATGAACAGGTACTAATTCGTGACTTGAAAAAAGATCCAGGTAGCCTTTTCCGGAACTGCTGTTAGCTGTCATGAACTTGTCTGTGATCAGCGCTTCAAAGTTCCCGAGATACGAAGGTTGTTCCAGGGTAGTTAATCCGGCATCTCCGGCATTCCTGTATGGGGGCCTGAGTGAGTCTGTCTGAAGGGTGACAGAGCGATATCCCTGTATGGGGTATTCTAAGGTACTGTCCTGCATATTGATTCACCCTATGGCTGATGCATTCCCTCTGTTCTGCGGATCAGGATTTTCCGAACTGAAACATTCGTGAGACAATGAAACTGAACTTTATTCCGCCTTTTGACCAGTCGTCCAGGGTGTTGACAAGAAAGTCGTTCTCAACTATTCCTGAAGCATTCGTAAACATTATACTGAATACATGGCCGCCGGTTTCAATTTCCACACCGATGCCCATTGGATCAAAGTATTCAAATCCGGGCATCGTGGGTCTGAATGAGTGAAAATAATCCGCGATCAGCGACGTGCTTTGTGTTATCTTAAGACGGAATCCTGCGCCGAGACTGAAAACATCATTATTATCTCCCGCTTCAACAAAATTCCGGTGCAGGAAAGAAGGGATCAGCACCATTGAAAATTTCCCTGAAAACTTTCTGACAATGATTGCTTCAGCATTATATGTCAGGCGATGCAGATCTTTCTCAACCAGTTCGGCCGACCTCGCTGAAAAGGTGGCATTTCCAAAAAAGGAAACACTCACTGGAATTTTATCATCGCTTGTCTGTTGAAGTATTTTATACTTGACAAGACCTTCAAAATTCTCATGCCGCTTCGACCTGCTGAAACCTGCCATCAATCTGTCGGTGATACCATAGTGCAGGGCGATTTTTATATCCTGACTCTGGTCGAAGCCATAAAGATTGTGAAAACCACCACCGCTTTTTTTTCCTATGTTTCCAAACAGGTGGTTGATCCTTACGTCAAGGTTATTTTTCTTGACCGTTTCATTTGTCTGAACATTGATGATCTTATCACCTTTAAAGGAAGCCTGCACGAATTCCCTTGAGCCGTTTACAGACTCTTCCTCCAGTTTGCTGAAAAGGTCTTCCTGTGCATGGCTGGTCAGCGTAATAGCTGCTAAAACTGTGACAATGATCATCAGCCGTGTTACCGGCAGTCTTCTTTTTCTTGCTTTCATTTTATAATGCGATGGTTATTTTTTTTGAAAGGGTTCAAAATTAGATTGCAGTGTGACTCTGACCGTATCGGCAATGTTCTCAAAGAGCAGTTTTGGAATCGTAATCCCGTACTCTGCAACAGCAATGTCAAATTCACTGGACAGACTAATCCTGTTACCATCTACGGTGATGACTCCGCTTTCAGTGATCTCCTTGTCAACGCCATGAAGATTAAGTATTCCTTTGGCTGATACATGATAAGTACCCGGTACAGACCAGGAAACAGAGTCGATGATGGAACACTTAAATGTAGCCTTCGGGAACTTATCACTTTCCATGTATTTTTCATTGAAGTGTTCCTGCATCAGTTCTTTTTCAAATTTGAATCCCCTTATTGGAACAATAAAGACCACCTCATTTGTAAGGGTATTGAGCATGGCATTTACGCCATGGTGGACTGCCTCAATGTTTTCAAGTCTTGCTTCCGAGAAAAAGCTGACTTTTCCGGCTTTGTCGATAAATATGTTTTGCCCTTTTACATGGGCAGAAGTCAGTAATACTATCAGGAGTATAATTTTATTCATAGGAGATTAATTATCCGGATATCCCTGCATTACCCAACTAACCAGTTTGTATTTTTCACATGGATTCATGTTTATGTCAGGTGGCATGTGAAGAGGGTCATCGACTGGCAAAAAAAGTCTTTGAACAAAGCGGCCTGTTCTTATCCTGTCTGCCACGACAGCGTAGCTTGTGAGGTCATAACTTCCTTCTCCTCCCGCGGCATGACATGCGGGCAAATTGCAATTCACCTGAAGAATCGGTGCTATGTGGGTAGTATAACTGAATAATACGCTATCGCATCCTTCAGGTCTTGAATAGACTGTATGGCCTGAATCTTTTGTGCAGGAATATAAAAAAACGATAAGAAGCAAAAAATACAGGATTGCCTTCATGATACACAAATATAGCAAGATGAATCCCTGTTCCTAAAGAAATTTCAATGTCAGATTAGAATTATGAAGAAGATGATATTCTGCTGCCTTTAAATCCGGCTTCAAGCTGAAATTGATTTTCAGGCACCCTTGATAAGCTGCTCAAAAACTACACTATGATCAGAAGCCATCTCAAAACAGGCTTTAAAGTTTTTTCAAGTATTTTTTCTTTAGACGAGGTGCAATCGAAGGCCATACTCAGAGAGGGTCTGGTCAAGAAGTGAAACGCAGAATAAAGGAAAAAGACGCTGAAAAAGTCAAAGGATATTGGTGAGATGGCTTCTGGTTGGGAAAGTAAAATTACCCGAAATTTTCAGGCCTTACCTTGCAGATCTGGTGCTTATTGAAATTTGACTGTTCTTTCATCCCGCTGAAGATGAAAAAAAGCTCTCTGAGCGCATCACTTCAAGGATTCATATCTATTTGCACGCATGACTACTTTCCGTCTGTTGAAACAAGAATGATTTGTTCCATATCAGGAACACTGTCAACTTCATTCGTTTCCAGACAAACAAACCACTCGCTCGCGTTCTTGATTGTGTTCAGTCGTTGTGCACCACTGAATTCATAGACATCGAATCGACCGGCATTTTCGGGCCTTCCTTCAACCACAGCCCATAGGGCATAATGTGTTTCAGCAGGGGCCTGGGGAAGTTCCAAAACATCAATATAGATATCCTCAGATTCCTTATTTCTATAGAGCCTGGCCTGATGCCTGAGATTGCTGTCAGGCGAGTGGAGATGGATGATTTCAGTATTGGGATCTCGAATAACAAGAAGATCGTACAGTGTTTTATCAAAACCTTCTTTCAGGATATTGTAATTCTGGGCAAGTTGGTTTTTCTGATTTAACATGTCGCTGAACCGTTCTTCCGACTCTTCCCAGCGACTGAAAAAAAACCAGGAGGCGAAGGTACTTATTGCAAGGGCGGCAAGACTGGCAGCGATTAGGTATTTATAGGTCAGCGAATGATTTTTCTCCTGATTCAAAGGAGAAGCCTTTTTTTTGGAAACCGGCTCTCCGCCTGTTGTATCGATCATCTGCCGGCGCAGAGAAGGAGGCGGATTGACGGCGTAAAGCCTGGCAAAATCTTCCAGGACCGATTGTACCTGGATCAATTCCTTCGATAGTTCCGGGTACATCAGTAGCTTTTGTTCAAACTCCGTCCTTTCACTGTCGGATAATGATCCGAGTGCATACATTTCAACAATGCCAGATTCTATGTATTCTTTCAGACTCATTACCGGTTTTTAAAACCTGACTCATTGCGAAGCATACGGAGAGTCGTTCGCAAACGGTTTTTAACCGTGCCCAGCGGCAGGTTAAGTTTCAAAGATATTTCCGAAGGACTCAGTCCGGAGTAAAATAACTGATGGAAGATCTGTAAATGTTCCTTGTCTAATTCCTTCAGTTTTGACGAGAACTGATTACTGCCCGATCCGTTTTCAACTAAAGCGGAAGGTATTTCATCGGGATTCCGGATTACGGGACTGTGCAATTGTAGATCCCGCAATTTTTCGAATGACATGCGTCTTGCAATATTGATCAACCATGCACCTAAACGGTCTTTGACCGGATTGTATTGTGAAGCGTGTTGCCAAATTTTAACGTAACAATCTATCAGCAGCTCATTTGCCAGTTGTTCCCGGCCTGTGATACGGAAAATGATACCATAAAGGATGGATGAATAATTATCATACAGGTATTCGAGGCCTGCCGCATCTTTTTTTAAAAGCAACGGTATGACTTCGTCTTCAGATATGTGTTTATGGGAATTCAAAACCGAAAATGGGTGAATTGGTACAAGCTGCAAAGAAACGAAAATACAGAGATTTTTTTCAGCCTGGCCTGTAAAGTGTCATGATCGTTTTTGCCGCAACTGACTTTAGTTTATAGATTCCGGCTTTGATCAGGCTCTCTTTTTTTCCTTCCCGGCTCTTGTGATATGCCACTTCGTTGTGAATTCTTCTAATCGCGTAATCGTAATAACTTCTTCGATAGGTTCGCCTGAAGTCTATGTCCCGGTCGGTGTAGCTCATCCAGTCCCTTTGTTGTATAAACAAACTTTTGGTCTCATTAAACAGGTCTGTTCCGGTTATGGGGTAGGCAAGAGTAATGGTGTAATGATCGGGATTTGCCTGCAGCAGGTGTTGAATGGTTTGTTCAAGGTCTTCCCGCGTCTCTCCCGGATATCCGACCATGATAAAAGTTCCGGTTTCTATTCCTGCCTGCCCGGAAAGCTGTATCATTTCCCTTACCTGCTTCGCTTTCACCCGTCTGTCCATCGCGTCAAGAATTTTCTGTGAGCCGCTTTCAGCACCGATCCATACCCTGAAACAGCCGCTGGCTTTGAGGTCTTCGATCACCATAGCATTCATCCGGTCTGCTCTGCTGATGCATTCATACCTGAGCTTTATACCCTGTCTTTCCAATTCTTCCCGGAATTCCCTCAACCATTTATGACTGATGGTAAACACGTCATCCACGAACCAGATGGTATCAAATTCATAGGCGGCCTGCAACTCTCTGATTTCAGCGACCACAGAGGCCGGACTGCGACGTCTGTAACTCTGGCCATACACTGCCCTGCTGCACCACTTGCAGGTATAGGGGCAACCGCGCATTGTGGAAACGGATATCGCGGATATGCCATGCATCTGTTTCCATGCCTCCAGGTAGTAATCGAGGTTTATTTTTTTTCTGTTGGGAAAAGGTAAATGATCAAGGTCTTTCTTGAGGCTTCTTTCGCCTGTTTTGATCACTTCCTTTGCCTCGCTCAGGAATGCGATTCCACGGATTTGCAGCAAGTCGATGCTGTTGATGGCCGGATTTTTTTCAGCACCGGTTCCTAAAATATACCGGCAGAGTTCAAGCATGCTCTCTTCCCCCTCTCCGATAACAATGAAATGAGCGCCATGCTTCAGAAAATTATCGGCATGATGCCTGACTTCGGGTCCGCCCAGAATAATCCGGCATTGCTCCAGTCCCGGAGTACGTCTCACAAAATTTATTATCCGTAAAACATTAATCCTGGTCATCAGATTAGTATAAATACCGATGATCTCGGGCTTATTTTTCAACAGTACTGAACAGAGCGAATCAAAGTCAGAGAAGGTGGAATCAAATACTTCATGTGCCACATCGTGTTTTTCAAGCCATGCCGAAACATAAAGCAATCCGAGGGGTGGATAGGGCTTCATAATCTTTCTTTCACGAGAATCTTCGTGCAGGAAATAGCCATGCGTCAGCAGAACTTTTATCTTTGGCGAATCGGGTTGAAGCATTCTGCTCAGATCAGGTGATTAAGGAGTGGTCGAAATTATAAGAAATGGACCTCAAAAAACCATGTTGGGCCAGCGCCTGGTAATTTTTTATAAAACCGCAAGTAGGATCAAAGTACTCTGAAGCATCTGAAAACGACAAGACTTTTTGCAGGTATGGTAAGGGCATTTTTTGAATGGATTATTTTCATGATCTATCACTCCAGGGTTTTATTCAAGGCATTTTTATTTTAATTCTTCATCAGGCAACCTGTTTTCTCAGGTCAATCAGAAAATGATCAGCATGATCAGCAAGAATACTAAACCTGCCCAGCGCCTTTTCAACGGTAGTAAGCACTGTTTTGATTGCCTTTTTATCATGCAGAGACCTGTCCAGATAGGAAGGCAATAAAGAAATTCCTACCGGCCTGACCTGGACGAGTTCAAATTGATCGTCCAGTATTTTATGCAGTTCTCCCGGGGAGTAATACCAGGTCTCCTGATACCTGTTGCCCAATTTCACGGATACAGGACCCTTTTTCAATCGTCGCGTAGCTTCTGCAGGTTTTCTCTTATAGAGAAAGTACAATCTCTCCCACAGACATCTTCTGCCCATTGCCACTATAATCATTCTTCCTCCGGGCTTAAGTAAATTGTACAATCCGGTGGATAGATCTTTAATCTCTTCCGGCGAAAGACAATTAAATCCCCCGAAGTCGGAAAATACCAGATCGAATTGCCTGTTCCGGTAACGTGAAGGTACTGATCGCATGTCGCACACTTCAAATTCGGGTTTCATCACATCCGTTTCGTTGTTTTTTTGCTTTGCAATACGGATCATTTCATCCGAGATGTCGGTTGCCATGACCTTATATCCCTTCCCGGAAAGATAAAACGCGTCCTCACCCGTACCGCAGTTCAATTCCAGAACTGAAGCGCTGTTGCTGAGTCTGACTTTATCTTCGAGATACTTCCATACAATATTCCTCTGCATTCTTCCTGTCCAGGTATGGGTGAATTCCGTGTCATACCTGAGTGCCAGTTCATCAAAAGGATTTTCAGTCATATTGTTGACACTATTCATGATTCAGCTTCGCTTTCACTGAGGCATTCATCAGGTTCTTGTAATACAAGGAGCTTCCATAATAAACCGGTACACCTGCAATTCTTCTAAGCTTATTTTTATTGAACTGTGATGGTTCTTTCAACAGGTTTTTAATCTCGGAGATTCCCTGTCTGGTTCTGTAGTGACGGTGAACGAAGCGCTGAAGGTATTTATAGAATGCAGGAGGATATGTATTGCGAAACATCATAGCCATTTCATCGCTGTCGGTCCAGTTAGCTTTTTGCTTCAGTTCGTTTTTTACCTTTTCATAGAAGACAGTTCCCGGCAAGGGGTATGATACCGAAATACCAATATCATCCGGGAGAAGGGCAAGTACCATGTCAAGTGTTAGCTGTATATCGTCCATGGTCTCACCCGGATATCCGAACTGAAGAAAGAAAGCGGGTTTTATTCCTTGCTTCCTGAGTAACCTCGTTGCCTGTTCGATCTGGGATACGCTGATTCCCTTATCCATGGCATCTAGTATTTTCTGAGAGCCGCTTTCTGCACCCATCCATACTGTTTCGCAACCACTCCTTGCCAGCGATTCAATGGTGTCTGAGCGGAGCAGCAGATCCACACGCGACTGGATCTTATACCTGAATTTCCTGCCTGTCTTTGCCACTTCAATGGCAAAATCACTGACCCATCCGGGTTTTAGCCCGAAAATATCGTCAGTTACCCAAAAATGATCCGCACCATACTTTCTGCTGAGGAATTCCATTTCTTTAGCGATACGAGCGGGACTATGTACGTTATAACGGTTACCATAAATAGGTTTTGCACACCAGTTGCAATGAAAAGGACAACCACGGGTTGTGCTGATATTTATAGAAAAATATCCGTGATTTTTCAGCCACCTGGATTTGTACTCATTCAGGTCAATCAGGTCCCAGGCAGGAACGGGCAGTTCATCCAGTTCTTTCATGACCTCCCTCCTTGGAGTACGGATGATGTTTCCTTCCTGCTTCCAAATAAGTCCGTTAATAGGAAATTCAGTCTTGTTTTCTTTTAAGTCATGGAGTAATTGTTCAAGTGTCCTTTCTCCTTCACCGACAATAATAAAGCTTGCTCCTGCATTCAGATATAGTTCCGGGTGATCCGTTGAATCACTGCCGCTGACAATTACCTTTATTCCGCGCTCTGCAGCAATCGCTGTCATTTTTAATGCCGCCTCACGCATATTGGTCAGACACATCTTTGTCAGATAATTAAATCCATCTTCATAAATGACCAGGAAGTCCGGTGCATAGGAATCAAGGTAAGGCCTTAGCTCCCCGGGATCTTTGCTGAACATGGGATCAAAAAGACTGACATCATATCCATTGCTCCTCATCAGTGACGCCGCATAAATGGTAGCCAGCGGAGGATAGGGCTGCTGCAAGTCCCACTGTTTGGGATCGAATCTTAAAAAATAGCTATGACAGAAAAGTACTTTTTTCATGAATTCAGACGGACTGAATATTGTTGTTCGAAATCCTTTATTCGTGTTTCATACATGCTTAGTATTTTTTCCTGATAACCGAGTGGATGATGTTTTGATTCATTTTTCCTGCTGCGTAGTCGGTGATCAAAAGTATCCGGATCAAAGTGACTGAATTTTTTCTTCCAGTACTTTAAAGTCAGTTTGAAAAAAAGGTTGTCCAGGTTTTCTCCGGCCTTACCTGAAAGAATTTTCTCAAGACGGTTTTTGAAGGCAAAACTGGTTGTTGGAACGATATGCTTCGCACATCTCAATGATAGTTTGGGATAATACTGACGATACCACGTATTTTCACTCATCAAACGGTGATACAGTCCTTCGTTATAGGTTGGAATGAGGAAGGCAAGCTCAGTTGCGGTAAAGATATTCTGGTTTGGAATCATCAGGGATTCTTCCGTAATGAAGTAATTCAGACAAAAATATTTTTTTGAGTTGAAAAGGAATATCTTCTTGAATAAAATGAGGAATGTTCTGCATATCCACATCCTTTCCGGGGCTGTGATCACAAAATAATCGATGTCTGCATCCTTATCCATATAGTTTTTTGATATGGAACCAGACAGCAGGACGCCCCTCACATAGGGGAATCGTGAGATGAGTCCGGAATACCACCTGGCCCTGGCCAGCGCTTTCTCTGCCATCGCTTCCCCATCCAGTCTTCTTTTGATAGCAGTATCTTTTATGAAAATATGGTAGTAGGAACCGGATTTTCTGATCAAACCGGCATCACAGAGTCTGCTTAAATTTTTATTTACTATTTCTGATCCTTCAGCACCAAATGGCGAATAAGAGGCTATTTCACTTTCTTTCAATGGGTGATTGAAAATATCAAAGTAAAGCAGGATGCGGAGGATGGAGATCTCGGCATCTGTCAGTAAGACAGCGGTAATTTTATGTTCAACTGAGATGGTTTCGCTCAGCATGATTCAGGTTTTTGTTTCATAGCGCTTCTTTATCTGAAAAATAAAATTGTTTTCCAGCAGATTTTTGGTCTTGTGTACGCAATGTAAGTCAAACTTTTTTTCGTTCGCTATACTCTTAATGGTACCGGTTTCGGTTTCGCCTGAAAGGACCATATATATCAGGCTATTGCTGTCTGTAAAATTTTCCAGGCCCCGGAACAACTTTATGAAATATTCAAAATTCTCACCACAATACCAGGCATGACCGGCGTAGTCTTCCGGAGTTCCCCGATAATAGGGAGGGTTGATCAGGATAAGATCAAACGCTTCGGGTGTCAGATTTTCAAACAAGTCAGATGTTCTGACTTCCATACTGCCCCCTCCGGCTCTGATGAGATCAGTATTCAGTTTGATATTCTCGCGGAGGCCTGAGACGGCTTCAGGGTTTATATCGATGGCAAGAACACGGGAGCCTTTGGTGGCGCAATAAACGGAGAGCAGTCCGGAGCCGGCGCCGGGTTCAAGAACTTTTTTATCATGCAGGTCTGTACCGGCAATAAAGTCAAGCATGATCCGTGTGCTGAAGAACAGACCCGGGTGAAATACTCCCGGTCTTATACTAAGACGGATGTTTTTGTATGCATATTTTCTTTTGCTGGAAATATACCAGCGTACAAAGGGGCGATAGAAAATTTCCAATACCCTTTTCAGGACCTTAACGGAAAGCCGTTTATCGCTTCGTTCCGGAAATTCGAGGATCATGGAAGGTTTATCGTTTGGCAACATCGGCAGGAGAGTTTAATGCTCAACCCTGTACATTTCATAAAGCATTGCTTGCTTGGAAAAACTTACCAAAGATAGACCTTTCCGGGTTGGTTTGTTCCGGAATCGCGCAATTTCATTTTCATTTTTTCTCACCGTTTTTAAGACCGGTCTTGATTGTAATGAAAGCACCGATAATCGTAAGTTGAGAAGTTGTTTTAAAAACCTTCCTTCTCAGGTTGTCTGTATCGCCACAATTTTTGGAGGGACTTTATCTCATATGGATAATCATAGATCCTTCGGTGATAACGGAATGAAGAAAGCATTTTCAGAAGCCTGGCTTTGCGATCGCTGAGCCGGATATCGGAGACCGTCGGATAATAACCATTGAGTACTGTTTCAAAGTTTCTGATATGATCGACCATTTCTTTTGTGAGCCAGGGAGTGAGAGGATTCTTTCTAAGGTCGAACTTCTCCCATTGCGGCGATATCCATTCTTCAAGAGTTGTTGGAAAGCGGAAACCGGATTTCAATACCTCTTTGAACATCTCGCTATTCTCTGTGGGCACCGGACTGTAAATATAAATTATGATCTCAGTTTCAGGATTGATTTCCTTTATCTTGCGGATGAAGGAGATATCGTTTTTGATCTGTTGCCAGACCTTTTCTTCCGTCTCAGCGGGCGTGCCAAGTACAAAGGAATATTCAGGAATGATGTCAAACTTTTTCATCCGTGCGGCAAACCTTTTTATTTGTTCCGCTGACTGCGTGCCGCCTTTATCCATGCGTTTTAGCACCTCATCATTGCCGGTTTCAGCCCCGAAGAAGATCATCCTGCACCCCGATCTTCGCATCATCGACAAGGTTTCATCTGAATATTTGTCAATGGTGTCAATCCTTCCTTCTCCCCACCAGTTCATCCCTTCGTTCATCATCAGCGTTGAAAAATCCAGCGTCCGCTTTTCCGACACAAAAAAATTATTATCATGGAATTCGATCGCCGTGCCGCCGAAGTTATTCTTCAGATACATAATGTCCTTGTAAATATTCTCGGCGGATTTGCCTTTCCATCGTGCATTGTAAATCGGGACAACCGCGCAGAAAGAACAAGTGAACGGACATCCGAAACTGGAATGATAAGCGATCGTCCGGCTTCCCAGATACGTTTTGCCCAGGTATTTCTTCAAAGGATAGATTGCATTTAGTTTTTCGTATGGCAGGCGCGGCAAGAGATCCTGATCATAGAGCTCATCTTTCGAAGTTTTGATGATCCTGATTTCAGGTCCTGATGATTCTGCATAGATAAGATTATTGATCTTATTAAAATTTTTATCCTTACAGCGCAAAGCATCCAGCAAAGCGGGAAAGGCCTTGTCGCCCGGACCATTAATAATAAAGTCAACGTAACCCGATTTCAAGACCGTCTGGAATTGATTTGAAGGGAAATATCCACCCCAGATGATCAGGATATCAGGAAATTTATCTTTTATTTTTTTTGAAAAAGGGATCGCCTGTCTCAGCTGCGGTCCCGGCATTACAGTGCAGGCAAAATATGCATACCCTCCGCTCTCCAAACAGGCTTTGATCTTCAGCCATGGATCTTTTTCAAGGTTCCCGTCAATGATCATCCATTCATAGTTGTGATCAACGGAAGCGGCAACCTGCAAGACACTGTTGGGAATTCTCGGCTTGTTTTCTGCTGAACGCGGATTGAATAATAAAACCTTGCCTGACATACGATCAAAGATAGAATTCCTTTTGATTGTTCAGGCTGTTCTGTTCATTCCGACGCGATCCTGTCGGATGATAAGCTGTTTCCTTTCCCGGAAACCAACAGGAGCTGACGTGCAATAACAAGGTAGAAAATACCATTGAGCCAAAGCCTGTGAAAGAGGAAGAGCAGGTTTTCCGTGAGTACCTGTAAGTTGTTCAGAAGAAGTGGCAGAATTCCGCTTATGACCAAGGATAAAAAAAGGACCATGACAGATGGGTTGAACAGTCCTTCAGTGCTTCTGAACTGTTGGAGATAAAGTGTGAGCGGAAGTAAAAGGAGCAGATTGTGGTAGGTGGCTCCTGCCGGGGTCAGAAAAAGAAGCGTCGATGATAACAACATGACGGAATTCTCCAGGTATGATTTTACATGACGGATTTTAAACATAATATATCCGGATAAAAGCAGTACGAGTGCGGGGATTCCGTTTTTCACCACAGAGTACAGTAAACCGGAATCACTCAGCGGATCAGGATTTTCAAGCGGATGGTACCTGAACAGCACATGAGCAAGGGCGTTCCACGACTGGAATGATGCAGACCAGGGACTTTGTCCCTTTAGTTCACCGGAAAGATGACTGAAGAGGACAGAATTAAAAAAATCCTTATAGGTGTTCAGGCCGAAGACAATCAGTGCGGACAGATTAACCAGAATCAAAGTGAAAACGATCCATGCCAGTACAAAGCGATTTTTACAGCGGATTAGTCCAGGAATGAAAACAAGCGGGAAATATTTTACTGCGATCCCACCGCCAAGTAAAGTACCGGGCAACCACCGGGAATTGCTTTGCAACAACTTTATCGAGAGGAGCATACTGAAAAGAAGGAGGAGATATACCTGTCCAAGCATCAGGTTATTTGCCAGTGCAAGTCCGCTGCCGGTCAGTAGGAATGCACAAAGTGCTGAAGATGCTCCTGAGATCCTGTGCATGAGAATGATTACCGGGGCGATAAGTAATAAGTTGAAACATAGCCATACACGCTTGGCGGTTAATGGCTCCAGAAAAGTCAGGGGATAAAGTACGAAGGCGGTGGGAGGAGGGAAGGGAGCGAATTTCCCCTGCGCATTTATTCCATGGTTCTGAAACTGTTGTTGAAACCATGAATTGTCGTACAGTTTTACTGAGTCACTGTCAGCATGTACCAGTTTGCCTGACACATAATAATTCGGGAAGTCGCTTTGTATTCCAGACCATCCGGGGATCACACCGAAGATGAGTTGAAAGAGAACGAAGAGGAATAGTCCGGTATGAATAATCTTCTTTTGAAAAGAGCCCTGAAGCATGGAAACAAAGGAATGAATTATTACTAAATTTGCCCCGCCATCTGATGATTCATGCTAAATGAATCAGGATTATATTATTCTCTGAACAAAAACTAAAACCACGTATACATAATGGGTAAAGACAGATTCCAGTACCATGATTATTATCTCATGGATGAATTGCTTTCTGAAGAACATATCCTGGTCAGGAACAGCGTACGCGAATGGGTGAAAAAGGAAGTATCCCCAGTCGTTGAGGAAGCCTGCCAGAAAGCCGAATTCCCGAAACAATGGATTCGGGGATTGGCTGAGATTGGTGCCTTTGGGCCTTATATTCCGGCAGAGTATGGCGGTGGGGCATTGGACCAGATCGCTTATGGCCTTATCATGATGGAATTGGAGAGAGGTGATTCAGGACTCAGATCCACGGCTTCCGTTCAGAGTTCATTGGTAATGTATCCCATCTATACCTATGGCAGCGAGGATCAACGGAAGAAATACCTTCCGAAACTGGCCAGTGGCGAATGGATGGGATGTTTTGGTCTTACTGAACCGGATCATGGATCAAACCCTTCGGGTATGTTGTCAACCATTAAAGACAAAGGGGATCATTATCTGCTGAACGGATCTAAGATGTGGATCAGCAATGCGCCTTTCGCTGATATTGCTGTTGTCTGGGCAAAAGACGAAGAGGGGATCATTCGTGGAATGATCGTCGAGAGAGGGATGAAAGGGTTCACGACTCCTGAAACTCACGGTAAATGGTCTCTGCGGGCAAGCGCTACCGGAGAACTTGTCTTTGATAATGTTCAGGTGCCGAAAGAAAATATTCTGCCAAATGTAAAGGGATTGAAAGGTCCTTTGGGATGTCTGAATTCTGCACGTTATGGAATTTCTTGGGGAGCCATTGGTGCTGCCCTTGATTGCTACGATTCGGCATTGCGTTATTCAAAAGAACGCGTTCAGTTTGGTAAACCAATTGCCGGCTTTCAGCTTACCCAGAAGAAACTGGCGGAAATGCTTACCGAAATAACCAAAGCTCAGATGCTTACCTGGAGGTTGGGAGTACTTAAAAATGAAAACCGTGCCACACCCGCTCAGATCTCTATGGCAAAACGAAATAATGTAAACATGGCCTTACAGATAGCAAGGGAAGCCAGGCAGATCCATGGAGGTATGGGTATAACCGGCGAGTATCCTATCATGAGGCACATGATGAACCTTGAGTCGGTAATCACTTATGAAGGAACCCATGATATTCATCTTCTGATTACCGGTATGGATATAACCGGAATCAACGCTTTCGAATAATCCGGAAAGTTTCCTGGCTCAGGTCTGTGTTTTGTCAGCTTAAATGCTGTGTTTTCATTTCACTGGCTTTCTGTCTCGTCCGTCCATACTAATTTTGCCGCCATGGAAGCCGGACATCTCAATTTTTGTAACTTGCAAATTAAATTCTGAAATGTTGGATATTGATATAAAAGAGAAAAGATGGCGACTGAAACCGCCAGGTGATGAAAGAATCATTCATGAACTTTCATCATCACTTAATATCAATACCGTTCTGGCGACGCTGCTTGTTCAAAGGGGAGTTACTACTTTCGATGAAGCAAAAAAATTTTTCAGACCCTCTATTGATGATCTGCATGATCCTTTCCTGATGAAGGATATGGATAAGGCTATAATCAGGATTGAACAAGCCATTACCAATAAGGAAAAGATTATCATTTATGGAGATTACGATGTGGATGGCACTACCGCTGTAGCCTTGGTTTATTCATTCATAAAGAGTTTCTATCCGGATGTGGATTATTACCTGCCGGACAGGTATAAAGAAGGTTATGGTATTTCTTATCTTGGAATAGACAGGGCCAGCGAACAGGGAGTGAGTCTGATGATTGCATTGGATTGCGGAATAAAAGCCAATGATAAAATTGAATACGCGAAGAAGAAGGGTATAGATTTCATCATCTGTGATCATCACCGTCCCGGTGAAACCCTTCCTGATGCGGTGGCTGTCCTCGATCCTAAAAGAGAGGATGATCCCTATCCCTTTGATGAATTATCGGGCTGCGGAATCGGATTTAAATTGGTGCAGGCTTATTCGTTGAAGCACAAGATTCCTTTTTCCGAAATTGAAAAGTACCTTGACCTGGTAGCGGTAAGCACTGCTGCTGATATCGTGCCGCTGGTCGGAGAAAACCGCATCCTGGTATACTTTGGATTGAAATGGCTTAATTCAAACCCACGGCATGGTATTCAGGCTATTTTGGATGTGGCCAAAGTCAAGCGGGAACTTACCGTCAACGATATTGTATTCATCATCGGGCCTCGGATCAATGCTGCAGGCAGAATACAGGATGCCAGACAGGCTGTTGATCTGCTGATAACGGCTAACAGTACCGATGCAAGATCGGAAGGCGAGATTATCGATGAAAAAAATACCGAAAGAAGAGAATTGGATATCAGCATTACCGAGCATGCACTTCAGATTGTTCAGCAAGACCCGAAATTCAGTCAGCGTAAATCAACTGTCTTGTTTCATCCGGAATGGCACAAGGGAGTTATCGGAATTGTTGCCTCAAGGCTCACGGAGAAGTATTACCGTCCTACTATCATTCTCACCGAATCAAATGGGATGGCGACGGGTTCGGCACGATCAGTCAAAGATTTTGATATTTACAATGCCATTGAATCCTGCAGTGATCTCCTTGAGCAATTTGGGGGACATATGTACGCAGCCGGACTTACTCTTAAACTTGAAAATGTCGAAAGGTTCATTCAGCGTTTTGAAGAGGTCGTGGCCTCTACCATTGAAGAACGGTCTCTTGTTCAGGAAATCGAAATTGACGCTGATTTGAAACTGGCCGATATCAATATGTCCTTTTTTAATGTTCTGAAACAGTTTGCACCTTTCGGTCCCGGAAATATGAGTCCTGTGTTTCGAACCACCAATGTCCGGGATACCGGGCATACCCGGGTTGTTGGCGCCAGTGGCAATCACCTAAAACTGAACGTGGCTGACGGTGAAGCCGGACGATTCGGTAAGGATGGGATCGCTTTTCAAATGGGATCACTCTATCCGCTCATTTCGCGCAGGATCCCTTTCAATATCTGTTATACCCTTGAAGAAAATACTTTCAATGGTAAAACATCCATCCAGCTAAATGTGAAAGACATACAGATGCGCTGAAGGCTGTGATGGAGTAGTCAAATCCGCTTTTTTTACTCATCCGGACTAATGACAAGCTGAACTGACCCTTCAGTCTGGAGCTGTCGGAGGAAGTTAATCCCTTGCCGGTGGCCCGTTCAGTGCATGTAACACAGAGCTGACAATGGACAGTATCAGACTGAATGCCATGGCTGTCCAAAAGCCCGAAACACTGAATCCATCAATTAATTTGTCACAAAGAAGGATCAGTAATGCGTTAATTACCAATAGGAATAAACCAAAGGTCAGAATGGTTACCGGTATGGTCAGCAGGATCAGGACCGGTCGTATGAAAGAATTGAGAAAAGAGATCAGGACAGCCAGCAAGATAGCGGTCATCACCCCATCGACATGAACACCGGGTAGCATCCATGCCGTAATTAAAACCGCAAGAATTCCTACAATAAGCCGTGTAATGAATTGCATAGTATTAAAGGTCTAATTACTGGTTATTACTGAAATAAAAGTACTTCTTTATGGTGTAAATGAGAAAAAAACTTAAGTAAATTTACCGCTTGTTATAAAACCCGATATGCAAAACGATTTAGAGAATGGCCTGAAATTCTATAACGGAGTGATGGCTACATTTGATCATGCAGCTTCATTTACAGACTTTGAACCCGGCTTGCTGCATCAGATAAAAATATGTAACAGTATCTACAAATTCTATTTCCCTGTTGAAGTTGAAGGTAAGATCGAAGTTATTGAAGGAATACGTGTTCAGCATAGTCATCATAAAACACCGACAAAGGGCGGTATCCGTTATAGCGAGTTTGTAAATGAGGACGAGGTTAAGGCTTTGGCTACACTTATGACTTTCAAATGCGCTGTTGTTGATGTCCCTTTCGGTGGTGCCAAAGGCGGCATTAAGATAAGTCCGAGGAAATATTCGGATAAACAACTCGAGAAAATAACACGACGTTATACCACCGAGTTGATCAAGAAGAGTATGATCGGCGCAGCGATTGATGTACCCGCTCCGGATTACGGAAGCGGTTCCCGTGAGATGGCATGGATCGCTGACACATACGCCACCTTTAAGTACGATGATCTCAATGCCCTTGGATGTGTTACCGGAAAGCCGCTCGGACAAGGAGGTATTCAGGGCCGGACCGAAGCAACCGGCCAGGGTTTGTTTTTTGGTCTGAGGGAAGCGCTCAGTATTGAAGAGGACATGAAGGCAATCGGCCTCAGCCGGGGAATGAAAGACAAAAAAGTTATCATCCAGGGATTGGGAAATGTAGGCTACTTCTCCTCAAAGTTTTGTATGGAAGGCGGCGGACTCATTGTTGGAATTGCTGAAAGGGAAGGGGGCATCTATAATTCCAAAGGCTTAAATGTCGAAGATGTTTTCAAACACAGGAAGGAAACCGGATCGATTTTGAATTTTCCCGGTGCAACTAATGTTCCGGATTCTCTTCAGTTACTGGAGATGGAATGCGACATTCTCATTCCCGCCGCCCTGGAAAACCAGATCACACAGGAAAATGCTCCGCGAATCAAAGCCAAAATAATTGCAGAGGGTGCCAACGGACCGGTGACAAAAAATGCTGAAACGATATTACTTCAGAAGAAAGTGATGATCATTCCTGACCTTTATCTCAATGCAGGCGGAGTTACCGTATCTTATTTCGAATGGTTGAAAAATTTATCACACGTACGCTTTGGCAGGATGGAAAAACGTTTTCATGAAATGGCAAATACCGAACTGGTATCTGCGGTTGAGAGCGCAACAGGAAAACAACTGGAAGCCCATCACAGAAAGATCCTTGTACACGGTCCGGATGAAATTGACCTGGTACGTTCAGGCCTGGAAGAAACCATGCTTTTTGCCTACAATGAGATAAGGGAAATCAAAATGCAGAATCCTAAGATCGGAGATTTAAGGACTGCGGCTTTCGTAAGCGGAATAAAAAAACTCGGGGTCAGTTATCAGGCACTTGGTATCTTCCCCTGATAAGCTCCCGGACTGCACAAAAAAAACCGGCTTGAAATGGCCGGTTTTTTATTTGGGTCAAGGCAAATCAAATGATCAGCATGGCATCGCCATAGCTGTAGAAGCGGTACTTCTCTTTCACTGCCACCTTATATGCATGAATGATATTTTCATAGCCACCAAATGCCGCAACCATCATCAAGAGGGTTGACTCAGGCATATGGAAATTCGTGATCATGGAATTGGCGACATTGAATTCGTAAGGAGGAAAGATAAATTTATTCGTCCAACCGTCGAAGGGTTTTAACTCCCCCTGGGTGGATACGGATGATTCAATTCCACGCATTACCGTAGTGCCGACAGCGCAAATCCTCTTTTTTGCCGCTTTAGCTTTGTTCACTATATCACAACATTCTTTCGTGATGATTACCTGCTCGGAATCCATCTTATGCTTGGTGAGGTCTTCTACTTCCACGGGACGGAAAGTACCTAGTCCTACGTGCAGCGTAAGTTCAGCGAATTTCACTCCTTTCAGTTCCAGTCTTTTCACCAGCGGTAAGCTGAAATGGAGACCAGCGGTAGGCGCGGCTACCGCACCTTCGTGTCTGGCGAAGACGGTTTGGTAACGCTCCACATCTTCAGGTTCAGCCTTCCTCTTAATATATTTCGGGAGCGGGGTATTTCCGAGGGTAGTAATGGTCTTCTTGAATTCTTCATAAGGCCCATCGAACAGAAAGCGAAGTGTCCTTCCTCTGGAAGTCGTATTGTCAATCACTTCGGCTACCAGGAGGTCGTCTTCTCCGAAGTACAATTTATTTCCAATGCGTATTTTTCTTGCTGGATCCACGAGTACGTCCCACAGACGGCTTTCACGGTTCAGTTCCCTTAAGAGGAAGACCTCTATCTTGGCGCCTGTCTTTTCCTTATTCCCATAAAGCCTGGCTGGAAATACACGGGTATTGTTAACAGCCATCACATCATTCTCATTAAAATAATTGAGAATGTCCTTGAAATGCTTATGTTCTATTTTACCGGTCTTGCGATCCAGCACCATCAGGCGTGAATCTTCCCTGTTTTTTGCAGGATGGGTCGCGATCAGGCTATCCGGAACATTGATTTTAAACTGAGATAACTTCATAAACTTATGATTAAAAGGAACAGCATGCCGTTCGAGGGGCGGCAAAGATAATACCCTCACCCCCCCCTTGTAAAGTGTTTTTGAAGATAAATTGTAAGAAAATGGAAGGAATTTTAATCAGCCTGTATTTCAGTCGGTTGCGACAGAAAGTGTACGGGATCCAGCGCCTTTTCGAGTCGGTACTCGCCTATCCGGGTTCTGCAAAGCGATTGGAGATAAGCTCCGGTACCCATTTTTTGCCCGAAATCATGAGCGATGCTCCGTATATAGGTGCCTTTGCTGCAAACGATCCGGAAATGGATTTCGGGTCCAAGGATCTTGAGGATCTCAAATTCGCTGATCTCAATCTCTCTTGATTTCAGTTCCGGCTTTTCGCCTTTTCTGGCCAGTTCGTACGACCTCTTTCCTTTCACCTTGATCGCGGAGAATGCGGGTGGCGTCTGTTGTTGTTTTCCCAGGAAACTCCGGACTACGCTGTCAAGCATGTTTTTATCCGGATCTTTCACTTCCCGGACCCTTATCACCTCAGACTCCAGGTCATGACTTGCTGTGGTAGCTCCAAGAAAAAATATTCCGGTATATTCTTTTGGTGCATCCTGTATCTCCTGGATTTTTTTGGTAAAAACTCCCGTACAGACAACCAGCAAACCGGTTGCCAGCGGGTCAAGGGTTCCGGCATGACCGATCCTGAGTTTGATGCGGCTGGTGGAACCGCTCTCGTTGCGCTTCATCGACTCAATGATCCTGCCTTTTACCTTTCGCACGACATCAAAGGATGTCCATTGATATGGTTTGTTGAAAAGCAGAATCTGTTTTGAATAGTCCCTCGTCATAGAAATCCTCAAATTAAAACATCGACAATTCGATACCCAGGAAATGCAGGATCAGAATAAGGCTTCCGACAATAATGCGATAGTATCCGAAAACCCTGAAACCGTTTTTTGTCAGAAAGGCGATAAAGGATTTGATCGCGATCATGGCAACAATAAAGGCGACAATGTTTCCGAATATGAGTAGCTTTAATTCGTCATCCTTGAATCCGCCTCCTTCGGTATGAAAGTCGTAAAGATCCTTGACGGTTGCTCCAAACATGGTGGGAACGGCGAGAAAAAATGAAAACTCGGCTGCTGCTTTTTTATTTAGGCCTTGTGAAAGTCCACCGATAATGGTTGCTGCCGAACGCGAAACGCCGGGTATCATGGAAATGACCTGGAAGAAACCGATGATAAGAGCATTTTTATCCGAACGAAGTTTATCGGTTCCTCTTTTTTCCGCCCCGGCGAACCATTTGTCCAGCATCAGAAAGATCACTCCGCCAACAAGCAGCGCAATGGCAACAACAATCACGTCTTCAAGAAGCAAGTCGATGTATTTCTTAAAAAGCACTCCGATCACTACGGAAGGAATAAAGGCGATCAGCAGCTTCTTATAGAAGTCGACGCTTTGTGCAAGATCGTGTTTGACGGGAAGAAATTTTCTCCAATACAGTACAATTACCGAAAGAATGGCGCCGAACTGTATGGTTACCGTAAATGTTTTGGTGAAATCATCGCTGGCAATACCCATCAAAGAGGAGCCGATGATCATGTGTCCTGTCGAGGAAACCGGTAAAAATTCGGTCAGGCCTTCAATGATAGCCAGTATTAACGCCTGCCATGTGTTCATTCCTGATAATTACAGCCGGAAGGAATTACCCGCCTGGCTATTCCTTTGATTTTTTAAGAATAGCGAATATCTCCACCACGAAACCGGCCATCACAAGCATGGGAGCAAGCGTGATTCTGCGGAAACTGAAGATCTCCGGATTCCATTCTCCGGGCACCTCAGAACCACCGCCGGTCATGAGTAAAAAGCCGGTGAAGATCAGGGCGAGGCCAATGAACATGAGAGTATAATTTTCCCTTCCAAAAGGAAAATCTGCGGATGATTTTACGGCTTTCTTGGACATAAGCGAAATGATTAGCAGTGCGAGGGAGTTAAAGAGCGCAAATATAATCCGAAATGTGTTGTTCTCAAAGGAATAATGCAGCTCATCTCCGGTATTCCATAACGGGCATTTCAGTACAGATCTTCCGATTTAAGGCGCAGGAACTTATTGACGGCAAAATAAGTGGAGACAAAGGAAAGAACGAGTCCCATGGCCAGTACCGCTCCGATCAGGAGGTAGAGCATGTTCATGTCAGACATCTGGCCAAGTTCAGGAAAGCGTGAATGAATAAAATAGATGATACCGCAGAGAAGGATAGAAGCAACTATTCCTGCATAAATTCCGTGTACGATACCTTTCTTGAGAAAGGGCCAACGGATAAAGGTCCTTGTGGCGCCAACAAGCTGCATGCTTTTTATCAGAAAACGCTTGCTGTACATGGATAGTCTGATGGTGTTGTTGATGAGCGCAAGTGCAATGAAAAACATCACACCGCAAAAGGAAAGAATCACCAGGGCGACCGTCCTGAAATTATCGTTCATCTTGTCGATTTCAGTTTGCCGGAAACTCACTTCTCTGACGATATTGCTTGTCTTCAATTCCTGCTGGATCAATGTCATGCTGTCTTTGTTGGCATAAGCGCTGTTGATTTTTATGTCCAGGGAAGCGGGTAATGGATTTGACTCAAGCATACCCAGGGCGTCTTCTCCCAGTTCCTTCAACATGCTGTCGAGCGCCTGTTCTTTGCTGGTATAAATGACCGACTTGGTATACGGTTGCGCTTCTATATTTCTTTTCAGCTTTTCGACTTCCTCTGAACCGGGGTCTTCAATGAGAAATACATTGACCTCAACATGCTCCTTCACATATTCTGAAATCATTCGGGCATCCAGTAGCAGCAGTCCCAGCAAACCCAGCATCAACAGCACCAGAGAAATGCTCAGGATGGAAGAAAGATAAGAAGACCGTAAGCGTCTGTTGCCTTGTCCGGTAGGTTCTGTCTGCATATTACAATGCAAACTTAGGAATTATCTGCCTCACCACTTATCGCAATCTACTGTCTGCGGCTTTTTATTCTACAGGGAAATGTTAAGAAGCGTGGCAGGGATGCATGCAGGAATTACTCCGCTTTCATCTGAGCAATCAGATACGGAACAAATCCTGAAATCTGATTCATGCGGAACAGGTGCGGAACAAACCGATACCAGACGGAGAATTCGTTTTCCTTTTCTAGTGTGCAACTACCTTTCTGGTCAACACTTCGTCGTTACCGGTCAGCCGGATAAAGTAAATTCCGGGAGGAATATCCCCGGGCTGTAAAATGGAAATCCCTTCTGATGTGGTTATTTTTTTGGAATAGATTATCCGTTGCGTGACATCCAGCATATCCACCTGGTATTCCCGTTCTCCGGACGCTTTGGGCAAATCGATGGTCATCCTGTTATGAAATGGATTGGGATAGACCCGGAACGATCCGTGTAATAAGAAATTATCATTTATGCCTACCGTCAGGTTGGCAAGGTCGAATTTAATGGCTTCCACCGGATCACCGAGGGAACCGGAGTCGATTAATTGTTTCCAGCTGAACATCACTTCCGTACCAGACACTTCACTGATACATACAGCAGGGTATGGCTCAAGAAAAGCCGGTGTATCGGGGTATTGATAAATCATATTGAACCATGCTCCTCCAATCTCCTGACTGCGGGTGTAAAAAGGCAATTCACCTGCGGCTGAATTATAAAAGGTAGCGGCGAAAAAGCCACCCGCATGTTCGCTGTATGCAAGCGATGGCATGTAGGATGTATCGGAAGATACGTCAATGGGTTCCATTGACCATGTGCCTCCTGTCGTTATGGGAAGAAAGAATGATACGATGTCTTCTGTGTTGTTGGAAGGATTCTGTGATACGGCAAATATTTCCGTTGAAAATCCTCCGGAGCTGTTCGGCAGCTGAGAGTTCTGCATGGAAATTACCGGGTAGGTGCAGATGGAATTGGTAAAAGTGAACAGCGAATCTACGTTGAGTGGAGGCGTAAACCAGGATGGTGAACCTGGCAGAGAGAACATGACCGATAAATGCTGATTTCGTTCCGCCACAATTCCAAACTGACCATCGCTGCCTCCATTACCTGTTCCGTATTCAATATCTACAAGGTTGAAACTGCCTGTTGTTGAGTCAAGCCAGTATGGGCCGTTAAAATTCAAACCGCCGTCTTCAGAGAGAAAATAATTGAGCGAATCGGTGCCGGAATTATCGCGGGATGTGTAGGCAATGGCGACACTATAGGGTATGGAAGTTGACATGGGGTATTTGCAATCAGAGGCGAGGGCCACATCCATTATCCGGTAGGTGGTAAAATCACCCATGTGTGCTTCCGTGCCCATGACGGTTCCCGATATACCATGATGAGCTCTGACGATAGCTATGTTTTGAGGACCACCGGCACCCGGACCTTCCAGTGCCAGAAAAACCCTCAGATTAGAAGTATCCGTTCCGGCTACCAGCATATCGACAATTTGTGGGTACCAGCCGGATGCGCCCGGAACGCTGAAATCAATAAGGGTCGTCCAGTTGTCTCCCTTGTCTGCAGAGACAAGAACCCTGTAGCCCTGGAACGGAGTTGAACGGTAATTAAAGCCGTTATAGATCCATCCGTTAAAAGCGACCGATAGAAATTGCTCCCGGACTTCATAGGTCGAATCAAGAAAGACAGTTTTATCCGGGCCAAAGGATTGTGAAAAAACACGAAAGCTTAAAATCACAAGCAGGAGGGTAATACTTTTTTTCATGGCTATTGTTTTTATAAAGGTATATCATAATTGTTAGAAAAAAATATGATTTTTATTAGCCAAACGGGTTTTCCATCTGAATTAAACGTAATTAGAAACAACCAATCAAGAATCGAATCAATTCAAAAATAATTGCTCGTACCTTTTAATTAGAGACTGTAAAATGAACTGTGCTATTTAAAAGTAAAAGTAATTTTTACCTTTAAATAACCACAGCCAAATGAAAGAAAAAAATGAAGAGTATGAGGCGCTCAAAAAGAAAGCCTTAGAACAATTTTAGGGAACCTCTAATAACCTCGTGTAAAAATTCATCAGTAATATTTTCAGATTATT